>DASVVU010000252.1:0-21302 GCA_036386395.1 Beijerinckiaceae bacterium | reverse complement strand
GAATTCGTTGGTCCGCCGCGAGCGCGAGGGCGAGTTCGGGACGTCGATCTCCTACCTTGGCAACAAGTTCGCCTGGTTCGGCACGACGAAGAGCGTCGAGACCCTGACCCAGACCTTCGTCGAAACGCCACTCGGCACCTTCAACGCGCACCACTACCGCTACGCGCCGGCGATGAGCACCTTCATCGTCGAGTGCGATCCCGCTACCTGGTCCCGCGCCGGGTTCGAACGCATGGGCGAGGACGAGGCGAAAGCAGTGTGCGAGGACGTGTTCGCGGAGATCCTCGACGGCCACCCGCTGATCTCGAACCGCTCGGTGTGGCGCAACTTCCCGTGGGTCGAGAACGCACGCTGGTCCGTGGGCAACCGGGTGCTCCTCGGCGACGCGCTCCACACGGCGCACTTCTCCATCGGCTCGGGCACGCGGCTCGCCCTGGAGGACGCGATCGCCCTGGCGAAGGCGCTGGACGAGGCGGGCGACGTGCCCGCAGCGCTCGCGGCCTACGAGGCTGCCCGGCGGCCGATCGTCGAGAAGCTCGTCGCGGCCTCGCGGACGAGCGCCGCCTGGTACGAGCGCTTCCCCGAGCACATGCGCTTAGCGCCGCTCGATTTCGCGATGAGCTACATCACCCGCTCGGGGAGGGTCGACCGGGAGCGCCTGCGCGCCATGGCCCCGCGCTTCATGGCACGCTACGAGGCCGCCCGGTAGCTATCGCGCCACCCGCACCAGGAGCTTGCCGAAGTTCTTCCCCTTGAGCAGGCCCATGAAGGCCTGCGGCGCGTTCTCCAGGCCCTCGACCACGTCCTCGCGGTACTTGATCCTACCCTCGCGCAGCCACCCGCCGACCTCGGTCGCGAACTCCCGCGCCTGGGCCTGGAAGTCCCAGACGATGAAGCCACGGATCGTCAGGCGTTTCGTCAGCACGGCGCGGAAGAGCTGCGGCGTGCGGTCGGGGCCCGCCGGCAGCTCGGTCATGTTGTAGTTGGCGATGAGGCCGCAGACGGGAATGCGGGCGAAGTCGTTGAAGAGCGGGAACACGGCATCCCACACCGCCCCGCCGACGTTCTCGAAATACACGTCGATGCCGTTCGGGCAGGCGGCCTTGAGCTTCTCCGGGAAATCCGGCGCGCGATGGTCGACGGCGGCGTCGAAGCCGAACTCGTCGAGAAGGGCGCGGCACTTCTCGGCCCCGCCCGCGATCCCGACCGCGCGGCACCCTTTCAGCTTGGCGATCTGGCCCACGAGGGAGCCGACCGGCCCCGTCGCGGCCGCGACCGCGACGGTCTCGCCGGCCTTCGGCTGGCCGATGTTGAGAAGGCCCGTGTAGGCCGTCATGCCGGGCATGCCCAGCACGCCGAGGGCCGTCTGGACCGGCGCCGCCTCCGGATCGAGCCGGCGCAGCTCCTTGCCGTCGAGCACGGCGTGCTCCTGCCAGCCGCCCATGCCGAGGACGATGTCGCCGGGCGCGAGCTTGTCGTGGTTCGAGCGCACGACCTCGCCGACCGTGCCGCCGGTCATGACCTCGCCGACGCCGACGGGCTTGGCGTAGCTCTTCGCGTCGCTCATGCGCCCGCGCATGTAGGGGTCGAGGGAGAGCCAGAGCGTCCGGATCAGCACTTGGCCGGGGCCGGGCTCGGGGACCGGCGCGCTCTCCAGCCGGAAGTCGGAATCTTTCGGCTCGCCCACGGGACGGGAGGCGAGCACGATGCGGCGGGACTGCTGTGTCATCCGTCTCACTCCTGATTGCCCACTGTCATCCCCGGCCGAGCGAAGCGAGGGGAAGGGGATCCATTCCCTGGCAGGGCTTGGGTCCCCTTCCCTCGCCTACGCGGAGTTTATCCTCGGGCCGGCCGGAGGCCAGACCCGGGGGCTTCGGCTCGCCGGGAACGACAGTGGCGGCGTTGCCCTCACCCGGTCGCGCTGACGCGCGACTCGACCTCTCCCGCTCCGCGGGAGAGGTGATCAAGCTACCTCGAACAGGCCCGCCGCCCCCATGCCGCCGCCGACGCACATGGTGCAGACGACGTACTTGGCGCCCCGGCGCTTGCCCTCGATGAGGGCGTGGCCGACCATGCGGGCACCGCTCATGCCGTAGGGGTGGCCGATCGCGACGGCGCCGCCGTCGACGTTGAGGGTCTCGTTCGGGATGCCGAGCTTGTCGCGGCAGTAGAGGACCTGCACGGCGAAGGCCTCGTTCAGCTCCCAGAGGTCGATGTCGTCCATGGAAAGGCCGTGGCGATCGAGAAGGCGCGGCACGGCGTAGACCGGGCCGATGCCCATCTCGTCGGGCTCGCAGCCCGCGACGGCGAGGCCGCGGAAGATGCCGAGGGGCGAGAGGCCGCGCTTCTCGGCGAGCTTCGCGTTCATGACGACGCAGGCGGAAGCGCCGTCCGAGAGCTGGCTCGCGTTGCCGGCCGTGATGAAGTGGCCCGGCCCGCGCACCGGCTCGAGCTTGGCAAGTCCTTCGGGCGAGGTGTCCGGCCGGTTGCCCTCGTCCCGCGTCAGGAACACGGCCTGTTCGGAGACCTCGCCCGTCGCCTTGTCCTGGACGAGCTTCTGGCTCGACAGCGGCACGATCTCGTCGTCGAAGCGGCCGGCCTGCTGCGCCGCCGCGGTGCGCAGCTGGCTTTGCAGCGCGTACTGATCCTGCGTCTCCCGCGAGATGCCGTAGCGCTTCGCCACGACCTCGGCGGTGTCGATCATCGGCAGGTAGATGTCGGGCTTGTGCTGGTCGAGCCATTCGTCGTGGAGGCGGTGCTTGTTCTTGTGCTCGTTCTGCACGAGGCTCACCGACTCGACCCCGCCCGCGATCATCACCGGCACGCCGTCGACGATCACCCGCTGCGCCGCGAGCGCGATCGTCTGCATGCCCGAGGAGCAGAAGCGGTTGACGGTTGCGCCGCTCGTGGTGACCGGAAGCCCCGCCCGGAGCGCTGCCTGGCGGGCGATGTTCTCACCCGTCGCCCCTTCCGGCAGGGCGCAGCCGATCAGCACGTCCTCGACCTCGCCGGGCTCGATCCCGGCCCGCTCGACGGCGTGCTTGATCGCATGCCCCGCGAGCGTCGCCCCATGGGTGTTGTTGAAGGCGCCGCGATAGGCTTTGCCGATCGGCGTGCGGGCGGTCGAGACGATGACGGCTTCGGTCATGGGAGTCCTCGTTTACGAAGAAGGGCTGGGCTCGGCTTGGCTGAAGAAGGTCACCGGCGATCAGGCGGCGAGGAGCGCCAGGACCCGCTTCGGATCCTTCGAGACGATCCGTATCAGCGCGCGCGCGGCCGGATCGGGGTTGAAGCGGCCCTGCTCCCAATTGCGCAAGGTCGCCACGGGCAAGCCGAGCGCCGCAGCGAAACGCTCCTGGCTGAGCCCCGTCTTTTCCCGCACGAGCCGCACGTCGCGGGCAAAAAGGCCGCGGTTCGCTTCTTCCTCGGTGAGAGGCGGGTTATCGGGATCGCTCTCTGCGGCAGCCGTGATCTCCTCGTCCGTCATGGCATCGAGACGGGCCAGTTCCTCCGGCGTGAACTTGAAGGGGTTTGCCGGATCAGGCTTGTAGCGGACCGTGGCCATAAATCCTCTCCTCCGACGCGTTCACCCGGCGAAGCGAGATCACCCGGCAGGCTGCGCCCCGCATGGTGCAGACCGCCGTGAACAGGCGGCCTTCCACTTGGGCGATGAGCTTGAACCGGGGCTCGCCATCCGCATGGCGGGACGTATCCACGATGACATGCTCCGGATCGGCGTAGAGCGCCTCGATCGCCTCGAAGGCAACGCCATGCTTCGCAATATTTGTGGCCGCCTTGTCCTCATCCCATTCGAACTCTGCCGGCGTGCTCACGACGGAAAACTACGCGCTGCGCGTAGAGAGATCAAGGCCGAACCGATGCAGACCCGCAGAATCTCACACCTCCAGCCATTCCTTGCGCACGCCGGCGTCGGTGCGCAGGTCCGCGGGCGTGCCCTCGAAGACGATGCGGCCGTGGCCCATGACGTAGAGGCGGTTCGAGATTTCAAGCGCGATGGTGAGCTTCTGCTCGACGAGGAGAATGGCGACGCCGCGCTCGGCGATCCGGCGCAGGAGCGCGCCGACGCGCTCGACCATCTGGGGCGAGAGGCCTTCGGTCGGCTCGTCCACCATGACGAGGTCGGGGTCGCCCATGAGGGTGCGGCAGATGGTGAGCATCTGCTGCTCGCCGCCCGACAGCACGCCGCCCGGCGTGTCGGCGCGCTCCTCAAGCCGCGGGAAGAGGGCGAACAGGTCGCGCATGGTCCAGCGCCCGCCCTCGCGCGCGCGCTTCTGACCGAGGATCAGGTTCTGGCGCACGGTGAGGCCCGGAAAGATCGCGCGCTCCTCGGGCACGTAGCCGAGGCCGAGGCGGGCGATCTCGTGGGGGGCGAGCCCTGCGATCTCGCGGCCGCGGAGGCGGATCGAGCCGTGCGGGCGCACCTGCCCCATGACGGTCTTGATCGCCGTCGAGCGCCCGACGCCGTTCCTCCCGAGCAGGCTCACGATCTCGCCCTCGCCGACCGCGAAGGTGACGCCGTGCAGGATGTGGCTCTTGCCATAGTAGGCGTGGAGGTCGGTCACTTCGAGCATGGCCGCCTCCTGTCATTCCGGGGCGCGCCGGAGGCGCGAGCCCGGAACCCATAAACGCCGCCCTCTCCGATGATGTTGAAGCGGTCGTGTGCGTTCGGCACCGCCGGTGTTTATAGGTTCCGGGCTCGCGCTTCGCGCGCCCCGGAATGACAGTGAAGCGCTCATGCCAGCACCGTGCCGAGGTAGGCCTCTTGCACCGCGCGGTTCGCCTTGATGCGCCCGGGCGCGTCGCTCGCGATGATCTCGCCATAGACCAGCACGGAGATGCGGTCGGCGAGGCCAAAGACCACGGCCATGTCGTGCTCGACGATGAGGAGGGTGCGGCCCTCGCTCACCCGGCGGATGAGGTCGACGGCGTGCTCGGCCTCGCCGCGGCTCATGCCGGCGGTCGGCTCGTCGAGGAGGATGACTTGGGGCTCGCCGGCGATCGCGAGGCCGATCTCGAGCGCCCGCTGCTCGGCGTAGGCGAGGAGGCCCGCCGGCACGTCGCGGCGGCGGGCGAGGCCGATGCGCTCGAGCACGGACTCGGCGCGCTCGTTCACGTCGGGCATGCGGTCGATGAGCCGCCAGAAGGCGTAGCCGTGGCCGAGGGACCACAGCACGGCGCAGCGCAGGTTCTCGTAGACGGAGAGGCGCGGGAAGATGTTGGTGATCTGGAAGCTGCGGGAGAGGCCGCGGCGGTAGATCGCGAAGGGCGAGAGGCCGGTCACGTCCTCGCCGTCGAGCCGGATCGTGCCGGAGCTTGCCGGGAAACGGCCGGTGACGAGGTGGAAGAGCGTCGACTTGCCGGCGCCGTTCGGGCCGATGAGGGCGTGGCGCTCGCCGCGGGCGACGGTGAGGTCGACGCCGCGGATGATCGCCGTCGCGCCGAAGCTCTTGCGCACCTGGGACAGCTCAAGCGCGGGCGCCGTCATGCCCGCGCCTCCGCGAGCGCCTCGGACCAGCGCGCCGAAACGTATGGCGCGACGAGGCGCAGGCCGGCCGCGCCGGCGGCGATCAGAAGGAGGCAGGCGATCCAGGTCCCGGAACTCTTCGCGTCGAAGGGGACGCCGAAGAGGCGCATGGCGGTGCCGAGCTCGGGGCGGATCGTGAGGCGGTAGCCGATCTCGACGACCGCGATCGCGCCCGCGGCGAGCAGCAGCGCCGGCAAGAGGGCAAGCGCGTAGGCCGCGGCGAGGCGATGCAGGAGCCCGGCGCGGGCGATCGGGGCGTGCATGAGGACGAGGCCGACAAGGCCGTTCGGGGCGAACAGCGTCACGAGGACGAAGAACAGGCCGAGGTAGAGGAGCCAGGCCTGGGTGTAGTCGCTGAGCGCGACCTGGAGGAAGGTCACGAGAGCGGCGCCGAGGATCGGTCCGAGGAAGGAGCCGACGCCGCCGATGTAGGCCATGAGCAGGACGAGGGCCGAGCGCTCGGCGCCGAGGCTGTTGATCGCCATGAGCTCGTAGTTGACCGCGAAGAGCCCGCCGGCGACGCCGGCGAAGAAGCTCGACACCGCGAAGGCGATGAGGCGGATGCGGGCGGGATCGTAGCCGAGGAACTGCACCCGCTCGGGGTTGTCGCGCACGGCGTTGCAGAGCCGCCCGACCGGCGTGCGGGTGAAGGCCCGCATCAGCGCGAGGCTCAGGAGCATCCAGGCGGCGATCAGGTAGTAGACCTGCACCTGCGAGCCGAAGGTGACGCCGAGGAGGGCGGGGCCGGAGGTGCGGTCGCCGCCGATGCCCTCCTCGCCGCCGAACACGTGGTCGAAGATCAGGGCGAGGGCCACGACGAGCTCCATGAGCCCGAGCGTGATCATGGCGAAGGCGGTGCCGGCGCGCCGCGTCGAGAGATAGCCGAACAGGAGGCCGAAGAAGAGCCCGCCGAGGCCGCCGACGAGGGGCAGGAGCGCGACCGGCAGGAGGAGGCCCGCCGCGATCAGGCGCAGCACGTGGATCGCCGCGTAGCCGCCGAGGCCGAAGTAGACGGCGTGCCCGAAGGAAAGCATGCCGGTCTCGCCGAGGAGCACGTTGTAGGCCGCCGCGAAGACGATCGCGATGCCCATCTCGGTGAGGAGCGTGCGCCCGAAGCTCGTGGTGAGGAGATGCGGCAGGACGAGGATCAGGGCGACGGCGGCGGCCCAGGGGAGTGCGGCGCGCAGCCACGCGGGCGCGCCGCGCCGCGCCGCCCGCGCCTTGAGCGCGACCTCGCTCATGTCTCGCGGGTCCCCATGAGGCCGCGCGGGCGCAGGATCAGCATGAGCACTAGGAGGAAGTAGGGCAGCACCGGCGCGAGCTGGGCGAGCTTGATCTTCCAGAGGTCGTAGAGCGCGTCGCGCCGGCTGACCGCGACCCCGAACTGGGCGAGGAGGTCGGCGAGCGACGCGTCGATCGCGACCGCGAAGGTCTGCACGACGCCGATGAGGAGCGAGGCCGCGAAGGCCCCGGTGAGCGAGCCGAGCCCGCCGACGACGATCACCACGAAGACGATCGGCCCGAGCGTCCGGGCCATGCCGGGCGAGGTCACGAAGGCGAAGCCGCCGATCACGCCGGCGAGCCCCGCGAGCGCGCTGCCGACGCCGAACACCAGCATGAACACGCGGGGCACGTTGTGCCCGAGGGCCGCCACCATGTCGGGGTGGGTCAGCGCCGCCTGGATGACGAGGCCGACGCGGGTCCGCTTCAGCACGAGGCCGAGGAGGGCGAACATGCCGACCGAGACCGCCACCATGAAGGCCTTGTAGGCCGGGTAGGTGGTGCCGAGGAGGGTGAAGGCGGAAAAGTCGAGGGAGGGCGGCACCGTGTAGGGCACCGGCGCGCGGCCCCACACGAGCTGCACCGCCTCCTCGATGAGGAGGGCGAGACCGAAGGTGAAGAGGAGCTCGGCGACGTGCCCGAAGCGGTGCACCGTGCGCAGGCCCCAGCGCTCGATCACCGCCCCGAAGAGGCCGACGACGACGGGCGCGAGCACGAGGGCCGGCCAGAAGCCGGTGATGCGCCCGATCTGATAGGCCAGGTAGGCGCCGAGCATGAACAGGCTGGCGTGGGCGAAGTTCAGGACGCCCATCATGCTGAAGATGAGGGTGAGCCCGCTCGACAGCATGAACAGCAGGAGCCCGTAGAGGACCCCGTTGAGGAGGGAGAAGACGACGAGTTCCACGGCTCTTCCCCCGTCATGCCCGGCCTTGGGCCGGGCATCCACGCCTTCGGCGTGGGTAGGCGTGGATGGCCGGGACAAGCCCGGCCATGACGCGCTGGAAGGGTGCGGAGCGAACTCTTATGCGCTCGGCCGCTTCATCTTGCAGGTGGTCGGGGTCTCGGTGTCCTTGGCCTCGATGCGGCCGTCGGTCTTGAAGCCGAGACCCGTGCCCTCGACGTCGCGCTTCATGCCGGCCGACATGGTCGAGACGAACATCGGCTGGATGAGCTGGTGGTTGTCGGCCCGCATGGTGACCTCGCCGGTCGGCGTCTGGTGCTTCATGCCCTCCAGCGCCTTCGCGACCGCGACCGGGTCCGCCGACTTCGCCTGCTCGACCGCCTTCGCGAACATCTCGATGAGGTTGCGGGTGCGCAGGTAATAGAAGTCCTCGTTGTACTTCTTCTTGTAGGCCTCGACCTCCTCGTCGAGGGTCGCGCCTTCAACGTTCGAGTGCCACTCGGAGATCTGCTTCACCCGGTCCTTGCCGGCTTGGCCGATGGCCGCCGGGGTGGAGAGGCCGCCGGCGTAGTAGGTGTACCAGTCGACGGGGAGCCCCGCGTCCTTCGCGGCCTTGACGAGGAGCGAGAGGTCGTTGCCCCAGTTGCCGGTGATGACGCTGTCGGCGCCGGACGCCTTGATCTTCGCGACGTAGGGCGTGAAGTCCTGCACCTTGCCCAAGGGGTGCAGCTCCTCGCCGACGATCTGCACGTCGGGGCGCTTCTTCTTCAGCATCTCGTTCGCGGCGGCCGCCACCGCCTTGCCGAAGGAGTAGTCCTGGTTGATGAGGTAGACCTTCTTGATCCCCTGCTGCTTCGCCATGAAGTTCGTCAGCGCCTCCATCTTCATGTCGGCGTCGGCGTCGAAGCGGAAGTGCCAGAACGAGCACTTGTCGTTGGTGAGCGCGGGATCGACCGCGGCGTAGTTGAGGAACAGCACGCTTTTCGAGGGCTCGCGCTCGTTGTGCTTCGCGAGCGTGTCGACGATGGCGTGCGCCACGTTCGAGCCGTTGCCCTGCAGGACGAAGCGGATGTTGTCGTCGATCACCTTCTTCAGGGCGATCTGCGTGTCCTGCGGGTTCGCCTTCGAGTCGAGGGGCACGAGCTCGAGCTTCTTGCCCAAGACGCCGCCCTTGGCGTTGATCCGGTCCATGACGAACTGGAAGTGGTGCACGCCGAGCTCGCCGACGTTGGCGAAGGCGCCGGACAGCGGGTCGATGTAGCCGATCTTGATCGTGTCCTGGGCGGCGGCGGGAACCGCCGCGAGCGCGAAGGCGGCGCCGAGAAGCGCCTTGTGCATGATCCTCATGTTTCCTCTCCAGATCCCGCGATTATGCCGGAGAGCCCGGGCTCGCGTTCCGGGGCAGCGTCTCTTCGCGCTGCCCTACCGTCAAGGGGCATTTTCGGGGGGCGGCCCGGCGCCGTGCTATGAGGGCCGAAAGGTCCGGAGGCTGGAATGCGGGTGTTTGCGAGCGCCGCCGAGATGGCGGCGGCGGTGGGGACGGAGCTCGGGGTCAGCGGCTGGGTCGAGGTGACCCAGGCGCGCATCGACGCCTTCGCGGAGGCGACCGGCGACCGGCAGTGGATCCATATCGATCCCGAGCGCGCCCGGCGGGAGTCGCCTTACCGGACGACGGTCGCGCACGGCTACCTCACCCTCTCCATGCTGCCGGTCTTCATCTACGACGTGATCCGCCTCGACGGCGTGCGCCAGAGCGTCAACTACGGCTCGAACCGGGTCCGCTTCCCGGCCCCGGTGCCGGCGGGCTCGCGCCTGCGCGGCCGCATCCGCCTCCTTGCGGCCGAGCCGATGGAGGGAGGCGCCTTACGAGCCACCCTGCAGACCACCGTCGAGATCGAAGGCTCCGAGCGCCCCGCCTGCGTCGCCGAGACCATGGCGGTGCATTACTGGTGAGCGGCATGCCCTTTGTTTCCGGACGGAAACATCGGCCGGCCCAAATCTCCAGGCGATCTCAAGGACAAGGCCAGGGCGTCTGAAAGCTTGCTGGCCGCCGCGCCGCTAGAACCACGGCCATGAGCTGCCCTTCCGGCGGCCACGAACAGGAGAACCGACATGGCCGAGCTCGTCATGCCGTTCGCCCGGCGCTCCGGCGCCGGTGGAGCGGCCCACTTCATCGCCGATGCCGCCGGCAAGGCAGTCGCCCGCTTCCGCAAGTCGATGGCGGATCGCCGCACCATCGCGCAGCTCCGGGCCCTCGACGACCGCACGCTGCACGACATCGGCCTCCACCGCAGCGAGATCGCCTCGCTCGCCCTCGACGTCGGGGCCGACCGGATCCGCCGGCGGTATTACTGAGCGCGAGAGACCGAGAAACGCCGCGGCGCAACCCTGCGCCGCGGCGTTTTCGCGTCGTCACTCCGGCACGCCGGCGCGGCGCAGGCCTTCGGCGTAGCGGTCGATGAAGTCCTGGTTGCCGCAGAAGAAGAGGTCCTCGCGGGCAAACGAGCAGGTGTAGTCGGGCTTGCGCTCCAGGAGGTCGGCCGCGGCAGCCCGGGCCTCCTCCCGCTCCCCGAGAAGGCCGAGGCTCGCGGTCAGCGTCGCGAAAGGAAAGTGGGTGGCGTTCGGCGTGCGCGTGCCCTTGCGGGCGAAGAAGGCCGCGCTCTTGAGCTCCCCCAGCGAGAAGTGGGCGAAGGCCCTGGCGTTGTAGAAGGTCCACAGGTGCGGGTCGCGCGGGGAGAGCTCCACCGCCTGCTCCAGGAGCGCGATCGCCTCGTCCTCGCGCCCGCACCACACCAGCGTGAAGGCGAGGGCGAACCACCCCTGCGCGAAGCTCGGGTTGAGCTCGACCGTCGCCTCGAGCTCCGCGACAGCGTCCTCGTAGTGCTGCGTCATGCACTGCGCGCGCCCGAGCACGCAGCGGCAGAGCGCGTCGCGCTCGTCGAGGGCAACGGCGCTGCGGGCGAGCTCCATCGCCTTCTCGAGGAGCCCGGCGCGCCCGGCCGGATCGCGGTACCAGATGCTCTGCAGATAGACGTAGGAGAGGCCGGCGTGGGCGCGCGCAAGCCCCGGCTCCAATTCGATCGCGCGCCGGAACATGGCCTCGGCCTCCGCGAGGCCGGGCTCGGTGAAGGCCCACATATGCCACAGGCCGCGCTGGAAGCAGTCCCAGGCGTCGAGGCTCTGCGGGGCTTTCCGGTGCGCGATCTCGCGCTCGATCGTCGCGAGCTCGGGCTCGATCACGGCGGCGATCTGCTTCGCCATGGCGTCCTGGATGTCGAAGATGTCGGCGAGCGGGATGTCGTAGACCTCCGACCACAGCTGCGCGCCGTCCTCGGCCGAAACCAGCTCCGCCGTGATGCGGACGCGCTCGCCGACCTTCCGCACGCTGCCCTTGACGAGGTAGCGCACCCCAAGCGCGAGGCCGATCTCGCGCGGGTCGACCTCCTTGCCGCGCCAGGCGGCGGCCGAGTGGCGCGTCAGGACCGTGAGCCAGCGGTTGCGGCCGAGCATCCGGATGACGTCCTCGGTGAGGCCGTAGGCGAAGTACTCGTGGTCCGGGTCCCCGCCGACGTTCGCGAAGGGCAGAACCGCGACCGAGGGCTTGTGCCGGTCGAAGGCGGGCTCGGGCGCGGCGGGCGCCTCGGCCTCGTCCGGCCTTGCCGGGACGGTCGGGGGCTCGGCGACGGGGGCGGGCCTTGCTTCTCCCTCGCCGTCCGGCACCTCGGCGGCCTCCGCCACGAAGCGGAAGCCGCGCTTGTGGAAGGTGCGGATGAAGATCTGGTCGTTGCCGCTGTCGCCGATCGCCTTGCGGGCGGCGTTGATCCGGCTCGACAGCGCCGCCTCGGACACGATGCGCCCGTCCCAGATCGTGTCGAGGATCTCGTCTTTCGAGACGATGCGGTCGCGGTTGCGGATCAGGAACGCCAGGAGATCGAAGACCTGCGGCTCGACGTGCACGACCTCGCCCTCCCGCCGCAGCTCCTGGCGGCGGGGGTCGAGCTCGTGTCCGGCGAACACCAACGTCATCGCGGGCTTCCCTCGGAAAGCCGGGCAGTCCTTGCGGTCGCGCCCGGCCCTCCTGGACCGGTCTAGCGCAGGATGGCCCGGGCGGGAACGGGGAAGCGGCTTCGCAAGCGCCGTGCCGGCGGCGGAATCCATGAAATCTCCAGGCGGTCTGAAGGTGTCCTGAAAGCCCGGCAGATTAAGCCCGTGTAGCTCTCCGGTCTGTGAACCGCGTCACGGAACGCCTCCGTTCCGGCGCTCACAAAGACTGCCGTTCCCTTCGGAGACCGGAAGCCATGCCCCGCTACAGACACACCCTGCCGCAGCTCGGCGGCCAGAAGATCTTCCTGACCGACGGCGGCCTCGAGACCACCCTCGTGTTCCTCGAGGGCATCGACCTGCCGTGCTTCGCCGCTTTTCCGCTCGTGGCGGACGAGGGCGGCCGGGAGAAGCTCAAGGAGTATTTCCGCCCCTACCTCGCGACCGCCGTGAAGGCCGGCGCCGGCTTCGTCCTCGACACGCCGACCTGGCGCGCCAACGCCGACTGGGGCGAAAAGCTCGGCTGGTCGCCGGGGGCGCTCGACGCGATCAACCGGCAGTCCGTCGCGATGGCGGCGGAGCTGCGCGAGGCCTGGGCCACGCAGGCGACGCCGATCGTCCTCAACGGCGTCCTCGGGCCCCGTGGGGACGGCTACCGGGCGGACGCCCGGATGAGCGCCGAGGAGGCGCAAGCCTACCACGCGGCGCAGATCGAGAGCTTCCGCGACGGCGAGGCCGACATGATCAGCGCCATCACCATGACCTACCCGGAGGAGGCGATCGGGATCGCCCGCGCCGCCAAGGCCGCCGGCCTGCCCGCCGCGATCTCGTTCACGGTCGAGACCGACGGCAGGCTCCCCTCCGGCGACACGCTGAGGCAAGCGATCGAGGCGGTCGACCGGGCGACGGGCTCAGGCCCCGCCTACTACATGATCAACTGCGCCCACCCGCTCCACTTCGAGGGCGCGATCGCGGCGGGCGAGCGCTGGGTCGACCGTATCCGCGGCATCCGGGCCAACGCCTCGACCATGAGCCACGCCGAGCTCGACGCCATGACGGAGCTCGATTCCGGCGACCCGGCCGACCTCGGCCGGCGCTACCGGGATCTGCGCAGCCGCCTGCGACGAGTCTGCGTGATGGGCGGCTGCTGCGGCACCGACCATCGCCACGTCGCCGCGATCTGCGAGGCGTGCGCCGCGCCGGCCCACCCTCTTGCCGCCTGAGAACGCCTCTCCCGCGTGCGGGAGAGGAGAACCCTCGACTACCCACGGAAAGGACCAACCCCATGTCCCGCTTCGCCTTCCTCCTCTATGGCATGACTGCCTACGGCATCTCGTTTGCCACCATCCTCTACGCCATCGGCTTCGTCGCGAACGTCGCGGTGCCGAAGGGCATCGACTCAGGCAGCCCCGGCCCGCTCGCCGCGGCGCTGATCGTCGACGTGCTGCTGCTGACCGTGTTCGCGCTCCAGCACAGCATCATGGCGCGGCCGGGCTTCAAGCGCCTGTGGACCCGGATCGTGCCGAAGCCGATCGAGCGCAGCACCTTCGTGCTCTTCGCGAGCCTGTCGCTCATCCTGCTGTACTGGCAGTGGCAGCCGATCCCGGACGTCGTCTGGAGCGTGACGAACCCGACGAACGCGGCCGTGATCCAGGCGGTGTCGCTCGCCGGCTGGACGCTCGTCCTCGTCTCGACCTTCCTGATCAGCCACTTCGAGCTGTTCGGGGTGACGCAGGTCGTGACGCACTGGCTCGGCCGCGCGGTGCCCGAGGCGGCGTTCCGCACGCCCTTCCTCTACAACCTCGTGCGGCACCCGATCTACCTCGGCTTCCTGATCGCCTTCTGGGCGGCGCCGACGATGACGGCGGGCCACCTCCTCTTCGCCGTGATGACGACCGGCTACATCCTGGTCGGCATCCAGCTCGAGGAGCGCGACCTGATCCGGTTCTTCGGGCAGACCTACCTCGCCTACCGCGACCGCGTCGCCATGCTGATCCCGGGCCTGCGCTGGAAGCGCAGCCCAGACGAAGCTCCCTCCCCTACCGCGACGGCGCCGCAGGCCTGAGGCGCAACCCACGAGAAGAGGCGCCCTGCGGGGCGCCTCTTCGCATGTACGGCCTATTCACGTTCGCGAGACGCGCATTTCCACCCCGCCGGAAATGCGGCACTCTCCGGCCCGCGGGCAGCCGTGCATTTGAATTCCGTTCTTTGAAGAGTTGCGTCCAGCGTCCCGCACCGTCGTCACATCCGATCGGGGGAAACGCCATGGCACACCAGAAAACGTCCGACAGAGAAACCGACCGGCTCTCGCGGCGCTCCGTCGTCGGCGCGCTCGGCGCCGGCCTCGCGGCGGCGGCGTCGGGCGTGGCCGCGCAGCCCGTCGCGCCGCCGAGCACGGTCACCAATCCGCCGCGCGATTTCAGCCGCCGCGGCGCTCCGACCACCTACTTCACCGACCCCGACATCCTCTCGGTCGACCCCTCGTTCGACGGCTACGCCCAGCCGAACAGCGCGATCCAGCGCCTGTGGACCGGGGCGCTGTGGTCGGAGGGACCGGCCTGGAGCGCGGAAGGGCGCTACCTCGTGTGGAGCGACATCCCGAACGACCGGCAATTGCGCTGGATCGAGGACGACGGCCGCGTCTCGGTGTTCCGCACGCCGTCCAACAACTCGAACGGCAACACCTTCGACTTCCAGGGCCGCCAGCTCTCCTGCGAGCACCTGACGCGCCGGGTCGTGCGCTACGAGCTCGACGGCTCTGTGACCGTGCTCGCCGACCGCTTCGAGGGCAAGCGGCTGAATTCCCCGAACGACGTGGTGCCGCATCCGGACGGCAGCTACTGGTTCACCGATCCGCCCTACGGCGGCCAGCTCTACGAGGGCGCGCCGGACGTCGCCGGCGGCCCGTCGAACGCCGCCGGGCGCCTCAACCCGCGCCTCGGCCAGCGGGCCGGGATCGGCAACGACCGCCGCGAGCTTCCGACCAACTGCTACCGCATCGACCCGAGCGGGCGCCTCGACCTCGTCGTCACCGAGCAACAGGTGCCGGACCCGAACGGCCTGTGCTTCTCCCCCGACTTCAAGAAGCTCTACGTCACCTCGACCGGCAAGGGCCCGGGCGACCAGGGCCCGGGCGGCAAGGGCGACATCCACGTCTTCGACGTCGGGACCGACAACAAGCTCTCGAACCAGAAGCTGTTCTCGGACTGCATAGTCGACGGGGTGAAGTGCGGCCCCGACGGCCTGCGCTGCGACGTCGACGGCAACGTCTGGTCGGCGAGCAACGCCGGCCGCGCCGTCGGCTACAGCGGCGTCCTCGTGTTCAACCCGCAGGCCAAGCTCATCGGCCGCATCCGCCTGCCCGAAATCTGCGGCAACGTCTGCTTCGGCGGCCCGAAGCGCAACCGCCTGTTCATGGCGGCGAGCCAGTCCCTCTATGCGGTGTACGTCAACACGCAGGGGGCGTCGCCGGGGTAGGCTCCTTCACCTCTCCCCGCGAAGCGGGGAGAGGGGGCGCGCGCTGCGCATGGCTCGCGGCTCCATCTCCCCCTTGCGCGGGGGCATGAACCCGTCCGAAACTGCCGTCGTGCTTCGCCAGACGCCCGCGTCCACGGGCGCCGCATGTCAATAAACAGGGAGGAGACAAATGCTTCATCGCGCGCCCTTGAGCGCCCTCGCCGCCGGACTGCTGATGCTGTCCGGAGCGGCGCTCGCGCAGCAGCCGGCGGCGCCTGCCGCGGGCGGCGCCGCCCCTGCGGCGGGCGCGGCGGCGCCTGCCGCCCCGCCGGCTCCCGGCTCCGCCCTCTATGGGCGTCCGGAGACCGAAGGCGCAGCAAAGCTCGCGCCGGTCGCGCCGCCGCCGATCCCGACCGCCGCCGACAAGCTGCCGGTCGCAAAGCTCAAGGCGCCGCAGGGGTTCAAGGTCGAGGTCTTCGCGGCGGGCGTCGGCAACGCGCGCTCGATCCGCATCGGCGACAAGGGCACGGTGTTCGTCGGCTCGCGCCTCCTCGACAAGGTGCACGCCATCCGCGAGAAGGACGGCAAGCGCGAGGTCAAGGTGATCGCCTCGGGGCTCCACCGCCCGAACGGCCTCGCCTTCCACAAGGGGGCGCTCTACGTCGCCGAGCTGTCGAAGGTCTCGCGCCTCGACAACATCGAGGACAACCTCGACAACCCGCCGAAGCCGACCCTCGTCAACGACCAGTTCCCGAAGGACGAGCCGCACGGCTGGAAGTTCATCGCCATCGGGCCGGACGACAAGCTCTACGTGCCGGTCGGCGCGCCGGGCAACATCAACAACCCGGATCCCAAGGTCTACGCCCACATCCGCCGCATGAACCTCGACGGCAGCGGCATGGAGGTGTTCGTGCAGGGCGTGCGCAACACCGTCGGCTTCGACTGGCACCCGCAGACGAAGGAGCTCTGGTTCACCGACAACGGCCGCGACTGGGTGTCCGAGGACCTGCCCGAGGACGAGCTCAACCGCGTCAGGGAGACGGGCAAGAAGCACTTCGGCTACCCGTTCTGCCACCAGGGCAACTTCCGCGACCCGGAGTTCGGCTGGGGCCACAGCTGCAGCGAGTTCGAGCCGCCGGCCGCCCTCCTCGGGCCCCACACCGCGGCGCTCGGCATGCGCTTCTACACCGGCGAGATGTTCCCGGCCGAGTACAGGAACGCGATCTTCATCGCCCGCCACGGCGCCTGGAACCGCACCGAGAAGACCGGCGGCGACGTGGTCGTGGCGAAGCTCAATCCGGACGGGACCGTGAAGTCGATCGAGCCGTTCCTCACCGGCTTCGTCGAGGACAACAAGTACGTGGCGCGCCCCGTCGACGTGCAGATGATGAAGGACGGCTCGCTCCTCGTCTCCGACGACTTCAACGGCGCCGTCTACCGCGTGAGCTATGGCGGCTAGACGGTTGTTCCTGGTTCTGGCGCTCCTTGGCGGAGCGCCCGGGCCGGCCTTTCCCGAGACCCTCGCCGAGCGCCTCGCGCCGTGCCTCGCCTGCCACGGCGAGACCGGCACCTCGCAGACCCCCGAGGTGCCCTCGCTCGGCGGCCAGCCTGCTTCCTTCGTGCTGATCCAGCTCTACGTCTTCCGCGAGAAGTAGCGCATCGCGGAGCCGATGAACACGCTGACGCAAGGCATGACCGACGACGACCTGCGCGAGTTCTCGGAAGCCGTCGCGAAGCTCCCGCTGCCCGTTCCGCCGGACGAGGGAGCGGATCCGGCCCGCATCGGGAAGGGGCGCGAGGCCGCGATGCGCCACCGCTGCGGCTTCTGCCACAACCCGGACCTCTCCGGGCACGACCAGATCCCGCGCATCGGCGCCCAGCGCGAGGACTACCTTTTAAAGGCTCTTGCCGGCTACAAGACCGGCGAGCGCCGCGGCTACGACCCCGCCATGGTCGAGGTCGCGCAGGCGATGAGCGAGGCCGAGATCGCCGACGTGTCGCACTACCTCGCGCACTGGCGCCAATAGGCGGTCCATCAGGGCTCTTTCGCGGAGGTTTCCTTCCGGGAGAGGGGTTCGCGCCGAAAAGTCTCGTCGAAGGAGTAGCCGGCGCCGCGCACCGTGCGGATCGGGTCCGTGTCGTGGGGGCGGTTGAGGGCCTTGCGGAGCCGCCCGACGTGGACGTCGACGGTGCGCTCGTCGATGTAGACCTCGCGGCCCCAGACCCCGTCGAGGAGCTGCTCGCGGGAGTACACCCGGCCGGGGCTCCGCATCAGGAACTCCAGGAGCTTGAACTCGGTCGGGCC
The DNA here is from genome assembly GCA_036386395.1 of Beijerinckiaceae bacterium. GTDB lineage: Bacteria > Pseudomonadota > Alphaproteobacteria > Rhizobiales > Beijerinckiaceae > JAJKJG01. The sequence goes on along the minus strand of DASVVU010000252.1, from coordinate 3,773 downwards.
GAGGTGGAGCTCGCGGCTTGCCCGGGCTTCGCGCGGCGGAGCACCGCGCGGACGCGGGCGAGGAGCTCCGGCACCGAGAACGGCTTCGCGACGTAGTCGTCGGCACCGACGCTGAGGCCGCGCACCCGGTCGCCCTCCTCGCCCCGCGCCGTCAGCATGATGACCGGCAGGCGCTCGGTCTCGCGCCTGAGGCGGATGCGCCGGCACAGCTCGATGCCGGAGAGCCCGGGCAGCATCCAGTCGAGGAGGACGAGGTCCGGCGCCTCCTCGCGCAGGCGCAGCTCCGCCTCGTCGCCGCGGGAGACGGCGTCGACTTCGTAGCCCTCGGCCTCGAGGTTGTAGCGGAGCAGCAGCGTCAGCGGCTCCTCGTCCTCGACGATCAGGATACGTGCGGCCATCGTTTCTTGTTCGCCTCTAGGGGACTCAAGCTGCGGACATTGCTCATCTGGCCATACTCCCAAGCCCCTCATCCTGAGGTGCGAGCGTAGCGAGCCTCGAAGGACGCAACCCAGTCGACCCGGCCGACCGCCGGTGCGTGCTTCGAGGCTCGGCCTTCGGCCTTCGCACCTCAGCATGAGGAGGGTTGTGCATGGCTCGACACTAGGTCCCGGCCTCGACCGCCGCGAAATTCGAGCGGTCGTCCTTCGGGCGCTCGCCCGCAAGCGCCTCGCCGGTGACGAGGTAGTGCACCGTCTCGGCGATGTTGGTGGTGTGGTCGCCGATGCGCTCGACGTTCTTGGCGCAGAACAGGAGGTGGGTGCAGAAGGTGATGTTGCGCGCATCCTCCATCATGTAGGTCAGGAGCTCGCGGAACAGCGAGGTGTGGAGGGCGTCGATCGCCCCGTCGCGCCGCCACACGTCCTCGGCGGCGTCCTTGTCGCCGCGGGCGTAGGCGTCGAGCACGTCCTTGAGCTGCGCCTGAGCGAGGTCGCTCATGTGGGTGAGACCCGCCATGAGCTTCTGGGGCTGGAACTGGCCGCCGATGGCGAGCGAGCGCTTGGCGACGTTCTTGGCAAGGTCGCCGATGCGCTCGAGGTCGCCCGAGATGCGGATCGCCGCGATGGTCTCGCGGAGATCCACCGCCATGGGCTGGCGGCGCACGAGGGTGAGGATCGCCTGCTCCTCGACGGCGCGCTGGAGGGCGTCGAGGCGGGCGTCCGCCGCGATCACGGCCTGGGCGAGGCCTGTGTCGCGGCGGGTCAGCGCCGTCATGGCGTCGGCCGTCATCTTCTCGGCGATGCCGCCCATCTCGGAGATGGCGCGGCGCAGCCGCGTGAGCTCGGCGTCGTAGGAGCTGACGATGTGGTCCGCCATGGCGCGTTCCTCGTGCGGCTCAGCCGAAGCGGCCGGTGATGTAGTCCTGGGTCTGCTTCTTGCCGGGGTTCATGAAGATCTTCACGGTCGGGCCGAACTCGACGACCTCGCCGAGGTAGAGGAAGGCGGTGAACTGCGAGATGCGCGCCGCCTGCTGCATGTTGTGGGTCACGATGACGATGGTGAACTCCTGGCGCAGCTGCTCGATCAGCTCCTCGATGCGTCCCGTGGAGATCGGGTCGAGGGCCGAGGTCGGCTCGTCCAAGAGAATCACGTCCGGGCGTTGGGCGATGGCGCGGGCGATGCACAGGCGCTGCTGCTGCCCGCCCGAGAGCCCCGTGCCCGGCGCCTTGAGCTTGTCCTTGACCTCGTCCCACAGCGCCGCCTTGCGCAGGGCCTCCTCGACCCGGTCCTCCACCTCGGCGCGCGGCAGCCGCTCGGCGAGGCGCAGGCCGAAGGCGACGTTGTCGAAGATCGACATCGGGAACGGCGTCGGCTTCTGGAACACCATGCCGACGCGAGCCCGCAGCTCATTCACGTCGACCGCCGGCGAGAGGACGTTTAGCGCGTCGAGGACGATCTCGCCCGTCGCGCGCTGCTCCGGATAGAGGCTGTAGATGCGGTTGAAGCAGCGCAGCAGCGTCGACTTCCCGCAGCCCGAGGGACCGATGAGCGCCGTGACCTGGCGGTCGTGGAAGTCGAGGTCGATGCTCTTGAGCGCGCGGAAGCCGCCGTAGAAGAAGTCGAGGTTGCGCACGGCGATGCGGACTGGTGCGGCGGCGTCCGCTCGCGCGCCGGCGGGATCGGCGAGCCTTACGCCCGTCGCTGCGCTCATCGGGCGGGATTCCTTCTCATGACGAACCGCGCGAAGAGCGAGAGCATGAGGATCGCGGCCGTGATCAGCAGCGCCCCGGCCCAGGCGAGCTCCTGCCAGTTGGCGTAAGGCGAGAGCGCAAACTGGAAGATCGTCACCGGCAGGTTCGGGATGCCGCCGATGAGCGACCAGTCGAACCAGTGGTTGGCGTTGAGCGCCGTGAACAGGAGCGGCGCCGTCTCGCCGCTGATGCGGGCGAGGGCCAGGATGATGCCGGTCACGATGCCGGCGCGGGCGGCGCGCCAGGCGATATGGCGGATCACGAAGGACGGCGGCGCGCCCAGCGCCGCGCCGGCCTCGCGGAGCGTCGCGGGCACGAGGCGCAGCATGTCCTCGGTGGTGCGCACGATGACGGGCGCCGCGATGATGGCGAGCGCCGCGCCGCCGGCCCAGCCCGAGTAGCCGCCCATCGGCTGCACCATGAGGGTGTAGACGAAAAGCCCGATCAGGATCGAGGGCGCCGACAGCAGCACGTCGTTGACGAAGCGGATCGCCGTCGCGAGCCGCGAGCGGCGGCCGTACTCGGCAAGCCACGTGCCGGCCATGACGCCGACCGGGGCCGCGACCGCGATCCCCAAGAAAGTCAGGACGAGGCTGCCGACGACGGCGTTGGCGAGCCCGCCGCCTTCGCTGCCCGGCCCCGGCGTGACCTCGGTGAAGATTCTCGGGGAGAGCGCCGTCGCGCCCTTCCAGACCAGCATGGCGAGGATCCAGCCGAGCACGAAGACGCCGGCGGCGGTGACGGCCGCGCAGGCGGCCTTCATGGCCCGGTCGGCGATCCGCCGCGGGCGGCGCACGCGGCCCCAGCGCATCTCGGAAACGGCTTGCGCGTCTGCGCTCATGGTCAATGCGCCTTCACTCGCGCGACGAGCACGCGCGCCGTGATGAGGATCGCGAAGGTCACGAGGAACAGGATGCAGCCGAGCGCGATAAGCGCGTTCATCTGCAGCCCCAGCGCCTCGTTGAACTCGTTCGCGATCCGGGACGCGATGGTCGAGCCCGGGTCGAAGATCGAGGCCGGCAGGCGGTTGGCGTTGCCGACCACGAAGGTCACCGCCATGGTCTCGCCGAGCGCCCGCCCGAGGCCGAGCATGACGGCGCCGACGATCGAGACGCCGGCCTGCGGGATCAGCACGTGGCGCACGACTTCCCAGGTGGTGCAACCGATGCCGTAGGCGCTCTCGCGCAGCACGGGCGGGATCTGGTCGAGCATGTCCCGGGCGAGCGAGGCGACGAAGGGGACGATCATGACGGCGAGGATCAATCCGGCGGTCGCGATGCCGGTGCCGGACGGCACCTGCGAGTAGAGCACGGTGCCGACGATGGGCATCCCCTCGACGACGCGGTTCAGAGGCACCTGGACATAGGCCGCGACCAGCGGCGCGAGCACGAACAGGCCCCACATGCCGTAGATGATGCTCGGCACCGCGGCGAGAAGCTCGACGGCGCCGCCGACCGGACCTTTCAGCCACGGCGGCGCAAGCTGCGTCAGGAACACCGCGATGCCGAGGCTCACCGGCACGCCGACGACGAGGGCGACGAAGGCCGAGGCGAGGGTGCCGGCGACCGCCGGCCAGGCGCCGAA
>DASVVU010000251.1:0-19454 GCA_036386395.1 Beijerinckiaceae bacterium | reverse complement strand
CGGGTCATGAAGGTCGGCCGCGTGACGCTGGGCAAGGGCGTCTTCGTCGGCGCCAACGCCACCGTCCTCTACGACACCCACATCGGCGACTACGCGCGCCTTCGCCCCCTCACCGTCGTGATGAAGGGCGAGAACATCCCGGCGAACTCCGAATGGGAAGGCGCCCCCGCCGTGCCGGTGGTGCACCGGGCGGAGGAGGTGCGGGAAGCCGCGTAGCTCCACTGTCGTCCCCGGCGAGCCGGAGCGCAGCGGAGGCGAGGGAAGGGGACCCATACACCCTATGGACCGCTACGCCGTCTACATCCTGGCGAGCCGCCGCAACGGCACCCTCTACATCGGCGTGACGAGCGATCTCGTGGGACGGGTCGAGCAGCACAAAGCTCTTGCCGTGCCGGGCTTCACCCGTCAGTACGGAGTGACGACGCTCGTCTATGTCGAGCGTTACCCCATCATCGTCGAAGCCATCGCCCGCGAGAAGCAGCTCAAGGGCTGGAACCGGGCCTGGAAGATCAAGCTGATCGAGCGATCGAACCCGGAGTGGCTCGATCTTGACCCGACCGCCTGTTGAGGCAGGGATTGGGTCCCCTTCCCTCGCCTTCGCTGCGCTTCGGCTCGCCGGGGACGACAGTGTGGAGCTTGTCCCGGCCATGGCCGCCCAGGTGACAGCCTCAAGCGCCTCCCCGTTCTTCGCCCCCGAGCACGAGCTGCTCCGGGCCCAGGTGCGGCGGTTCGTGGAGGAGGAGATCAAGCCGAAGGCGGCGGCCTGGGAGAGCGGGGGCTTCGTGCCGCGCCCGGTGCTGAGGCGGATGGGCGCGCTCGGCTTCTTCGGCATCCGCTATCCGGAGGAATACGGCGGGTCGGGCCTCGACACGCTCGCGACCGTCGTTCTCGCCGAGGAGCTCGGGCGCTCGACCTTCTCGGGCGTCGCGATCACCGCGCTCGTGCACACCGACATGGCCTCCGTCCACCTGTTCAATGCCGGGAGCGACGAGCAGAAGGCGCGGTGGCTGCCGAAGATCATCGCGGGGGAGACGATCACCGCGGTCGCCGTCACCGAGCCCGATGCCGGCTCGGACGTGAAGGCCTTACGCACGACGGCGCGGCGGGTCGCCGGCGGGTACGTGCTCAACGGCACGAAGCTCTACATCACGAACGGCGTCCATGCCGATCTCGTCGTCGTCGCCGCGAAGACCGGCGCTGGGCCCGCGAGCAAGGCCGTGACCATGTTCCTGGTCGAGAAGGGCGCCGCGGGCTTCAGAGTCGCCCGGGCGCTCGACAAGCACGGCTGGCGTTCGTCGGACACCGCGGAGCTCGTGTTCGAGGACTGCTTCGTCCCGGAAGCCGACCGGCTCGGCGCCGAGGGGCAGGGCTTCTACGCCATCATGCGGAACTTCCAGAACGAGCGCATCGTGCTGGGCGCGATGGCGATCGGCGAGGCGCAGGCGGCGCTCGACCTCACCCTCGACTACGTCCGGATCCGCAAGGCGTTCGGCGCGCCGCTCTACGAGAAGCAGGCGATCCGCCAGCGGCTCGCGATGCTTTCCGCCAAGGTCGAGGCCGGCCGCCAGCTCGTCTACGCGACGGCGTGGCGCGACGCGCGGGGCGAGGACGTCGTCCGGGAGGTCTCGATGCTGAAGGCCTACTGCGGCGAGCTCGTCAACGAGGTCATGTACGACTGCCTGCAGTTCCACGGCGGCTACGGCTACATGCACGGCACCGCGATCGAGCGCATGACGCGCGATGCCCGCGTCCAGGCGATCGGCGGCGGCGCGACCGAGGTCATGCTCGAGGAAGTGGCGAAGCGGCTCTAGCAAGTCGGCCCGAGGGGAGGCGGGGATGACACCGCCGCGCTTTCTCCCTAAACCCGCCCCATGTCCCACAACACCTTCGGTCATCTCTTCCGCGTCACGACCTTCGGCGAGAGCCACGGGCCGGCGCTCGGGTGCGTGGTCGACGGCTGCCCGCCGCTGATCCCGCTGGAGGCTGCCGACGTCCAGGCCGAGCTCGACCGGCGCCGGCCCGGGCAGTCGCGCTTCACGACCCAGCGCCGCGAGCCCGACGAAGTGAAAATCCTCTCCGGCGTGTTCCGGGACGAGCGCATGGACGCCCAGGTCACCACCGGCACGCCGATCGCGCTCCTGATCGAGAACGTCGATCAGCGCTCGAAGGACTATTCGGAGATCCGCGACAAGTACCGCCCCGGCCACGCGGACTATACCTACGACGTGAAGTACGGGCTTCGCGACTACCGCGGCGGCGGGCGCTCGTCGGCCCGCGAGACGGCGGCGCGGGTCGCAGCGGGCGCCATCGCCCGCAAGGTGCTGCCGGGCGTGACGATCCGCGGCGCTCTCGTCCAGATGGGCCCGCACGCCATCGACCGGGCGAACTGGGATTGGGACGAGGTCCAAAGAAACCCGTTCTTCTGCCCCGACGCCGAGACCGCCGCGTTCTACGAAGGCTACCTCGACGACTTGCGAAAGGACGGCTCGTCCGTCGGCGCTATCATCGAGGTCGTGGCGGAGGGCGTGCCGCCGGGGCTCGGTGCCCCCGTCTACGGCAAGCTCGACGCGGAGCTCGCGGGCGCGCTCATGTCCATCAACGCGGTGAAAGGTGTCGAGATCGGCGACGGCTTCGCCGCGGCCGCCCTCAAGGGCGAGGACAACGCCGACGAGATGCGCCCCGGCAACGCCGGCGCGCCGGTGTTCCTGTCGAACCACGCCGGCGGCATCCTCGGCGGCATCTCGACCGGTCAGCCGGTGGTGGCGCGCTTCGCCGTCAAGCCCACCTCGTCGATCCTGAAGCCCCGCGCCACCGTCACACGGCACAACGAGGCGGCCGAGATCGTGACCAAGGGCCGCCACGACCCTTGCGTCGGCATCCGCGCCGTGCCGGTCGGCGAGGCGGTGGTGGCGTGCGTCCTCGCCGATCAGCTCCTGCGCCACCGGGCGCAGGTCGGCGCGGGCCCGACGTGGCCGTTCGAGAAGCGCCGATGACGAGCACCGTCACGGAAGCCGTCGAGGCCTTCGCCCGGGGCGAGATCGTCGTCGTCACGGACGACAACGACCGCGAGAACGAGGGCGACCTCACCGTCGCAGCCTCGCTCTGCACGCCAGAGAAGATGGCGTTCATCATCCGCCACACCTGCGGCATCGTCTGCGCGCCGCTGACGCCCGAGGAGGCGCGCCGCCTTCGCCTCGATCCCATGGTGGCGACGAACGACGCGCCGCTCGGCACCGCCTTCACGGTCTCGGTCGACGTGCGCCACGGCCTCACCACCGGCATCTCGGCCGAGCAGCGCACCAACACCGTGCGGGCGCTCGCCAACAACAACATGGGCGCCTCCGACTTCGTGCGCCCCGGCCACGTCTTCCCGCTCATCGCCAAGGACGGCGGCGTGCTCATGCGCTCGGGCCACACGGAGGCCGCGGTCGACCTCTGCCGCCTCGCGGGCCTACCCCCCGTCGCTGCCATCTGCGAGCTCGCAAACGACGACGGCACGGTGATGAAGGGAGCGCAGATCACCGCCTTCGCGGCCGAGCACGGCCTCAAGCGCATCTCCGTCGCCGACCTCATTGCCTACCGGCAGGCGCGCGAGAAGCTGGTCGAGCGCCTCGGCACCTTCCCGGTGCGCACGCGCTTCGGCGAGCTCACCGGCTATGCCTATGCGACGCCGTTCGACCCCGTGCAGCACTTCGCCTTCGTGCACGGCCGCATCGGCAACGGCGAGAACGTCCTCGTGCGCCTGCACCGCGCGAACGTCGTCGCCGACATCTTCGAGGGCGGACGCTCGATCGAGGCGGCGCTCAAGCGCTTCGCCAAGGAGGGCCGCGGCGTCCTCGTGTACCTGCGCGACGGCACCGCCGGCGTGCCGCTCACGCGCTACGCCGACGAGGCTGCCGGGACCGAGGCCGCCCGGGTGCGCCAGTGGCGCGAGGTTGGCCTCGGCGCCCAGATTCTTCGGGACCTCGGGGTGACGTCGATCCGCAACCTCGCATCGTCGTCCCGCTCCTACGTCGGCCTCTCGGGCTTCGGAATCGAGCTTCTCGGCCAGGAGCCGCTGGAGGCCGACGACGCCTCGGGCCGGAGCTGACGGAGAGGCGTGGCCGCCTTCGACCACGTCCGGCGCCTTACCGGCATGAAGCCGGCACTGAGCGCCGCGGCGCTTGCGGCCCGCTACGGCGCGGCGCGGCTTACCGCCGTCGTCACCCTCCTGGTCGCGGCCTACTTCTTCACCCTCGAGGCCTTCGCGGCCTTCGGTGTCTACGCTGCGCTTGCGAACCTCGCCTGGGCCGGCGTCTTCCTGCGCTACGAGAACGCCGTCATCGCGGCCGGAAGCGAGGACGAGGCGCGCGCCGCCGTGCGCCTGTGCGCCGCCGTCGGGGCGCTCCTGTGGGGGCTCATAAGCCTGCTCGCGCTGGCGAGCGTCGCGCTCGGCCTCTTCCCGGCCCGCCTCGCCCTGTTCTTCCCCTTGGGCCTCGCCGGCCGCGCGGCGCTCAGGCTCGCCATGGCGGCCTCGACCCGGGAGGGCGACTTTCCTGGCCTCGGGCGCGCGGTGCTGATCCAGGCGCTCGTGCAGCCCCTCGTGCTGCTGGCCCTCGCCCTGGCGCTTTCCGACGGCGCGCTCTGCCTCGTGATCGCGGACGCCGCCGGGCATGCCCTCGCGGCGGCGTACCTCTGCGCCCGCCGGCGCGGCCTCGTCCTCGGCAGCCTCGAAGGCTTTTCGCGCCGCGAGGCCGCCGCCACGGCGCGGCGCTGGGCGAGCCTGCCCGTCCTCAACCTGCCGGGCGCGCTCCTCGGCCTGGCCTTCGCGGCCTCGCCGCTCCTCATCATGCCCCTCGTCGCGCCGCCGGCGCTCGCGGGCGCGGTCGCGCTCGCGGTCCGCCTCTTCGACGCCCCGACGCAGATCGTCATCGCGGCGACGGCGCCGGTCATGATGAACCGCCTGCGGGCGCGGGACGACGTGCCCGCGCCGGTGTTCGGGCGCCGGCTCATGGCCGGCTTCGCGGCCCTGATCGGCGCCGCGTTCTTCGCTCTCGCGGCCGCGTTCCTCCTGGCGATGCCGTGGCTGAAGGGCACGATCTTCGCCAATCTCGCCCCCATCATCTGGCCGGTTGCGATCTTCCAGGGCGCGCTCGCCGTCGCGGGACCGCTCGCCGAGACCTGCGCCCTCTACCGCCATCAGACTGCGCTGACCCTGATCCACCTTGCGGCGCTGGCCGCCAGCGGCTTCGCCCTCCTCGCGGCGTGGGCGGCGGGGCCGACGGCGGGCCTGATCCTTCTCGCCCTCGTCGCGATTGCCCGCACGGCCGCCATCGGCGAGCGCCTGCGCGCGCTCTCGCTCCACGCCCGCCAGGAGACCGACCGGATCCGGATCGAGGCGCTGCCTTAAGCCTCCATCAGCGCCGTCACGTGGGCGGCGACGGACTTCGACAGGCCTTCGAGGTCGTAGCCGCCTTCGAGCACCGAGACGATGCGGCCGTTGCAGCGCTTCTCCGCGAGTCCCATCAGCTTCTGCGTCGCCCAGGCGAAATCCGCCTCGACGAGGTTGAGGTTGGCGAGGGGGTCGCGCCAGTGGGCGTCGAAGCCCGCCGAGATGACGACGAGGTCCGGAGAAAAGTTCTCCAGCCGCGGCAGGATCGCGGTCTCGAAGGCCTCGCGGAAGACGTCGCCTCCGTCGCCGGGGCTCAAGGGCGCGTTGACGACGGTGTCGTGGTCGCCGCGCTCCGACACCGCGCCGGTGCCGGGATAGAGCGGCATCTGGTGCGTCGAGGCGTACATCACCGTGGGGTCGCTCCAGAAGATGTCCTGCGAGCCGTTGCCGTGGTGGACGTCCCAGTCGACGATGGCGACCCGCTCGGCCCCGTGCGCGGCTTGCGCGTGCCGCGCCGCGATGGCGGCGTTGTTGAAGAAGCAGAAGCCCATGGCCCGGGTGCGCTCGGCGTGGTGGCCGGGCGGGCGCATGCCTATGAAGGCGTTGCGGACCTTCCCCGCCATCACCTCGTCGACCGCCCGGACGGCGGCGCCGACGCCGCGCATGACCGCCTCTAGGGTGCCCGGCGACATGGTGGTGTCGGCGTCGATCGCCACCATCCCGTCCTTCGGGGCGACCTCCTCGATGGCGGCGACGTAGGCCTGGGGGTGAGCGAGCGCCGCCATCTCGGGCGTGCCGAGGGGCGCCTCGACGCGCACGAGCCCCGCGAATCGCTCGTCCTCGAGGGTCCGCTCGATCGCCCGGATGCGGTCTGGGCGCTCCGGGTGGCCGGGAGGCGTGCGGTGCTCGAGGGTGGAGGGGTGGTGGAGGTAGAGCGTCGACATGCGGGGCTCCCGGGGGCTTCGCCCCAAGTCCGCCCCATGTGCCTCCGATGTGGCCCGGATGCAACAAGCTCCGGCGGAGCGGCAGCCTGCGGCTTGCTATGGGTTTCGCATCGGCGCGCGCAGGCTTAACCCAGGGCAAGGCGTAACCGCCGATTAACCATGATGGCCGCACAACGGCGGCAACAGGGACTGGGGCTGAACTCGATGCGCGTCCTCCTTCTCACGCTTGCGGTCGGGATCGGCGTCGCGCTCGGCGGATGCCAGTTCAAGGGCGTCGCCGATCCGTCGCTGACGAAGCGCGACAGCGAGTGGATGGCGCTGATGCCGCAGGCCGAGATCGACCCGATCTTCGCCCGCTACGAGGTCGACGATCCGACCGGCCAGCCTCCGGGCACCATCGTGGTCGAGACCAAGGAGCGCCAGCTCTACTACGTCCTGCCGAACAGGCGCGCGGTCCGCTACGGGGTCGCGGTCGGCGATGAGGCCTTCGGCTGGACCGGCACGGCGACCGTCCAGCGCAAGGCCGAATGGCCGGACTGGAACCCGCCGGCCGAGATGAAGGCGCGCTGGCCGCACGTCCACCCGGTGCCCGGCGGCCCGAACAGCCCGCTCGGCGCCCGCGCCCTCTACCTCTTCGAGGGCAACAAGGACACGCTCTACCGCATCCACGGCACGAACGAGCCCGAGAAGATCGGCCAGGCCGCGTCCTCGGGCTGCATCCGCATGCGCAACATCGACGTGGTCGAGCTCTACAACCGCGTCCCGGTCGGGACCAAGGTCATCGTGCGCTGATCTTGCACTATCAGGCTGTTCTTGCACCTCCGCCCCTTTTCCCGGGCGGGTGAAGCGAAGCGGAACCCGACCCGGGACCCAGCGCAACAAGCCGCGAAGCGCAATTTAGACCAACCATGTGGCCCCGCGCCTACGTCTACATTCTGGCTTCACGCCGGAACGGCACGCTCACGTCGGCTCGACCACGGATCTGTCACGCCGGGTGTGGGAGCACAAGAACAAGCTCATCCCGGGCTTCACGAGCGATTACGACGTGACGATGCTCGTCTGGTACGAGGCGTACGACCGCATTATCGACGCGCGCATCGCGAGTACGCGATCAAGAAATGGCGAAGGGCGTGGAAGCTCGCGCTGATCGAAGCCATGAACCCGGGGTGGCGCGACCTCTACGAAGACTTGAATAAATAGCGCCGCTTCGCGGCAAGTCGTTGCGCTGGGTCCCGGGTCGGATTCCGCTTCGCTTCACCCGCCCGGGAAAGCGGCGGGGGAGGCATCGGTACTTTCGCTTACCGGCGAGCTACCCTGGCTTCCGGCCCTTGATGGCATTGGCGCGCGCCTCGTAGACGACGCGTCCGTCGGCACGGGCCGGCAGCTGCTGTTCCAGGGCGCTGCGCAGCCGTGCCCGGCCGTCCGGCGTCATGGCGGCGATTGCCTGGCCGGTCGGTCCGACCGGGACCGTCATCGAGCGCCAGAACTCCTCGAAACCCGCGAACTCCACCGGGATGGCGATCGTCCGCTCCTCGAGCCCGGCAAAGCCGGCGCCGCGCCACAGGTCGCGCAAGGCCGCCGACGAGGTCGCGTGCGGGCTCGGCGGCATGGGCGCCTCGAGGCCGATCGCCTTCATGGCGGCGGCGAGCGGCGCCGTGGGAGAGCCGGCCTTGGTGAAGTCCCAGACGTACGCCGTGCCCCAGCCGCCGCGGCGCAGGACCCGCGCCATCTCGGCGACCGCCTTGCCGGGATCGGGGATGAAGTGGACGACCAGCGCCATGACGGCGATGTCGAAGCTCTCGTCCGCGAAGGGCAGATCCTGCGCGTCGCGGACGCGGAACTCCGCTCCGGCGAGCCCCCGCCGCTCCGCGAAGGCGAGCTGCTCCGGCGAGGGATCGACGCCAGTCACCGCGGCCGGCGCGCAGCCTCGGACCACCTGCTCGGTGAAGACTCCGGTGCCGCAGCCGATGTCCAGCCAACGGAGGTCCGGGGGCGCGCCGATCCACTGCACGAAGACGTCGCCGACCCGCCGGCTCCAGCGCCCCATGAGCTGCTCGTAGGCGGCGCCGTCCGTGAACAGTCGATCGCTTCGCGACATCCGATCTCCACCCGCCGAAAGCGCCGTCAGCTCACCGTCGCGCCGTCGCCGCCGAGCTCCACCAGCACGATCTCCGGCGGCACGCCGAAGCGCACGGGGGCGAGGCCGGCCGAGACGGTTCCGAGGCCGCCCGAGACGATGAGGTGCCGCCCGTCCTCGACCACGTGGCCGTAGGCGTAGCGGTTGCCGTACTTCGACGGCACCACCGGCGACCAGCCGAACAGGCGCACCTGCCCGCCGTGGGTATGGCCCGAGAGGGTCAGCGACACCCGCCGCGGCACCTTCGGGAAGATGTCGGGCTCGTGCGCCAGAAGAATCGCGGGCGCGTCGTCCGTCATCTTGGCGAGGGTGCCGGGGAGGTCGTCGACGCCTTCCTGGCGGCGGCGCGCGATGTGGAAGGCGAGCTGGTCGCCGAGTCCCAGGAGCCAGAACGGCTTCCCGTCCTTGACGAGGCGCACTGCGTCGTTCTCTAGGAGGGGGATGTCGGTCTTGGCGAAGGCGCCGTGGGCGAGGGTCGGCCCACGCCGCGCCTTCTGGGCCCGCGAGTCGTCCCACCATTCGTGGTTGCCGAGGATGGCGAAGCGCCCGAGCGGCGCCCTGAGCGCGGTCAGCGCCGGGATGACCTCGGACCAATCGGCTCGATTGCCGAAGAAGCGGTCGGTGTTGGAGTAGTCGCCGAGGAGGACGACGAGGTCGGGGTCGAGCGCGTTCGTCGCCTCGACGATGCGCCGCACCCGGGCCATGGGCATCGACGGCATGCCGGCGTGGATGTCGGCCAGCACTGCGATCGTGAGCTTCAGGCCCGGGGTCCAGCCCGGCGGGTTGAAGGCGTAACGCTGGAGCCGCAGGCGGAAGCCTGGCTCGATCGCGACCGCGTAGCCGCCGAGCCCGAGGGCGCCGAGAATCGAGCCGGCGAGCGCCGTCAGGAAGGTGCGCCGGCTTACCCGCATCTGATCAGTCGACGAAGCCGTCCTGGCGAAGCACCGCCAGGATGTCGCGCCGCCGCTCGGCCTCGCGCGGGCGCGCCTTCGCGCCGGCGGTGACCGCGGCGGCGACCGCCGGGATCGCGAGGGGCTTGAACCCGCCCTCATGCGGCGCGTGCTTCAGGGACCCGTCGCGCCGGGTCTCGTGGTCTTGCGTCTTGCGAGCCATGATCGTCTCTTCGTTTCCTCCCGGCGGCCTTGCCGGATCGCAACGGAGGATGCCCGGTCATCGCGACGGTCCGTTGGCCCGATTGCGGCCCGCCCGTGACCGTCCGGTGGCGTCCTGGCCTTAGGGATCACCTTGAACCTTAACAATGCGTTAAAAAGAGGCCGGCCCTCCTCGGGAGATGAAGGTTCTCGCATCGACAAATCCCTTGGCGCGGGACAAGCTAGGGCAAAGCGGCGCCTGACGCCGCAACAGGGGAGGGGAGGAATGTCCGCCACCGTTGCCGCGGCCACGCATGAGGCGGGCGCTCCCGACCGGCCTTGGCTCAAGTCCTACCCTCCCGGCGTCCCGGCGACGATCGACGAGGGGGCGCTGACGAGCCTCGCCGAGATGTTCCGGGAGAGCGTGCGCGCCTTCGCCGACCGGCCGGCGGTCGAGAGCTTCGGCAAGCGCATGACCTACGCCGAGCTGGGGAAAGCCGCCGACGCCGTCGCGGCCTGGCTCCAGGGGCAGGGCCTGCGTCGCGGCGACCGGGTCGCCATCATGCTGCCGAACGTGATGGCCTATCCGGCGATCCTCCACGGCGTCCTCACGGCCGGCTACACGGTCGTGAACGTCAACCCGCTCTACACCCCACGCGAGCTCGTGCATCAGCTCCGCGACGCCGGCGCCCGCGTCCTGTTCGTGCTGGAGAACTTCGGCCACACCGTCGAGGAGGCGTCGCCGGATCTCCGCCTCGACAAGGTCGTGGTCGTGACGCCGGGCGACCTCATGGGCCTCAAGGGCGCGATCGTGAACCTCGTGTCGCGCCGCGTGAAGAAGGCGGTGAAGCCCTACAACCTGCCCGGAAGCGTGCCGTTCAAGAGCGTGCTTTCGGAAGGGCGCGCCAAGCCGCCGGCACCCGCCGAGGTCGGCCTCGATGACGTGGCCTTCCTCCAGTACACCGGCGGCACGACCGGCGTCGCCAAGGGCGCGACGCTCACCCATCGCAACGTCGCCGCGAACGTCGTTCAGATGGAAGCCTGGATGAAGGCCACTCTCGGCTCCCGCGCCGACCACGTCATGGTGACGGCGCTGCCGCTCTACCACATCTTCGCGCTCACCGTCTGCGCCATGCTGATGGGCCGCCTCGGCGCCTGCCAGCTCCTGATCGCCAACCCGCGCGACATCCCCGGCTTCGCGAAGATCCTCAAAGGGGCCAAGTTCACGCTCATGTCGGGCGTCAACACCCTCTACAACGCCCTCGCCAACTCCCCGCAGGTCAAGGAGGTGGACTTCTCGCGCCTCGTGCTCTCCGTCTCCGGGGGCATGGCGACGCAGGCGGCGGTCGCGAAGAAGTGGAAGGAGCTGACCGGCTGCCCGATCGTCGAGGGCTACGGCCTGTCCGAGACCTCGCCGGTGGTCTGCGCCAACCGCCTCGACATCGAGGAGTTCACCGGCACCATCGGCTACCCGATCCCCTCGACCGACGTGTCGATCCGCGACGCCGACGGCAACGTCGTGGCCGAAAGCCAGCCGGGCGAGCTGTGCGTCAAGGGCCCGCAGGTCATGCGCGGCTACTGGAATCGGCCGGACGAGACCGCGAAGGTCACGACCGCCGACGGCTATTTCCGCACCGGCGACGTCGCCGTGATCCTTCCCGACGGCAAGGTCAAGATCGTCGACCGGATGAAGGACATGGTCCTGGTCTCGGGCTTCAACGTCTACCCGAACGAGGTCGAGGACGTGCTCGCGACGCACCCGGGCGTGCTGGAGGTCGCGGTGATCGGTGTGCCGGACGAGGCCTCCGGCGAGGCGGTCGCGGCCTACGTCGTGCCGAAGGACCCCGCCGTCACCGTCGAGGAGCTGCGGGCCCACGCCCGTCAGAACCTCACCGGCTACAAGGTCCCGCGCGTGATCGAGTTCCGGGAGAGCCTGCCGAAGACCAACGTCGGCAAGGTCCTGCGCCGGGCGCTGCGCGACGAGGTCCTGGGCCAGCGGAAGGCTTGAGAGGGCGAAACGGCCCCGCCGGGGCAGGGCGGGGCCGCTCGTCAAGGCCGCGGGCGGAGGGGCGGCCGCCGGACCTGTCGCCGCCGGCCTCGCCAGGGAGGATGCGGGCCGGCTTGCGGCGACCCGTGGAGAATGCCCGAGCGCCGCCCGGCGCGCCGTGCGGCGGCGCACATAAGGGCGGCGAGGTGATCACGCCGGGTTCGCCAAGGCGTGACTTGCGCGTGACGGCGCGACGCGACATTCCTCCCCTGAGACGGAGGTTCGAGCCATGTGGATCAGGCGGCGGCGCGGGTGGGAGATTCCGGAATCAGAGGCGACGCCGGAGAGCGTCTTCCTGAACCGGCGCAAGCTCTTGAGCGGAGGCGCTGCCATCGCGGGTGCGCTTGCCCTCGGCGAGCGCTCGGCCCTCGCGCAGGCCGCCGATCCGACCTTCGACCTCTATCCGGCGAAGCGCAACGAGGCTTACGCCCTCGACCGGCCGCTGACGGCCGAGAAATTCTCGGGCGATTACAACAACTTCTACGAGTTCGGCTCCTCGAAGAGCGTGGCCGCCGCGGCCCGCGCCCTGAAGACCCGGCCCTGGACCGTGAAGGTCGACGGCCAGGTCGAGAAGCCGTTCGAGATCGGCATCGACGACCTCGTCCGGAAGATGCCCCTCGAGGAGCGGCTCTACCGCCTCCGCTGCGTCGAGGCCTGGTCCATGGCCGTGCCCTGGACGGGCTTCCCGATGAAGGCCTTTCTCGATCTCGCGAAGCCCCTGTCGTCCGCTCGCTACGTCCGCATGGAGACCTTCCTGGACAAGTCGGTCGCGTCCGGGCAGCGCCAGATCTGGTACCCCTGGCCCTACGTCGAGGGCCTGACGATGCAGGAGGCGGGAAACGAGCTCACGTTCCTCGTCACCGGCGTCTACGGCAAGCCGCTGGCGAACCAGTTCGGCGCCCCCCTGCGCCTCGCCGCGCCGTGGAAGTACGGCTTCAAGTCCGCGAAATCGCTGGTGAAGTTCACCTTCACGGAGGAGCGTCCGAAGAGCTTCTGGGAGGCCCTGCAGGCCTCCGAGTACGGCTTCTGGGCGAACGTCAACCCGGAGGTCCCGCACCCGCGCTGGAGCCAGGCGCGGGAGCGGGTGCTCGGCACCGACGAGATGCGCCCGACGCTGATCTACAACGGCTACGGGGAGTACGTGGCCGAGATGTACAAGGGGCTGGACGAGAAGAAGGAGCGGCTGTTCGTTTAAAGCACTGTCGTCCCCGGCGAGCCGAAGCGGAGCGGAGGCGAGGGAAGGGGACCCATCGTCGGTTCCGTGAGGCGCATAGTTCTGGATCCCCTTCCCGAGCCGCTACGCGGCTCGCCGGGGATGACAGTGGACAAAGAAAAAGGCCGGGTCCGCGAGGACCCGGCCGAGGAAGTCAGGCTCAATGAAGAGCCTTCCAGAGGGGAACGGCCGAAACGGCGTCTGCCGGGAGGGGGCAGGGCCGTCGCCTTCAGCCGTTGTGCATTTTCGCCCCGAAATGCCTTTTCGCAACGCAGCATACCTCATGGTTGGTATGCCCAAGGTGCATGCCGGCTTCTTCATAGGCTAAGGGCATGCCGTAAACGCCGGGCATCAACGGTTTCAAGCAGGGAGGGGGCATGCTCCAGGGAGCTTCCTTGCTGGCTGCCCAAAAGGCTTTGAACAAGTACTCTCCGTTCAGCAGCGGACTGATCACAAGCCGTCTGAACACTCGACGGCAATCCATTATTATCACTGAAGGAAACTCTGATTTTCCGCTGTGTCTCGAAATCCACTCCAGAACAGAATTTCCTTGCCCCGCGCCGTTGGGCGTTGACCGAGCGTAACCGTAACGGTCCATTTACGCGGCGAGGGGATACTGGCGTGGGGATGACTCCCTGCGAGTCGTTAAAGATCGCCAAACGGCCGCCGCTGCCCGCGGACGGCCGGCAACACGGGATGCGGGGCGCCTTCATGGCAAGAGGACAGGCCGGCACCACCGAGCCGACTTGTGCGCGCGACCGGAGCCTTCCGGGGGCCGTCAAGGCCGCGGCGGCGGTCGCCGTGGCGCTCACCGTCGCGAACTGCAGCGCCCCCAGGGTCGCCTCGAACGGGCGCTCGATCGATCCGAAGTACGGCGTCGCCGCGAGCCCCCGCGTCGTCGAGGACGGGGAGGCGGTGCCGAAGGGCGGCGGGCGCGAGCTCGTCGGGCGGCCCTACCAGATCGCCGGCAAGACCTACGTCCCGCGCGAGAACGCCTCAGGCTATTCCCGCGTCGGCCTCGCCTCCTGGTACGGCTCGGCCTTCCACGGGCGCCTCACGGCCAACGGCGAGGTCTTCGACCGCCAGTCGATCGCCGCCGCCCACACCACCCTGCCGCTGCCGAGCTACGCCCGGGTCACGAACCTCGAGAACCGCCGCTCGATCATCGTGCGCGTGAACGACCGCGGTCCCTACCACGCGAACCGCCTCATGGACGTCTCCGAAGGCGTCGCCGAGGCCCTCGACTTC
Source organism: Beijerinckiaceae bacterium (assembly GCA_036386395.1). Classification (GTDB taxonomy): domain Bacteria; phylum Pseudomonadota; class Alphaproteobacteria; order Rhizobiales; family Beijerinckiaceae; genus JAJKJG01. The sequence continues at coordinate 5,403 of DASVVU010000251.1, read as the reverse complement.
AAGCGCGCCGGCACGGCCAAGGTCCAGGTCGACTACGTCGGCCGCGCCTCGACCCGCGGCTCGGACGACCGCAAGCTCATGGCGACGCTGCGCACCGACGGCAGCCCGGCGCCGTTCCCGGGCGCCGCCCGCACGATGTTCGCCGGCCTCGAGGAGCCCGCCCAGGCCGCCCCCGCGGCCCGGCCGCAGGCCTTCGCTTTCCTGAACCCGCAGCGCGAAGAGGAGGCGCCGGTCGCCCGCGCTCCCGCCGAGAGCGCGCCTTACGGACGCCCGGGCCGGATCGAGGTCGCGGCGGCCGAGAGCGCCCCGCCGTACGCTGGCCCTTACGGCGGGCGCCGGGCGCCGGCCCCGATCGAAATCGAAGAGGACGAGGACGCCGTCCCGGGCCGCGTCGCCGGCGTGCCCCTGCCGCCCGAGCGGCCCTTCGACCTCGGCACGATCCCGAACGCCGGCAAGCCGGTCCCGGTCGCGTCGCTCGCGCCCCTGCCGCCGTCGCGCCCGGTCATGGCCGGCCTCTACTACGCCCCCGAGACCCCGCCGGTCCGCTTCGCCAAGTCCGACCCCTTCCACGCCCTCAAGCCGCAGCGCTTCGTCGCCCTCAAGGAGACGCGGTAGGGCAGGGACCGCCGGTTTTCCGGCCTCCTCGAATCATCTATCCGCGTGATGGAACGCGCGCCCGCCATCGTGCAACGGTGCTGGAACGCCGCCCATGGAACGCGTTCCATGAGCCATGGGATCTTTGCACCGGCGCCATGAAATCCGTCTCATGAGCCATGGAACCTTGCACGGCACCGTGGAACGTTGCACGGGGTCGGATGGCCGGGGCTGGTTCCTTCCGACTCGCGCGTACGCCGGAATGCGGCGCGGCAACCCTCCTCCCGGAGCGCCTGCGGCTCTTAAGCCTGTCGCGCGATCGTCCCTAAGGGATCGTTGATTTCGAGGGCGCAAACGCGCAGAGTCCGGGAATTCCCGGAGTTGCGAGGCGGCGCGATGGTTCGGTGGTCGGTCCGGTGTTGGCGGACCAGTTTACGACGGCTTTCACGGCGGCTCATGCCGCTCGTCGCGACGGCTTTTGCGGCGTTCCCCGCGGCGGCGCAGAGCTTCCAGACGGTCGCTCCGCATGCCATCCTGATGGACTTCGACACCGGCACGGTGCTGTTCGAGAAAGCGGCGGACGAGCTCGTGGCGCCGGCGAGCACGGCCAAGACCATGGCGGTCGAGGTCATCTTCAACGAGATGAAGCAGGGCCGGCTCAACCTCGACAGCGAGTTCGTCATCTCCGAGAACGCCTGGCGCAAGGGCGGGGCGGCGTCCGGCGGCTCGGCGATGTTCGCGAGGCTCAACGACCGCATCAAGCTCTCGGACCTCCTGCGCGGCATCATCGTGCAGTCGGGCAACGACGCCTCGATCGCGGTCGCCGAGGGCATCGCCGGCTCCGATGACGGCTTCGCCACCATGATGACGAAGCGGGCCCGCGAGCTCGGCCTGCCGAAGTCGACCTTCCGCAACTCGACCGGTTTCCACCATCCCGACCAGAAGGTGACGGCGCGGGAGCTTGCCCTCGTCGCCTCGCACATCATCGAGAGCTATCCGGACCTCTACAAGATCTTCGCCGAGCGCGAGTTCACCTGGAACAAGATCCGCCAGCAGAACCGCAACCCGCTGCTCAAGTTCGACATCGGCGCCGACGGCCTCAAGACCGGCTACATCGAGGAATCCGGCTACGGCCTCGTCGCCTCCGCGGTGCAGCAGGGCCAGCGCCTGATCCTCGTCGTCATGGGCCTCAAGAGCGCCCGCGACCGCGAGAACGAGGCCCGCAAGCTCCTCGAGTGGGGCTTCCGCGCCTTCGAGGCCCGGCTCCTCTTCGCGGCGGGTGAGCCGATCGCCGAGGCCAAGGTCTTCGGCGGCGCCCGCAACGTGCCGCTCGTCGCGAAGAAGCCGGTGCGGCTCCTTTATCCGCGCGGCACGGGCGAGCGGGTCGCGGCCCGGATCGTCTACACCGGCCCGCTCAAGCCCCCGGTCAAGGAAGGCGCCGAGGTCGCGCGGCTGCGCGTCACCCGCGGCGACGTGCAGGCCCTGGATCTCCCGCTCTACGCCGGCGAGGACGTGCCCGTGGGCGACCTCAAGCAGCGGGCCGTCGACGGGCTCATGGAATTCGGCACCGGCCTCGTCAAGCGCGCCTTCAGCCGCAGCGCCCAGGGCGGTTGAGCCGCTCCCGGATGAGCGGCCGCTTCATCACCTTCGAAGGCGGGGAAGGGGCGGGCAAGTCGACTCAGATCGAGCGCCTCGCGCAGCGTCTCGAAGCCCGCGGCGTCGAGGTCGTCACGACGCGCGAGCCCGGCGGCTCCGAGCGCGCGGAGCGCATCCGTGCGGCGCTCCTCGCCGGCGGCGCGAAGCCCTTGGGGCGGCTCGCCGAGGCGCTCCTGTTCTCCGCCGCCCGGCACGACCACCTTGAAGAAAAGATCCGCCCGGCGCTCGCCCGCGGCGCCTTCGTCCTCTCCGACCGCTTCGCCGACTCGACCCGCGCCTACCAGGGCGGCGGAGGGGAGGGGGCCCTCGACCCGAAGCTCCTCGCCGGCCTCGAGCGCCTCGTCGTCGATGCCACGAAGCCGGACCTCACCCTGATCCTCGACGTGCCGGTCAAGATCGGCCTCGCCCGCGCCGCCGCCCGGCGGGAATCGCGGGCTGAAGGTGTCGACCGCTTCGAGGCCGAGGACATGCGCTTCCACGAGCGCCTGCGCGAGGCGTTTTTGCGGATCGCCCGGGACGAGCCCGAGCGCTGCGTCGTGATCGACGCCTCGGCCGGGCCGGACGTGGTCGAGGAACGCGTCTGGGCCGCCGTCGAGGCGCGCTTCGCCGAAGACTTCGCGGCCGCGCCGCCGGCGCGGAAGAAGGCTTGAATGCATGATCCTTCCTAAATGGATCGGCCGTTCGGAGATTTTTGTGAAGGGAAGTTCGGTGCCGCTTCGCGGCGACTTCCTGCGCTGGGTCCCGGATAGCCTTCCACTCCGCTTCGCTCCGTTCCAGGCTTCCGGGAAAGGGAGCGTTGGAGAGGGTCGCACTGGATCGGCCACCTCTCCGCCCTTTCCCGGGCGCATGGAGCAAAGCGGAATGCGACCCGGGACTCAGCGCAAGAAGTCCGCCGCGAAGCGGCGACCTGATTTTCGCAGGAGTCTCCGCTCGGGCTGCGTCCAAATCGGCCTCTCTTCGCAAGCGGGGGGAGGGGAAGCGAGCCCCCATGGCTGACACCGAACTCCCCGAACCGGACCAGCTCGCCGGCACGCCGCATCCGCGCGAGCAGGCGGCGTTCTTCGGCCATGTCGAGGCGGAGGCGGCGCTCCTCGACGGCTTGAGGAGCGGGCGGCTGCACCATGCCTGGCTGATCGGCGGGCCGGAGGGGATCGGCAAGGCGACGCTCGCCTACCGGGTCGCGCGCTTCCTCCTCGCCCACGGCGGCGCGGTGCCGCCGGGCGCGGCAACCCTTGCGGTCGACCCGGGCAGCCCTGCGGCGCGCCAGGTCGCGGCCCGCTCGCACCCGGACCTCGCGGTGGTGCGGCGCGGCCTGCGCAAGGACGGCAAGGGCTACTCCCAGGAGATCGGCGTTGACCACGTGCGCCGCGCCCTCGACCTCTTTTCCGCGACGGCCGGAAGGGGAGGCTACCGGGTCTGCATCGTGGATGCTGCCGACGACCTCAACGCGTCGAGCGGCAACGCGCTCCTGAAAGTGATCGAGGAGCCGCCCCCCCGCTCCGTGTTCCTCGTCGTCAGCCACGCGCCGCAGCGCCTCCTGCCGACGATCCGCTCCCGCTGCCGCAAGCTCATGCTCCGCCCCCTCTCCGAGCCGGACCTGCGCGCCGTGATCCGCTCCCTCGGCTCGCCGTGGACCGACACGCCGGAGGAAGAGCTTTCCCGCGCCGTCTCCCTCGCCGAAGGGTCGGTGCGGCGGGCGATCGAAATGCTCGACGAAGACAAGGCCGCGATCGTCGCCGGCACGACGGCGCTCCTCGCGGAGCTCCCTCGCCTCGACATGCGCCGCGTGATCCAGCTTGCGGAAAAAGTCTCGCCGCGGGGCACGGAAGGCGATCTTCAGCTCGCCCTCGACACCGCCATGGCCTGGGTCTCGAAGGGCCTGGAGGAGCGCGCCTCGGCCGGTCCGGCGCGCCTCGCGCCCCTCGTCGAGGCCTGCGAAAAGGTCGCCCGCGCGGCCCGAGAGGCCGAGGTCTACAACCTCGACAAGCGGCCGGTGGTGATCGCCCTCCTCAGCGACCTCGCGGAGGCGGTCCGCCGCGCGGGTTGACGTTCCCTCAGCCTTCGGGAATGTGGCCCGCATGGCCGAGCGCGAGAAGTTCTACATCACCACGGCGATCTCCTACCCCAACGGGCCGCCGCACATCGGCCACGCCTACGAGGTCATCGCGGCCGACGCCATCGCGCGCTTCAAGCGCATCGACGGCTACGACGTGTTCTTCCTCACCGGCACGGACGAGCACGGCCTCAAGGTCAAGCAGACCGCCGCGCGGGAAGGGAAATCGCCCAAGGCCTTCGTCGACGAGATGGCGGCGAAGTTCAAGGCCATGGGCGAGCGGCTGAACTGCTCCTTCGACCGCTTCATCCGCACGACCGACCCCGACCACCTCGCCTCCACCCAGGAGCTGTGGCGCCGCATGGAGGCGAACGGGGACATCTACCTCGGCAAGTACGCCGGCTGGTACTCGGTGCGGGACGAGGCCTACTACGGCGAGGAGGAGCTGACGAAGGAGCCGGACGGGAGCTTCAAGGCGCCGACCGGCACGCCGGTCGAGTGGATCGAGGAGGAGAGCTACTTCTTCCGCCTCTCGGCCTATCAGGACCGGCTCCTCGCCCATTACGAGGCGAACCCCGACTTCGTCGGCCCGGAGACGCGCCGCAACGAGATCGTGAGCTTCGTCAAGGGCGGGCTCCAGGACCTCTCGATCAGCCGCACCACCTTCGACTGGGGGCTGCCGGTGCCGGGCGCGCCGCGCCACGTCATGTACGTGTGGATCGACGCGCTGAACAACTACGTCACCGGCTGCGGCTTCCCCGACGAGACGAACCCGCGCTGGCGCTGGTGGCCGGCCGACGTGCACGTCATCGGCAAGGACATCGTGCGCTTCCACGCCGTGTACTGGCCGGCCTTCCTGATGTCGGCCGGCATCGCGCCGCCCAAAAGAGTCTTCGGCCACGGCTTCCTGTTCAACCGCGGGGAGAAGATGTCGAAGTCGGTCGGCAACGTGATCGACCCGTTCTCCCTCACCGAGGCCTACGGCGTCGATCCGCTCCGCTACTTCTTCCTGCGCGAGGTGCCGTTCGGGCAAGACGGCAACTACTCGCACGAGGCGATCGTCGCCCGCATCAACGCCGACCTCGCCAACGACCTCGGCA
>DASVVU010000250.1:0-11416 GCA_036386395.1 Beijerinckiaceae bacterium | reverse complement strand
GCGACCGGCTGCTGGCGCGCGTCGACACCCTGGAGACGCGCGCGGTCGCCGCCTACCGCGCCGCCGCCCAGCGCTTCAAGGACGCCCTCGACGCCGAAGCCGGGCGGCAGCGGCGCGCCTACCAACAGGCCGCGGAGGCGGACCGGGACGCCCTGCGCGCCGGCAAGACCACGCCCGAGGAGATGCTGGATGCCGAGCGCGCCTTCCAGCCGGTGCGTATCTGGCGGGACGACCAGATGCGCGGCCTCGAGCGCGAGCTCGACCGCGGCAAGACCGGCGCCGACACCGAGACCACGGGCTTCAGCGACACCGTGCGGGAGCGGGGCCGCGAGGCGCGGGAAGCCGTCCGCGACTGGGCCGCCCGGCGCCTCGGCTACGAGCGCAGCTGGCTTCAGAGGCTGCTGGACTGGATCAGCGACTGGCGCAGCCAGGCCGAGCGCGAGAGCGCCGCCTGGCAGGAGCAGCAGACCCAGGCGACCCTGCAGGCCACCCTCGACGGCGTCGCCTTCGTGGACGCCGAGGTCGCGCGCCTCAGGACCATGAGCGAGGCCGAGCGCGCCGCCGAGTTCGCCAACCTCTCGGCCGAGCAGCAGACCATCATCATGGCCTTCTTCGAGAGTGGCGGGGACCGCATCGAGGCCGTCGCGGCGGGCCTGATGAGCCGGATCGCCGGCCAGCGCCGGCCCGAGATCCTGCGCCGCATCGAGGCCGCGGTCCTGGCGAGCAGCGACCACGGGCGGATGATGACCGCCGCCTCGACGGCGAACGAGAGCTTCAATCCGGCCAAGCTGCGGAGCATCTGCCACGACCTCAGGGCCGCCTTCACCGGTCCCGGGACGGAGGAGCCGGACGTCTTCAAGGCCCTCCAGGGGCTAACGGCGCTCGAAGGCAAGCTCGTCGAGTGGAAGTACGAGGACATGTACCACGAGCCCCTCCGCCAGCGGCTCGACTCCGAGCTGAACGATTGGGCGACCTGGTCCTCGCATGACATCGACCGGGCCAACGCCATGCTGGAGGGCCGCAACGCCGAGGCCATCGCCGTCGAGCTGGATCAGGCCATGCACGGCACCTGGAACGGCCTGGGGGTCGGCACCGACAACGACACCATCATGCGGGTCCTGCGGAACAAGTCCCCGTCGGAGATCGCCGAGATCCGCCGGGCCTACCGCGCCCGCTACGGCCGCGACCTGGACACTGAGATCACCGGAGAGCTGAACGACTGGTTCGTCGCGGGCACGCACGACACGGAGCGTTTCCAGGCGCTGATGCGCAGCGACACGGCCGTCGCCGACGCCATCGCGGTCGACCAGAAGCTGCACGGGGGGACGCTGGGCCTGGGCCTGGGCACGGACCGCGCGGGCGTGGACGCCATCTACAGCCAGATCGACCAGGAGATCGGCCAGGACGCGGAGCGCTACGGCTGGAACAGCGCGCGCGTCGAGGCCGAGCGCCGCCGCCGGCGCATGGCGGTGAGCGCCGGCTACGAGGCCCGCTACGGCTCCGATCGGCCGCGGGCCGAGGGCCAGTCGGCCCTGGACGCGGCCTTCGAGGATGAAGCTTCGGACGCGGACCTGGCGCTGCTGCGGGGGATCTCCGGCTCCAACCGCGACCTGACGCGGGAGGGGCTCGACTACGCCAGCATCAACGCCTCGCGCATCGCCCTGGAGCGCCAGGCGATCTTCTACCACGACGACAAGGTCATCAACGACGCCATGCAGGAGCCGCAGCGGCGGCTCATGGCCGAGGAGATGCGGGACCTCAACCTCGACCTGGGGCTGAGGCGCCAGGTCGCCCGCGAGTCGGTCGACCGCGGCCATTTCGTGGACGCCTGGCAGGCGCTGCAGGCGGCGATGAACGACCGCAGCGGCACGCCCCAGGAACGCTCGGCCCGCACGCAGGCGGCCTTTAACCGCTTCAACGGGGCGCTGGGGCGCAACGGCAGCTTGGCGGCGGGCGAGGCCTGGGCCGCGGTGGCCATGACCCTGAGCGACCCGAACGCCAGCCCCGCGGCCACGAACCGCGCGCTGGACCGCTTCCGCAACCGCTTCGTCGCCCCCGAACAGGGCCGGCCCAGGATGACCGAGCTGGCCTTCCACGACGAGTGGTCGCCGCAAAGAATGGCCCAACATCGGGCCGAGGCCCGCACCGAGGCGGCCCGCCGCACGGCCGAACGGGCGCCGGCCGAGTTCGACGCCATGCGGGCCTACTACAACGCTCACTATGCGGGCCGGCCGTCCTCGGCGATGTTCGAGGCGCACACCTTCGGCGGCGATTTCGACACCGACGTGCGGATGATGACCGCCACCTTGGGCTGGGATCGGCGCGTCGATCCGGCGACCGGGCGGGTCGTCTGGGAGGACCGCACCGCCGCCCTGCTCGCCCAGAAGGGCGTGCTGACCGACACCCAGGAGGTCACCTTCGCGGCCCGCGGCGCCGGGACGGACATGGACGCCCTCCGGCAAGTGGCCGCAGGCCGGTCGCGCGAGGAGATGCAGACGCTCGCCCGCAACTGGGAGGCCGAGCACCCGGGCGAGAACTTCAACGAGTTCCTGTTCGGGACCACGGACCCCGAGCACAATCGCGGCTCCTTCTTCGGCGGCGAGTTCAGCGGCCGCGACTGGGAGGACATGCGCGAGCTGTTCGTGTTCGGCGAGCCGATCACGCCCGACGACCGCGCCGCTAGGGCCGAGCGGCAGGTCGCCTTCGAGCGGCAGTCCACGAACGACTGGTCCTCGGATGAATTGGGATACCTGGAGCAGGAAGTCGCCTTCCTGCACCAGGACATCGCCCGGTTCCGGGAGGCGGAGCGCCTCGCCCGCTCGCCCGGCCACGAGAACGACTTCGAGGCCTGGCAGAGCTACGAGCGGCAACTCGCCTCGGTGGAGGCCAGCGCCCGGGCGGTGGACGCCTCGGTCAGGCTGCACCGCCGCTCCGTGGACGTCGTCGCCGACGTCGCCGGCCAGATCGCCGGCGGGGTGGTGATCGCCCTTTCCGCCATCGCCGGAGCGGTGGTGACCGTGCTCTCCGGCGGGACCCTATCCTGGGCGGCCGCCGCGTGGATCGCGGGGACCGCCTCGGTGGTGGGCACGATGCTCACCATGGCGGTCAAGGCCCACTACAAGGGCGCCGCCTACGGCTGGGAGGAGTTCGGCGCGGACCTCCTCACCGGGGTCGTGGACGCCGCCGTCTCGGTCGCCACGGCGGGGCTCGGGGACAAGCTGCTCAAGAACATGAGCCTGCTGAAGGGGCTCGCCGGCCGCGGCGGCTCCTCCCTGCTCCTGGCCAAGGCTCTTGCCGAGGGGCTGGAGAACACCCTGGGCACCCTGCCGGTCACGCTCACCGGCCTGCTCCTGGATCCGTCCACCTACGAGGGCAACCCCCTCCTCAACCTGCTGACCGGGACGCTCCTGGGCACGGCCCAGTCGATGGCCTTCGCCATGGTCGCCGCCAAGCTCATCGGCGGCCCCGCGGGACGCCTTGGCCAAGCCCTCGGCCACGGCATCGTGGCGGCGCGGACGCGGCCGATGGTCCCTTCCATCCGGGGGAGGGGGAGGGTCCCGGCCGGCCATCCGCACGCCGCGCCGGACTTCCACGGGCCGGGCGCCAGCGAGCGGATCCGCGCCTGGTACGAGTTCCGCGCACAGAACCCCAAAGGCACGCTCACCGAGTTCCGCGCCAGCATCCAGAGCGCGACGGACGCAGTCCGGGCGGACGCCGTCGCCCAGGTGCCGCGGCGGCGGGCGGAGCTGCTGGCCGGCCTGCCGCCCGAACGCCATGCCGAGTTCGCCGACGTGCCGGTCGAGGTCGTCGGCCCCAACGAGTACCGCGCCAGGACCGGGCGCGATCCGGAGGCCAGCCATGCCGCGGTGGTGATCGGCCCCGACGGAAAGCCGCGCGTGCTCGTCCAGCCCGACGCATCCGCCCACGCCGTGCACGAGGAGGGCGTGCATCTGCTGCAGCGGACCGAGGAGGGGCATGCGGAGCGGATCGCATCCTTCGAGCGCCTGACGCCGGAGGAGTTCCGCGCGCTGCCGATGGAAGCCCGCGCCGAGGTGGTGCGCAACTATCTCGAGGTGGAGCTGAACGCCCAGGAGCGGCTGATCGAGGCCTTCAAGGCCGACCTCAGCTCCCCCGATCCGGAGGTGCGCGCGCGTGCCGAGGAGGCCATCGCCCACTTCCAGGAAAAAGCCGATCTCTACCGCCGCCAGCTCGCCCTGCTGAACAGCCTGACGCCGGAGCGCCTGCAGGCGCTGGCCGGCAATCTGGCGGCGACGCCGCGGCTGCTGCAGGACGTGCCGCTCCTGCAGCAGAAGAAGAGCGTCGTTTCCGGCCGGCGGCCGAACCTCAACGACCCCACCTATGGCCGCGAGGACCGCAAGACCGTCCGGCGCTCCAACAGCACCTACGACAACCACGACCTGGTGCACACCCATCCGGACGCCGAGCTTCACCAGGTAGGGCAGCCATGGGTCGAGGAGGACGTCGGCGGCGAGCAGCGCCGCTATCGCCGGGTCGAGCTGGTCGACGCGCAGGGCCGGGTGCTGCACACCCGCGAGGAGATCGAAAGTCCCCCCGGCTCGGGCCGCTGGCGCCAGCGCGGCAGCGAGTCGGCGCACGCCGGCGGGATCATGGAGGTCGCCTCGCAGGCGCTCATCGAGTCGCAGGTCGCCGCCACCGCGAAGGCGCCGGGACCCGAGCAGCGCCTCGTCGTGCAGATCGACGCCAAGCACCGCGGCAACGCCGGCTTCGACAACGTCAAGATCGAGTTCTTCATGGAGAACGGGGTCCTGCAGGCCCGCATCGTCCAGGTGGAGGTCAAGGACTACGCCGGCTTCGTCGGCTTCGGCGCCTTCACCGCCAACGCCCGCAACGTCGACGCCAACATCGCTGCCCTGAGCGACGTGCTCAAGACCCAGACCTTCCCGAGCGAGGTCCACCGGAATGCGGCGATCAAGGCGCTGGAAGCCCGCCGCTTCGCCTTGGAAGTCCACCTGGGCCCGACGTCGGGGTTGGGCCAGGACATAAACAACCCGCGAGGCGTGCTCGCCAAGATCGAGCGGGTGCAGCGCATCTGGCATGATCTCGCCCGCGTCGAGGCGACGGCGACCACCAAGGCCAAACGGGCGGAGGTCGAGCGCATCCGGGACATGCTGCTGCGCGCGCTGGACCCGGACTACGCCCGCTCGGAGGCCTCGATCCGCCGCACCCTGAAGACCGCCGAGAACGCCCTGCAGCGCCTCGCGCCTTCGGGCATGAAGCTGGGCGACTGGCGTTTCGAAGCCGGTTTCGAGAACATGGTGCAGTGGATCCCGCAGACGCTTGTGGACGCGGCCAAGCGGGCTTCCCCCGCCGGACAGATCGTCGGCCAGAGATTCGACATCCATCCCTTGCGCCTGGCCGAGCGGCAGGGTTTCCTGGCCCGCGGCCGCTACGGGGTCGAAGAGGCGCCCTCTTCCTTCGGCAAAGGGCTGCACATCCTGGCCGACCAGAAGGGCCAGCCCGTGGTGCTCAACCAGCCCGGCCGTCCGGGCGGCCCGGCCTTCGATCCCAAGGTCCAGGCCGAACAGCTCATTCATCAGGCGAGTCACACCAACTTCGGGCATCCTCCGCAGGTCGGCGGCCAGGCGGTGAACCATCCGCTTTCGCCTCTGGTCGACGTCTCGCACCTGACCCCGGCGCAGATCGAGACACTGGCCGACGAGCTCGCGAAGGCGGCGGGAGGCCGGCCGGACCTCCTGGCCCGCATCCGCTTCATCGCCCCGCCGGCGAAGATGAGCGCGGCGGATTGGAGCGCCCTCTTCGCCAGGGTCGCCGCCCGCCACCCGGCGGCGGCTCCGTATCTCGACCCAAAGGCCGGTGTTATCCTGGGCCAGCCGTGACGATTCCGCGGGAAGGATGAGCGCCGTCCATGTCCGACATGCCCCTCTCCTGGCCGGCCCTGCTCGACGACCGGGCGGTCATTGACCAGCAGCTCGAGCAGCTCGGCTTCTTCGTGCGGGAGGCGAAGGATCCGCAGACCGCGCCCGACAACGCCCTGCTGCGCGGCGACGACTGCGTCATGGGAGTTGGAGTGCTCCTTGGCCCGGGCGCGGCCACGCCGGCGCTCAAGGCGGCCGCGGTCCGCGATCTGGCCCGGACCGGCGTTGGCGCCGCCCTGGCCAAGGCTCGCCCCGCCAACGGTCCGATCCTGGTCAACGTCCTGACGGCGGCCAACACCTGCGCCGTTTGCGGCCGAGAGGACTTCGCCCCCCGGCAGGACGAGGCCGCCGAGCTGCTGGCGGCGGCGCTTCCCGCCGCCTCGCGGCTGCGCGACGGCGCGCGGTTCCGGGCGGCGCTCGCCGCCATCGCCTACGACCTGCCCGGGCCGGCGGCGGCCTTCGCCTATGGCAAGCCGCGGGCCTTCAAGGCCGGCGAGGAGTTCGGGCCCAACCTGCAAGCCCTGATCCACTATCTGGCGGCTGCCGCGGCGGCGGGCGCCTCGGCCGAGGACGTCGACCCGGCGATCCGCAGCGCCGTTTCGACCTTCCCTCACAAGCTGCAGGACGACCAGCTCCGCTGGGGCGACCTGGGCTGGTTCGGGCGGATCCGCTTCCACCGGTTCGGCGGCGCGCCGCTGGGCGAGGTCACCGACCGGATGTTCGACTATGTCCGCGCCCTCTGATGCGCCCGGCGATTTCGCCGGCCTGCGCCGGCGGCTCACGGCCGCGGGCTGGCGGCTCGACTGGGTGGACGAAGGGCCCGTCCGGGGCGAGCCGATCCTCGCCGCCTTCACGCACCCGGACGGTACCCGGCTGCACTACGTGCACGATCTCCTCACCGGGCGATCCTCCCTGGAAGGGCGGGGCCCCGAGCCGCCGCCGGAGGCGAGCGCCTATGCCGGATTGGACGTGGAGGCGCGCCGGCAGGTCCTGCGCTGGTGGATCGTCCAGCGCCGGCCCGTCACGCCGCAGATCGAGGCCGTCCTAGGGCAGGCCCTGCAGGACCCGGATCCGGAAATCCGCGTCACCGCCCTGCTGGCGGCTCTGCGCCTGAAGGCCGTGGACCTCGCCGGGGCGGTGAAGGCCGCCGACATCCCCGACAGCACCGCCCGGGGCGCTTTCCCGGGCGACCGCCTGCTCTATCGCCGCCTGCAGGCAATGACGGTCGAGGCCCTGGCCGGTAGCGCGCCGCACCGGGTCGAACGCCTCGAAGCGTTTCTGGACGAGGGTCCCCCCGCCCGGCCCGAGAGCCTCCTGCTCCACGCCTTGACCTCGCCGATCCCCGAGGTCTCGCCGCCGTCCGATCTGCCCGACGGCATCGTTGCCGAGGCGGACGGGCCGCGGCTGCGGGGGATCGGGATCGAGATGTGCTGGGTCCCGCCCGTTCCTCACTGGCGAGGAGGCTTGCGGCCGGCCGACCGGGGCGACCCGCGGGTGCGGACCGAGACGCCGGCGGCCGGCTGCTTCATCGCCCGGACGCCCCTTACCCCGGCCCAGCTCGCCGAGCTCGGCGTCGTCGAGGCGGACGAGTCCGGCAGGATGAACGCCGCAGCCGCCGGGAGCGTCGCCGAGCGCGCCTCGCGGCTCGCGGGGGCACCCGTGCGGATCGTCGACGAGGCGGCCTGGTCGCTCGGCCTGCACGGGCCGGACGGGCGACTATTCCCCTGGGGCAACACGCTGGCTCCCGCGCAGGGCTGCGGTCCCTGGGGCGCGGCCTGGAGTCGGGAGCCGGAATGGATCACGAAACCGGAGGGCCTCGCCGCCTGTCGGGTGGCGAGCCCGCGCGAGGCGGCGATCGAAAGGGCGGGCGTGCGGTTGGCACTCTCCGACCAAGCCCGGCGCCCGTGATTATAAGTCGTCTTGAACTCAAAATGACCCACAATCGATGCGCTCACCATTCTAGCAAGAGCCCACCTTAAACTGGGTAGATATAGATAGTTAAATGGTCGGAGCGGCGAGATTTGAACTCGCGACCCCTAGTCCCCCAGACTAGTGCGCTAACCGGGCTGCGCTACGCTCCGACGTGTGCCGCCATATAGGGCCTCGTCCGGCCCGAGGCAATCGATCTGGCTCGCGCTCACCCCGGCGGCAGCTCGTCGTCCTGCGGGGCCGGAGCCTTGAGCGTCGCGAGGACGCGCTCGCATTCGAGGAGCTCGTCGATAGCCGCGCGGAGCCGGGCGGCGTCGTGGCCGCTCAGGCCCACGGCCCGCGCCTGGGGCTCGGACCGGGCCAGCGACTGCGGGGCCGGCAGGGCGCTGGCAACCTGCCGCGGGCCCGCCGCCGCCCCGCCGAGCCCGTCCGCCTCGCTCTCGTCCGGACTCGGGCCGGCCGCTTCCCCGTCCCGCCCGGCGGGGGGCGCCGCGGTCTCCTCGCCGCGGCCGATCCCCTGCACGAAGCGGACGCCGTCCTCCTTGAGGATGCGCTGCACGCCCTTGATGGTGTAGCCCTCGCCGTAGAGGAGGTGGCGGATGCCCTTAAGGAGATCGACGTCGTCGGGGCGGTAGTAGCGCCGCCCCCCTCCCCGCTTCAGCGGCTTGATCTGCGAGAAGCGCGTCTCCCAGAAGCGCAGCACGTGCTGCGGCAGGTCGAGGTCCTCGGCCACTTCGCTGATCGTCCGGAAGGCGTCGGGGCTCTTGTCCACGGCGCGGGCCGGCTCGCGAGGGGCAAGAGGGCTCACGGGCGTCTCACTCGGTCTCGTCGGCCTCGAGGCCGTTGATGCGGGCCTTGAGCACGTTCGAGGGCTTGAACACCATCACCCGCCGCGGCTCGATCGGCACCTCGATGCCGGTCTTGGGATTGCGCCCGACGCGCTCGCCCTTGTCGCGCACCACGAAGGAGCCGAAGGAGGAGAGCTTCACCGTCTCGCCGGCCGCGAGGCAGTCGCACAGCTCGGTCAGGACGGTTTCGACGAGGGCCGCCGATTCGGTCCGCGACAGGCCGACCTTCTGGTACACGGCCTCGCTCAAGTCCGCCCGCGTCACCGTGCGCCCCGCCATTCGCCACCCCCAAACGGCTGATTTGAGCAACTGCGCGTATCTATCTGAAAAGGAACGCTATTCAGAGGGGTCCATGCGGTCAATGGGATTTGCAGGCCGTCCCCCGATAAAAACGGTCACCAGCGGATCAGCGCCGCGCCCCAGGTGAAGCCGCCGCCCATGGCCTCGATCATGACGAGGTCGCCCTCCTTGATGCGCCCGTCGGCCCGGGCCTCGCCGAGCGCGAGCGGGATCGAGGCCGCCGAGGTGTTGCCGTGCTTGTTCACGGTCAGCACCACCTTCTCGGGCGCGATGCCGAGCTTCTCGGCGGTGGCGTCGATGATGCGCTTGTTCGCCTGATGGGGGACGAACCAGTCGATGTCCTCGGGCGTGGTGCGCGTCGTCTTGAAGGCGTCATGGATCACGTCCGTCACCATGCTGACCGCATGGCGGTAGACCTCGCGGCCCTCCATGCGGAGATACCCGGTGGTCTTCGACGAGCCCGGCCCGCCATCGACGTAGAGCTTGTCGCGGTGGGTGCCGTCGGAGCGCAGGTGCGAGGTGAGGACGCCACGGTCCTGCGGCGTGCCCTCGCCGAGCTGGGCCTCGAGCACGATCGCGCCGGCGCCGTCGCCGAACAGGACGCAGGTGGTGCGGTCGTTCCAGTCGAGGATGCGCGAGAAGGTCTCGGCCCCGATGACGAGGGCCCGCTTGTGCGAGCCGGAGGTCAGGAACTTGTCCGCCGTCGCGACGCCGAAGACAAAGCCGGTGCACACCGCCTGCAGGTCGAAGGCGGCGCCGTGGCGGATGCCGAGGCCGGCCTGGATCTGGGTCGCGGTCGAGGGGAAGGTGTAGTCGGGCGTCGAGGTCGCGCAGACGATGAGGTCGATGTCGTCCGCCTTGAGCCCGGCGTCGGCGAGCGCGCGTTCCGCCGCTTTCAGGCCGAGCATCGAGGTGGTCTCGCCGTCGGCCGCGATGTGGCGCTCCTCGATGCCGGTGCGCTGCCGGATCCACTCGTCCGAGGTGTCGACCATCTTGGCGAGCTCCTGGTTGGTCAGGACCCGCTCGGGCAGGTAATAGCCGTTGCCGCGGACGACGGAGCGGATTGTAGCCAAGCTAAATTCCTTCAGGCGGAGGCGATGGCCGGGGTCTCTTCCAGCATGTCCCGGATCGTCCGCATCAGCTCGTAGTGGGCCATGTCGTAGGCGATGTCGACGGCGCTCGCGAAGCCGAGGGCGTCGGCGCCGCCGTGGCTCTTGATGACGACGCCTTCGAGGCCGAGGAACACGCCGCCGTTGGCCTTGCGCGGGTCCATCTTCTCCTTGAGGGCGTCGAACGCCTGCCTGGCAAATAGGTAGCCGATCTTCGCGCTTAAAGTCCGGGACATGGCGCTCCGCAGGTACTCGCCGATCTGCTTTGCCGTGCCTTCGGCGGTCTTGAGCGCGATGTTGCCGGTGAAGCCCTCGGTCACGACCACGTCGACGGTGCCTCGGCCCAAGTCGTCGCCCTCGACGAAGCCGTGATAGGCGAGGCCCGGCAGGTCCGCCTCGCGCAGGATGCGCCCCGCCTCCTTGACCATCTCGACGCCTTTGATCTCCTCGATGCCGACGTTGAGGAGGCCGACGGTCGGGCGCTCGATGTCGAACAGGATGCGGGCCATGGCCGAGCCCATGATCGCCATGTCGATCAGGTGCTCGGCGTCGGCCCCGATGGTCGCGCCGACGTCGAGGACGATGCTCTCGCCGCGGAGCGTCGGCCACAAGGCCGCGATCGCCGGGCGCTCGATGTGGGCCATGGTCTTGAGGCAGATCTTGGCCATGGCCATGAGGGCGCCGGTGTTGCCGGCCGAGACCGCGGCGTCCGCCTCCCCGTCCCGCACCGCCTGGATCGCGAGCCACATCGAGGAATTGCGCCGCCCGGAGCGCACGGCCTGGCTCGGCTTGTCGTCCATGCGCACGGCAACGTCGGTGTGGCGAAGCTCGACCGCGCCTTTCAGCGCCGGCGTCGCATCGAGGAGCGGGCGGACGACCTTCTCGTCGCCGAACATGAGGAAGGCGAGGCCGGGATGGCGCTCGAGCGCAAGCGCCGCGCCCGGCACCACGACGGAGGGGCCGTGGTCGCCGCCCATGGCGTCGAGCGAGATCCGCACTGGCTTCGTCATGGAGGGATAACGCTTTTCCGGGGCGGGACGGCGAGGACGGCGGAAAATAGCCGTTCGCCCCGGGCGGGCAACCGGTTTTCTTGGCGGCGCGTCTCGGAGGAGCGGTGCGGCCGAACGGACTCGTGCGTCATCGTTCTCGCGGTCCTTGTCGGCCCGAGGCATGGGAGGGAGGAGATCGAGGGGTGCGCGGGGCGCACAGCGAACCCGATCGAAACTTGGGCCCGCCGGGCCCCGCGCACGGTGTTCTGCGTCCGCTGACGAGGCCGGGTCTTCCCCGGGAGCGTCGGGCGAGGGGAGCTCAT
>DASVVU010000249.1:0-11755 GCA_036386395.1 Beijerinckiaceae bacterium | reverse complement strand
AGGAGTTTGCCCGCGGTCCTTGGGTCTACGCCGGCAAACTGGGCCACCTGGGATACGGTGGGGAGATCAAGCCAGCCCACAGCGTCCAGGACTTCGAAAAACTTCTCAAGCTTCGCGGATTCAAAGCGAGCGTTGGTCTGCCTCGCGCGGCTACCACCCTTGGCGGCTTTTGGCTTACTTGTGCGCTGTGTAGCAGGCATAACGCTCCTCGGCGCGCACCTCGTCTCCTAACCCTGGGCTACCACACGTATGTCATTGTCACAATAAGAGTTCGCGAAATGTTCCACGTCTCGTTTCCGCAGTTGTGGATGACAAGGAGATTCTCAACGCGCCTTGCACATCTGCCTTTGGACCTGTGCGTTATCCCTACCCGGTATCCTAAACGCGCGGCTTCCGTTGACCGTCGGAGGGCCGGCGGGGATGGTCGTTAGAGGTTCCGTAACGTTAGCACCCGCGAAGCGTCGGAGCCTTCGGCCGTCGGGCGCGCCCGGCCGGTCGCGTTCGGGTGTGGCGGAATTTGGCAGACGCATCGCACGGTTCATGCGACGCACGCGTGGCGTTCAAGCGACGCACGAGTAGCGTGTAGGTTCGAATCCTACCACCCGAGCCACGCGGCGGAGCGATATGACGTTGGTCCGCGTTGACAACCGTGGCGGCGCCGGACGACCTTGCGCCGGCTTCGACATCAAGGCAGCCGTGCTCCGTCTTTCCGAACTCGCACCGCTGGTGGCTCACTACGACCAGCTCGGCGAGGTCTTCTACGCGCTCGACGGGGACTGGCGCATCGCCGTCGCCAACGACGCGGCGCTGCGCTTCGCCGGCCTGTCGCGCGAGGAGGGCGTCGGGCGCTCGTACTGGGACGTGGTCCCGGGCGCCCGCGGCGGGCCGCTGGGGCGGGCGTTCGAGGAGGCGCGCCGGACCGGCGCCGTCGTCGCGGTCGAGGTCGAGAGCAGCCTGCATCCGGGCCTCTACGTCCGCGTCATCGCCGCCCCGCTCGCCGACGGCCTCGCGATCACGCTCCGCGACGTCACGGAGCAGCGCGCCTCGCAGGACGCCCAGACCCGCCGGCTCCTCAACACCGAGGAGCACCTGCGGCTTGCGGCCGAGGCCGCGCTGATCGGGACCTGGGAGGTCCATCCGCAGGCGAACGTGCGCCACTGGTCGGCGCAGTTCCGGTCGATCATCGGGGTGCCGGACGACGCCCACCCCGACGACCGGCTCTTCGCGTCGCTGATCCACCCGAGCGACCGCGACCGCGTCGAGGACATGTACCGGCGGGCCTACGCCGGCGAGAGCGGCGGCGGCTACGCGGCGGAGTTCCGCATCCGGCGAGCGAGCGACGGCGCGCGGCGCTGGGTCTCGGCCCGCGGCCGGGTCTTCTTCGACGGCGAGGGCCGCGCGATCCGCGGCATCGGCGCGCTCTACGACATCACCACCCGCAAGGAGGCCGAGGAGGCGCTCAAGGACAGCGAGGAGCGCTTCCGGCTCGCCGCCGAGGCCTTCCAGGGCGGCGTCGCCGACTACGACCTCAGGACGGGCAAGGTGACGCGCACGCGCCGCCAGCTCGAGATCGTCGGCGAGGAGGACTTGCCCCCCTCGCCCGACGCCTGGATCTCGCGCATCCACCCCGACGACCGGCCGGCGTTCCGCAAAGCCGGGGAGGAGATCGTCGGCGGGCGCTCGTCCCACTTCGAGGCCGAGTACCGGGTCCGGCACCGCGACGGGCGATGGGTCTGGGTCTGGGACCGCGGCATGGCGATGCGCGACGCCTCCGGCGCGCTCCATCGCGTCATCTCGAGCATGATCGAGATCACGGCGCGCAAGCAGGCGGAGGACGCCCTGCGGGAGAGCGAGGCGCGCTTCCGGCACCTCGCCGACAGCGCTCCCGCCCTCATCTGGCTCACCGACGCGGAAGGCCGGCTGACCTTCGTGAACATGCACTTCGGCTACATGTTCGGACGCGGGCCGGAGGGGATCGTGCCGCGCGGCTGGCGCGAGCTCGTCCATCCGGACGACATGAGGGCCTTCATCGGCCGGTTCGTCGGGGCGCTCAAGGAGCGCGCCCCGTTCGCCCACGAGGTCCGCGTCCTCGACAAGGAAGGCAGCGTCCGCTGGCTGCGGACCGACGCGGTCCCGCGCCTCGACGACGCCGGCGCCTTCCTCGGCTACACCGGCTGCGCCGTCGACATCACCGAAGCCAAGGTGTCGCAGGCGCAGCAGGAGATCCTGATCAACGAGCTCAATCACCGGGTGAAGAACACGCTCGCCACCGTGCAGGCGATCGCGGCCCAGAGCCTGAGGTCCGAGCGGGACGCGGGCGAGGCCCGGCAGGCCTTCGAGAGCCGCCTCTTCGCCCTGTCGCGCGCTCACGACGTGCTGACGCAGGAGAGCTGGCAGGCGGCGAGCCTCAGGGACATCGTCGAGCGGGCGGTCGAGCCCTACGGGGGGCCGGGCCACCGCTTCGCGATCGTCGGGCCCGACGTTCGCCTGACGCCGCACAGCGCGCTCGCCTTCGCCATGGCCCTCCAGGAGCTCGCCACCAACGCCGCGAAGTACGGCGCCCTGTCGGTCCCCGGCGGCGACGTGGCGATCAGCTGGCGGCTGGAGCCGACCCCAGGCGGCGCGTGCCTCAGCTTCCAGTGGCAGGAGAGCGGCGGGCCGCCCGTGCGGCCGCCGAAGCGGCGCGGCTTCGGCTCGCGCCTCATCGAGCGCACCCTCGCCGAGGACACGGGCGGCGCGGTCGAGATCGCCTACAGCCCAGGCGGTGTCGAGCTCAAGCTGACCATGCCGCTCCCGAGCGCGGCGTGATCGCCTTGGGGCCTCTGCAAAGGGCTCCTGCCTTCGGGACGAACTGCGCTGCCGCGTCAACAGGTTGAAGCGGCGCCTGCCTTGCCTTCGCCATGGCCGGGGTCCACTTTTGCCCGATGCGGCGCGAGCTCTTCATCGCCCTGGCCCTTGCCCTTGCCGTCTTGGCGGCGGGGCTCGTCGTGTACCAGTGGTCGGCGGCGCCGACGACGCTGAAGGTCGCGGTCGGGCCGATCGGCAGCGAGAACACCCGGCTCGTCGTGGCGCTGCAGCAGTACGCCGGCCGCGAGCGCTCGACCGTGCGCCTGCGCCTCGTGCTCACCGAAGGGGTCGACGCCTCGGCGAAGGCGATCGAGGCGGACAACGCCGATCTCGCGATCGTGCGCACCGACGTCGCCATGCCGGTCAAGGCCCAGACGGTCGCGATCATGCACCGCGACGCCGCCCTCCTGGTGACGACGCCCGACAGCGGCATCTCGAAAGTATCGGGGCTGTGGGGCCGCAACGTCGGCGTCGTGCGTGACATCCCGGCGAACCGCACCCTCCTCGAGACGATCCTCGCCCACTACGAGATCCCGAAGGACTCGGTCCCGATCGTCGTGCTCGGCGCGAACGAGGTCGAGGAGGCGCTGCGCACGAAGCGGGTCGATGCGGTGCTCGCCGTCGGCACCGTGACCGGCCGCACCATGACCGAGACGGTCGCGGCGGCGATGCAGGCCTCGAACGGATCGCCGGTGTTCATCCCGGTCGAGGAGGCGGACGCCATCGCCCAGCGCTCGCCGAAGTTCGAGAGCCTGGAGGTGGTGCGCGGCACGTTCGGCGGCACGCCGCCGCGGCCGGCGAACACCGTCGAGACGCTCGGCGTCAGCCATCGCCTCGTCGCGAAGACGAGCCTCGACGACAACGTGGTCTCCGAGCTGACCAAGGTGCTGTTCACGGGGCGCCCGACCCTCGCCCAGGAGGTGCCCCTCGCCAACAAGATCGAGGCGCCGGACACCACCAAGGGCCAGGCCCTGCCGGTCCACTCCGGGGCCTCGGCCTACTACGACGGCGAGGTCCAGACCTTCTTCGAGCGCTACGGCGACTGGTTCTACCTCGTCGTCATGGTGCTCTCGATCGGCGGCTCCGGCATCGCCGCCATGGCCTCGTCGGCCGCGAACAAGGCGCGGGCCCGCAACATGGATCTCCTGCGCGAGCTCCTCGCCATCGTGCGGCGCGCCCACGAGGGCGCCTCGATCGCCGAGCTCGATGCCCTCGACCGGCAGGCCGACGACATTTTGGGCGCGGCCCTCGCCAAGGCCGGCTCCGGCGGCATCGACAACGCCGGCGTCGCCGCTTTCACGCTCGGCCTCGACCAGGCGAGACGCGCCATCGGCGAGCGCCGGCGGATTCTTCTGGCGCAGGGCGGGACGGAAGCATCCGAGCTCGCGCACGCGGCGGAGTAGCAGGCGGCAATGTGCGGCTCTAGGCTGCCCGGATGCCGGACGACGTCCACAGCCTCCTCATCCACGCGGTCTTCGACGTCCTCGCCTGGGCGGCCGCGGCGCTCGCCGGTCTGTGGCTCGTGCGCGGGGAAAGGGGCCGGTTCCCGGTCGAGCCGGCGCGGCGCTGGCCCTACTTCGCGGCGCTCGTCGGCGGCGCGGCAGCCGGCGCCTACGCCTTCGGGACGCTCAACCTCGCCTTCAGCGGCGTGCCCGGGGTCGCGCGCTCGATCGAGGGCGGGCTCGCCGGCGGGATCGCGGCGGTGGAGGCCTACAAGCGCCTCGCCGGCATCGCGGCGCGCACCGGCGCCCGCTTCGCCCTGCCGCTCGCCGTCGGGATCGTGGTCGGCCGCGTCGGCTGCTTCCTGTCTGGGCTTCCCGACTTCACCTACGGCACGCCGACCGCGCTGCCCTGGGGCCACGACTTCGGCGACGGCGTGCGGCGCCATCCGGTGCAGCTCTACGAGAGCCTGGCGATGGCGGGCTTCGCCGCCGCCTACCTCCTTGCCATCGCCCGCGGATCGCGGTCTATTGCGGCGAACGGGTTCTATCTCTTCGTCGGTTTCTACGGGGTCCAGCGCTTCGCCTGGGAGTTCATGAAGCCCTACGGCGCGGTCGCCGGGCCCCTCACGCTGTTCCACCTCCTGTCCGCCGCGCTGGCGCTCTACGCGGCCGCCATGCTGGCGAGCGCCGAGCCGGAGACGCCGATTGAACGCCCCCGTCGCGACGCCCTCTCTCCGTAAGGCGCGCCCTTACGTCTTCTACGGCCAGACCACCTCGCTGTGCGAGACCTGCCGCGGCCTCGTCCCGGCCAAGATCTGCATCGACGGCGACGAGGTCTTCTACGAGAAGCGCTGCGCCGCGCACGGGGTGCAGAAGACCCTGATCTCGACCGACGCCCGGTTCTACAAGTGGCAGCGCGAGTTCCTCAAGCCCGGAGACCGGCCGCTCGCGCTCCAGAGCCGCACCGACTACGGCTGTCCCTACGACTGCGGCCTCTGCCCCGACCACGAGCAGCATTCCTGCCTCGCCATCGTCGAGGTGAACGAGGCCTGCAACCTCGACTGCCCGGTCTGCTTCGCCGATTCCTCGCCGCGCCAAACCAGCCACCTCCCCCTCGCCACGATCGAGCGCATGCTCGACACCCTGGTCGAGAGCGAGGGCGAGCCCGACCTCGTCCAGCTCTCCGGCGGCGAGCCGACGATCCACCCCGACATCCTCGCCGTCGTCGACGCCGCGCAGTCGCGGCCGATCCGGCACCTCATGATCAACACCAACGGGGTGCGGATCGCGACCGATCCGGACTTCGTCGCGGCCCTCGCCGAGCGCAAGCGCGGCCTCGAGATCTACCTGCAGTTCGACTCGCTCGAGCGGGACGCCCTGATGGCGATCCGCGGCGCGGACCTGAGGCGCGTCCGCCGGCAGGCCCTCGAGGCCCTGGAGCGCCACGGCATCTCGACCACGCTCGTCGCCGCGGTGAAGCGCGGCGTGAACGACCGCGAGGTCGCGGCGATCATCGACCACGCGCTCGGCTGGTCCTGCGTGCGCGGCGTGACCTTCCAGCCGGTGCAGGACGCCGGCCGCAACCTCGGCTTCGACGCCCGGCGCGACCGCATCGTGCTGTCCGAGCTCCGCCGCCGCATCGTCGAGCACGGGCTGTTCGGCGAGGCCGACATGATCCCGCTGCCCTGCAACCCGGATGCGATCACGATCGGCTACGGCCTGCGCAACGGGCGGCAGGTCGCGCCCGTGACCTCGATGATCCCCCGCGACGTGCTCCTCGAGGCGGTGCCGAACGCCATCACCTTCGAGAAGTATCCGGAGCTGAAGCGGCGCATCTTCGAGCTGTTCTCGCTGTCGATCGGCGAGAGCGCCATGCCCGAGAAGATGAGCGCGCTCCTGTGCTGCCTCCCGGACGTGCCGGCGCCGCAGGGCCTCGGCTACGCCTCGACCTTCCGGGTCGCGGTGGTGCAGTTCATGGACGCCTACAATTTCTGCGTCGGCGCGGTGAAGCGCTCCTGCATCCACTTCGTCACCCCGGCCGGGCAGATCGTCCCGTTCGAGACCTACAACCTGTTCTACCGCGGGGGCGAGATCGACGGGATCCGGCGCCGGCTGCGCCGGGAGACGGGGGCCCACGCCTGATGCGCGTCCTCACCATCCTGTTCGGCCTCGTCCTGCTCCTGCCGGGCCTGTGCGGGATCGGGGGCGGGGTCGTGACGCTCATGACGATCTACGAGGCGCTCACGCGGGGTAACGTGCAGGCCGATCTCGTCTGGCTGTTCGCCCTTCCGTCGGCGGCCGGGCTGGGGCTCGGATGGTTCGGCATCTGGCTGCTCCGCTCGGCGGCCCGCAAGCCGGGCCGGCCGCCGGAGGCGTCGCCATGAGCCCCGGCCCGCGGGCTGCGGATTGTGGCCTCCCCAGGGTCTGAGGTCGTGCCAGATGAGGCGCGGAATGGTGGGCGCACGTGGGATCGAACCACGGACCCCTGCGATGTCAACACAGTGCTCTACCGCTGAGCTATGCGCCCATCCGCCGGCCGAGGCCGGCTCGCAGGAAGCGGCGATATAGCGGCTCGCCCGGGGGGGTGCAAGAACCCCTTTAAGCCGCGACCAGCTTCTCGACCTCGTTGACGAGCTCGCGCAGGTGGAAGGGCTTGGACAGGATCTTGGCGTCCTTCGGAGCCTTCGAGTCGGGGTTGAGCGCGACCGCCGCGAAGCCGGTGATGAACATCACCTTGATGTCGGGGTCGAGCTCGGTCGCGCGTCTCGCCAGCTCAATGCCGTCCATCTCGGGCATGACGATGTCGGTGAGGAGGAGCTCGAACGGCTCCTCGCGGAGCCGATTGTAGGCCGAGAGCCCGTTGTCGAACGAGGCGACGTCGTAGCCCGCGTTCTGGAGCGCCTTCACGAGGAAGCGGCGCATGTCGTTGTCGTCTTCGGCCAGAAGAATCTTCATCGTCGCAGACCCGCTCGGCCCCCCTCAGGCTTCGTGATCCCATAAAGCCCCGTCATGGTAAACAGAGCGTTGACGCCGAGCCCAAGCCGCCGCGGGAACGAAAGGCGTGGACAGGCGTCCTCCTCCCGGCCACATTACGCCTCCGTCCACGGCCCCGCCCCAGCCGCCGAGCTTCATGTCCTCCCCGATCGAGCCCGACTTCGAGCCGCCCTACCTCATCGCGGAGCCCGCCCGGCAGACGATCCCGTTCGTCTTCAACGCCCCTCACGCAGGCGCAGTCTATCCGGGCTCGTTCCTCTCCGCCTCCCGGCTCGAGGGCTTGGCGCTGAGGCGCTCGGAGGACGCCTACGTCGACGTCCTCTTTTCCGGCGTGACGGCCCTCGGCGCGCCCCTGATGACGGCGCGCTTCCCGCGCGCCTACCTCGACGTCAACCGCGAGCCCTACGAGCTCGACCCGCGCATGTTCGAGGGTAGGCTTCCGCCCTTCGCCAACACCCGCTCGATGCGGGTCGCGGGCGGCCTCGGCACGATCCCGCGCATCGTCGCCGACGGACAGGAGATCTACCGCGGCAAGCTCCCCGTCGACGAGGGCCTGCGGCGGATCGAGTGGCTGTACAAGCCCTACCACCGGGCGCTGCGCCAGCTCGTCCAGCGTACGGCGCGGAGCTTCGGCCACGCGGTGCTGATCGATTGCCACTCCATGCCCTCGACGAGCCTCGCCAAGGACGAGGCCGCAAAGGCCGACGTGGTCCTGGGCGACCGCTACGGCACGAGCTGCTGGACCGCGCTCACCGATGCGGCCGAGGCGGCGCTCCGGGCGCGCGGCTACGCCGTCGTGCGCAACAAGCCCTATGCCGGCGGCTTCATCACCGAGCACTACGGCGAGCCGGCCCTCGGGCGCCACGCGCTCCAGATCGAGATCAACCGGGCCCTCTACATGGACGAGCGCTCGCTGTCCCGCCGCGCCGGCTTCGCCGCCGTCGCCGACGACCTGCGCGACGCCTTCGCCGAGGTCGCGACCGAGATTGCCGGCGCGCTCAGCCCCCCGCGCATCGCGGCGGAATGATCGGAGAGCCCTCAAAAAGGAAGTTCCGCCGGAACCCTCGGACACAACATAAGTTAAACGTCCTGCCCGCGGGAGTGCCCTCATGCAGGACGACAGCTTCAGCCGTCCGGTCGTGTTCTTTGCGAAGCAGCCGGACGGATCGGTCCGCCCCCTTGAGCTTGCGACGGTGCGCGACGGGTTCCAGGCCCTCAACCGCGGCCTCGAGGGCTTCTGCCTCAACGATCCGGAATGGCACCTCGCCTTCCATCACCTGAGCCGCGCGATGCTCGAGCCGACGCGGACCGCGTCGAGGCCGCCCGGGAGGCCCTCGACCTCCTCGCCGGCCTCACCCGCATGACTGCCGTCGACGCCACGAGACAGCGTATCGCGGCGCAGGCCGAGCGGCGCTCCCTGCACTGACGCTGCCGCTTAATCAGGATGGGATTAAGGAAGCGGGCCGGATCGCGTCTGACATACGCGGGTCATGCCGTGCGCGAGCTTGCTTCGGTGCTTACGCTTGGCGAAAAACCGTGACGGTATGAAAAAAGGGCCGCACCGAGGTGCGGCCCAAGTCTAGGGAGGAAACGCCCAAGGAGGGCAGCGATACCGCGACGCCAATCGCGATATCGCACTGCACAATTTACGCCGCGCTGCACAAATTGCAAGGCCGATCGGCCGGATGTCCCCGTCTTTCGCGCATGACAGCCAAGGGTTCGACGCGGGTGTGGCCGATCCGCCACTGGCAGGTCCCTGGTCTGACAGCGTTTTTCGCGGCGGCGTCATTCGCTGTGGCATGCCGCCACGGCCCCGGTTAAAAGCCGCCCGAGCCCCGCACGGCGGGGATCGCACCGAGGGACCATGGCTCCGATCGACTTCTCGCACTTCGTCAACGAGCTTGCGACCCTCTCCGGCCAGGCGATCCTGCCGTTCTTCCGCACGGCGCTCGCCGCCGACGACAAGTCCCGCGGCGGCGCCTTCGATCCCGTGACCGAGGCCGACCGGGCGGGCGAAGCCGCCATGCGCCACCTGATCAAAAGAACCTTCCCGAGCCACGGCATCGTCGGCGAGGAGTTCGGGGCGGAGGCGGACGGAGCCGAGTACGTCTGGGTGCTCGATCCCATCGACGGCACGAAGAGCTTCATGGCCGGGCTCCCCTTATGGGGCACGCTCATCGGCCTCCTCCGCCGGGACGCCCCGGTCTACGGCCTCATGCACCAGCCGTTCACGGGCGAGCGCTTCTCGGGCGACGGCGCCGGCGCCTCCTACCGCGGGCGCCAAGGGGAGCGGAAGTTGAAGGTCCGGCGCTGCGCGGCCCTTGCCGACGCCCTCATCTCGACCACGAGCCCGCACATGTTCTTGCCCGAGGCGCTTGAAGCCTACCGCCGGGTCGAGCGCGAGACCCGGATCGTGCGCTACGGCTGCGACTGCTACGCCTACTGCATGCTCGCCGCAGGCCACATCGACCTCGTCATCGAGGACGGCCTCAAGCCGCACGACATCGTGGCGCTCATTCCCATCATCGAGGGCGCGGGCGGCGTCGTCACGAGCTGGACGGGCGGGAGCGCCGCCAAGGGCGGCTCAGTCGTCGCCGCCGGCGACCGCCGCGTCCACGAGGCTGCGCTCCGGCTCCTCGGCGGGTGAGAAGTCGAAGCTCGGGTCGGGCGTGCCGGGGACGAAGGCGTCGAAGGCGGCCCAGAACTCCTCCCGGATCAGGTCCCGCTCCATCAGGATCTCGTGCCGCGCCCCCGGCAGGACGATGGCGTGGCCGGCCTTGAGCCTTGCCGCGAAGCGCTCGGTCACCGGGGTCGCGCAGACCGGGTCGGCGCCCGCCGCGACGACGAGGGTCGGGGTGCGGATCTCGAGGGGAAAGCGCGGATCGGCGAAGCGGCGCATGAAGCGGTAGGCCGAATCGAGCCAGGCGACGGTGGGATCGCCGATGGCGCCGTGGCCGAGGGCCGCCGCCGCCGTGGCGTTCCGGGCGTAGCGGACCGGATCGCTCGTCAGGCGGTTGCCGGCGAAGCGCTTCTTGGCCGTCGAGGTCGCACCGCCCCCCGGCACGTACTGCCCGCCGAGGCCGAGGAGGCGCAGGGCCAAGACGGTCGCCGCCGCGACCTTGGGCGACTTGATCATGCAGATCGCGAGCATCGGGCTCGTCGCCACGAGCCGCTCGAACGGCAGCCGCCCGGCCCGCGCCTCCGACAGGGCGAGCGCCGCACCCATGGAGTGGCCCAGCGCGAAGTGCGGCTTCGGCATGTGGGGCGCAAGAACGTTCGCCCGGATCGCCTCGAGGTCGCGGGAGTAGCGGGAGAAGCTCCGCACGTGCCCCTTGTAGGGGTCGCCGATCTCGCGGCCCGAGAGGCCCTGGCCGCGCCAGTCGAAGGCGACGACGGCGAAGCCGCGACGGCGAAGCTCAGTGATCGTCTCGAAATACTTCTCGATGAACTCGGCCCGGCCCTGCAGGATGCAGACGGTACCCCGGTCCTTGCGGGTCGTCGGGCGCCAGCGGGCGGTCCGCAGCATCACGCCGTCCTCGGTCTCGACCTGCATGAGGGTCGGCCGGCGGGGGATCGGGTTGTCGACGGTCGCGATGAGTTCCACGGGGGTCTCGGAGGAGGGACGGATGGCCCTTATAGACCGTCCGTCCTGACGAATCATGATGGTCTTGAACGGCCCAAAACCCTTCCTACCTCATGGGTGCGCCGGCCCGTCCGGGCGGCGCGAAAGCGGTCCGGCCCTCGTGGCGGACCATCTGCATGTCGCTTCAAGGAGGATATGCCATGCGACAGTTCGATCTTGCTCCGCTCTACCGCAACACGGTCGGCTTCGACCGCCTGTTCTCGATGCTCGACCAGCTCGTCGGCGTCGAATCCGCCCCGTCCTACCCGCCCTACAACATCGAGCGCACCGGCGAGAACGCCTACCGCATCTCGGTCGCGGTCGCGGGCTTCACCGACGAGGATCTCTCGATCGAGGTGAAGGAGAACGCCCTGACGCTGCGCGGCGAGAAGAAGGTCTCCGAGGAGAAGAAGGGCGACGTCCTCTACCAGGGCATCGCGGCCCGCACCTTCGAGCGCCGCTTCCAGCTCGCCGACGGCGTCCAGGTGACCGGCGCCGCCCTCGAGAACGGCCTCCTGCACGTCGACCTCGTGCGCCAGATCCCCGAGGCCAAGAAGCCCCGGCAGATCCCGATTTCCTCGGGCCGCAAGGCCCCGACGATCGAGGCCGAGGTCAAGCAGGCCGCGTAAAGCGCCCATCCTTCCGAGTTCCAGTCGAGCGCCCCGGATTCCGGGGCGCTTTTTCGTGAGCGGATCAGAACGCCGTGCGTTGGCGGATCGCGGCCGAGAGGGTCCCTTCGTCGAGGTAATCGAGTTCGCCGCCGACCGGGACGCCGTGGGCGAGCTTCGTGACCTTCACCGGCAGGCCGGAGAGGAGTTCCGTGACGTAGTGCGCCGTGGTCTGGCCGTCG
>DASVVU010000248.1:0-9027 GCA_036386395.1 Beijerinckiaceae bacterium | reverse complement strand
GGCTCGTATTGGCCGGGGGGTGGGCCTCTTCGGGCTCATCCGTCCGGCGCCTTGCGGTGCCTTCAAGAGAAGCCCTGCATCGGACGGCCGCCCGAGTCGGACGCCACCGTGCGCCCGCCGCGGGACCGCCTCCCCTCCGCCTTGCGTGATCCGGTGTGCACGGCGGGTCCCTCGTCGGAGGGGAGTGGCGGCATAAAAGCATAAAACAAGAAATTTGTCAAGAAGCCGTTCCCGAACGATTTTCTCGCGCGAGAGGCGGGCACGAACCTTCTCCCGAATAGGAGAGGGGCAGTGGTGAGGGCCCGCCCTCGTCACAGAAGACGCCATAGCGACGCCTGCACCGGCTCCGCCCCGACCACCGGCCCCTCACCCGCTCGCCTTCGGCGAGTCGGCCTCTCCCTCCGGGAGAGGCAGCGCGCTCACGCCGTCAGGCGCTCGGCCGGCATCGTCACGCGGATCGTAAGCCCCTCCGGCGCCCAGTCGGCGTCGAGGGTGCCGGCGAGGTCGCCGGTGATGCTGCGGTGGGCGAGGAGCGAGCCGAAGCCCTTGTTTTCCGGAGGCCCGTCGACCGGCGGGCCGCCGCGCTCGGTCCAGACGAGCTCGAACGCCGCCTCGCCGCCGCGGCACGCGATCTCGACGAAGCCGTCCGGCTCCGACAGCGCCCCGTACTTCGCCGCGTTCGTCGCGAACTCATGCAGGGCGAGGCCGAGCGCCGTCGCGGCGCCGGGGCCGATCGCCACATCGTCGCCCGCGATGCGGATGCGCTCGCCGCCCGGCTCCCGGTAGGGCCGGAGCAGCCCGGCGAGGAGGCCGTGCAGGCTGCGGGCGGTCCCGCCGGCGCCGGCCTCCCATTCGATCGGGCGGACGTAGTCGTGCGCGCGCCCCAGCGCCTCGATGCGGGCCCGCACCGTGCGGGCGAACTCCTTGAGGGCGTCGTTGCCCCGCGCCGACAGGCTGACGATGCCGGCCACCACGGCGAAGAGGTTCTTGATCCGGTGGCTGAGCTCGCGGGCCAGGAGGTCGCGGGCGCGCTCGGCGCGCTTCTGCGCCGTCACGTCCTCGGCGACGAGCCCGATGCCGGGCGTCGCGCCGTAGTCGTCGGAGAGGTAGTAGACGTGGAGGCGCCACCACATCTTGGCGTCCGGCGCGCGGGGCGTTCCGCCCTCGACCTCGACGTTGCGGACCGGCTCCTTGCTGACGCGGACCTGCCACAGCACCGGCTCGAGGGTCTCCCGCAGGTCCGGCAGGACCTCGAACAGCGGGCGGCCGACGTGCTCCTCGGCCTCGAGCCCGGTGATGTCGCGCAGGAACTCGTTTACCCGCACGAAGCGCATGTCGAGGTCGAGGAGGGCGAGCCCGACCGGGGCGTGCTGGTAGAGCGCCCGCACCTCGCGGAAGCGCGTGCGCGCCTCGCGCTTGCTTTGCCTGAGCTCCTCCTCGACCTCTTTGCGCGCCGTGATGTCGATGGCGATGCCGGCGATGCCGCTCGGCGTGCCGTCGCCGTCGCGGACGCTCTCGCCCCGAGACAGGATCCAGCGCACGGCGCCGTTCGGCAGGATGACACGGAACTCGGATTCGTAAGGGCCGGGGGCCGCGATGAGCCGGACCTGGTCCTCCTCGACCCGCTCCCGGTCGTCCGGGTGGACGCGGGCGAGGAAGGCCGAGAGGCTCATGGGCTCGTCGGGGGAAAGCCCGTAGAGCGCCTTAAAGGCGGGCGCCGCCACGAGCGTGTCGGTGCGGGCGTCCCACTCGAAGGGATGGGCGCCGCCGAGGACCTGGGCGCGCTGCAGCCGGGCCTCGGTCGCGCTGAGCGCCGACTCGGCCCGCATCTTCTCGGTGATGTCGATCGCGACGCCGACGAGCCGGCGCCCCTCGATCGAGTCGGAGACGTGCGCCCGCACCCGGGTCCAGCGGGTCTCGCCGCTCGGGCGGCGCACCCGGAACACGATGTCGGCCTCGTCCGCGTGCTCGCGGGCGGCCTCGGCCATGGTCCTGACGCGCCCGGCATCGGCCGGATGGACGGAATCGAGGATGCGCTCGGCCGGGATCTCGCCCCGCCACTGCAGGCCCCACAGCGTGCGCGTGGCCTCGTCGGCGAGGAAGCGGTCGCTCGAAAGGTCCCACGACCATAGGCCGACGCCGCCGCGGGAGAGGGCCTCCCGCAGCTGCGGGTCGGTCGCGAGACCGCCCGCAAGACCGTTGATGTCTTCCAACGTCGGCACGGCGACCTTCGAGTCAAACATTCGCAATCGATGCGATGAACGGACGGCTGGAACCGGGAAACGAGAGCAACGCGGAACGAGCGCCTTTCGGCGTTCTTTTTCAAAGCCGAGCTTCGTACCCCCTGTCCGGGCTGTCAATCGGAGAAGGACGCAAGGCTCCCTTGCGTCCGGTGCCGCACGGAGAGTTGCAGCAGTTCCTTCAAGTCATTGTAGGGGAAGGCCGATCCCCTTAAGCTTCAGGCCGGAGGAGGCGCCGCCCGAGCGTCCGATGGCCCCCGCGTTCGACATCGGCGAGACCCGGACGACGCTGTTCGGCGCGCTCCTCGACGCGCGCGACCGCCACGGCCGCAACCGCGTGGCGGTCGAGGATCCGGAGCGCAACCCGCTGACCTACGGCCGGCTCGTGCTCGGCGCCCTCGTGCTCGGGCGTCGCCTTGCCGCCATCACGGCGCCCGGCGAGCGCGTCGGCGTGCTCCTGCCGAACGTGCAGGGCGTCGCCGTCGTCCTCTTCGCCCTCAACGCCCGCGGGCGCGTGCCGGCGATGCTGAATTTCACGGCCGGCGTGAAGAACCTCAAGGCCGCCTGCGACCTCGCCGCGGTCAAGACCGTCCTGACCTCCCGGCGTTTCGTCGAGCAGGGCAAGCTCGACGACGTGGTGGCGGCGCTCGGCGAAGGCCGGCGGATCGTCTGGGTCGAAGACCTGCGGGCGGCGCTCACGAGCCTCGACAAGGCGATCGGCTTCGCCGAGAGCCTCATCGCCCGCCGGGTCGCGGCGCGCTCGGGGATGGGCCCGGACGATCCCGCCGTGATCCTCTTCACCTCCGGCTCCGAGGGCGTGCCGAAGGGTGTCGCGCTCTCGAACGCCAACCTCGTCGCGAACGCGCGCCAGATCGCGGCTCATGCGGCGGGCGCCCTCTCCCCCGCCGACACCCTGTTCAACCCGCTGCCGGTGTTCCATTCCTTCGGACTCACCGCCGGCCTCCTCCTCGGGCTCCTCTCCGGCATGAAGGTGGTGCTCTACCCGAGCCCGCTGCACTATCGGCAGGTGCCGAAGCTGATCGGTGCCACGGGCGCCACGATCCTCTTTGCCACCGACACCTTCCTCCAGGGCTACGCCCGCGCCGCGGAGGCGGACGACCTGAAGAGCGTGCGCTACGTCATCGCGGGCGCCGAGCGGGTGAAGGAGGAGACCCGCCGTCTATGGGACCGCGCTGGCGCCACCATCCTCGAGGGCTACGGCGCGACCGAGTGCGCTCCCGTCATCGCCTGCAACCTGCCGGATCGCAACCGCCCCGGCAGCGTCGGCCCGTTCCTTCCCGGGACCGAATGGCGCCTCGACCCCGTCGAGGGCATCGCCGAGGGCGGGCGGCTCTTCGTCAAGGGGCCGAACGTCATGCTGGGCTATCTCGACGCGGCGGCGCCGGGCGGGGTCGCGGCGCCCGAAGAAGGCTTCCACGACACCGGCGACATCGTCTCGGTCGACGACGGCTTCGTCACGATCCGCGGCCGCGCCAAGCGCTTCGCCAAGATCGGCGGCGAGATGGTGTCCTTGGCCGCCGTCGAGGCGGTCGCGCAGGGCCTCTGGCCCGAGTCGAACCACGTGGTCGTGGCCCTTCCCGATCCGCGAAAGGGCGAGCAGATCGTCCTCGTCACCGACAACGACTCGGCCGACCGCGACGCGCTCCTCGCCCACGCGAGGGAGCAGGGCTTCCCCGAGCTGTGGGTCCCGAAGGCCATCCTCGTCGCCCCGATCCCGGTCATGGGCTCGGGCAAGATCGACGTTCCGGCGACGGCCGAGATGGCGCGGAAGCTGAGGCCGATGCTGTGACGCTCCTGCTTAACCAACCGGTCCTGGCAATCGGCGGACCGGAGCCATATGTCCGGGGCTCCGACCGGCGCGAGGGAGGCTTTCTTGGCTGATGTGATCGTGAAGACCCCGATGCAGTACCTCGACAAGGCGACCGGGACGCTGCGCGACCTCGGGCTCATGCCGGCGAAGGTCGAGGACGCGCCGATCGTCGGGCTGCTCGAGAAGATCTCGGACCTCGACCAGGACCGCATCGCCGTGATCGCCCGCACGTTGGGCCAAGCGGGCGTCTTCAATGAGGTCGTGCGCGATCAGACGCAGGCGATGGAGATCGGCGAGCGCTACCGCGAGATCGCCGAGGCGTTCAACTCCATCCGCGACGACGCCAAGACCATGGTGGACCAGATCGCCGACGCGAAGATCGACCTCATGGAGCGGGTCACCAACGTCTGGATGAAGCTCTCCCGCGGCGACGTCGCCGACCGCTTCGACAAGATCAAGGCGACCTATCTCGACGTGACCCGCTCGACCCGTGACCAGATCGAGCGCGAGAGCACCATCCTCGACGCCTACCGCGACTTCCGCGGGGCGCTGAAGCAGGCCGAGGTGATGGCGCTGGAGGTGCTGCGCACGGCCGAGAAGCGGCTCGAGGCCGCGAAGGCCGAGCTCGCGCAGGCCTCCGGCGCGGTCAGCGGCTTTGCCGGCACCGAGCCCGCCGAGCGCGCGCGGCTGGAGCTCGTCCGCGACGAGCACCTGCGCCGCACCCAGGACGAGGAGAAGCGCTACCAGATCGCCAAGGACCTCTCGGACAACCTCACCATCGGCTACAACACCTCCGAGGTGATCATGGCCCGCATGATGCAGACCACGAACGCCAAGGAGCGGGTCTATGCCCAGGCGGTCAGCTTCTTCTCGACGAACGACTCGGTGCTGACCGCGCTGAAGGCCTCGTTCACGGGGATGTTCGGCCTGCACGAGGCGACGCAGACCCTGGAGGTGATGAAGGAGGGGATGTCGAAGAGCATGGAGGTCCTGGCCGAGATCGGCGACCAGGTCGGCGAGGCGGCCGTCAGGGCCGGCTACGGCCCGACGATTCGGGCGGACGCCGTCAAGAAGCTCGTCGACTCGGTCGTCACCTTCCAGGAGCGCTCGCTCGAGATCGTCGGCGAGATGCGCAAGCTCTCGACGCAGAACTCGGCCGAGATCCGCGATGCCGTCGAGGAGGGCAAGCGCCGCATCGCCCGGCTCGTGGCGCAAGGGCAGGCCCTGCCGGCCGATGCCTGAGACTGCCACGGCGCCCGTGCCGGGGGCCGCGCTCCCGGCGGCCCCGGGGCAGAACCTCGACGACCTCATGCTCGCCATGGACGTCGTCGACACGCTGCGCCACCAGGACAGCCTCGTCGCCCGCGAGCTCGACGAGACCCGCCGCGACGCCGAGCTCCTCGACCGCCTGCGCCGCATCTACAAGGGCCAGGGCATCGAGGTGCCGGACCGGGTCCTCGTGGAGGGTGTCCAGGCCCTCAAGGAGAGTCGCTTCGTCTACACGCCGCCGCCCGCTGGGCCCGCGCGGACCCTCGCGACGCTGTGGGTCGAGCGCCGCCGCCACGGGCGGCGGATTCTTGCAATCCTCGCGGCCGTGATCTTCGCCTGGGGTGCCTACCACTTCGGCGTGGTGCGGCCGGCGCAGAAACGA
The DNA here is from genome assembly GCA_036386395.1 of Beijerinckiaceae bacterium. Lineage (GTDB taxonomy): Bacteria > Pseudomonadota > Alphaproteobacteria > Rhizobiales > Beijerinckiaceae > JAJKJG01. The sequence goes on along the minus strand of DASVVU010000248.1, from coordinate 3,305 downwards.
GCCGAGCAGGCCCGCGTCGAGACGCAGCGGCGCGAGGCCGAGGCGCGGGCGCAGGCCGAGCGGCAGCACGCCGAGCTGACGCAGCTCCTTCCGCGCGCCCTGGAGCAGGGCCACGCCGATGCGACTGCGGAAGCGCGGGTCGACGAGGCGCGCGGGCGGGCGGACCGCCTCCTCGCGGACGGGCGCGCGGCGCTTGCCCGCGGCGACGCCGCCGGCGCCCGGCAGGCCGTCGCCGACTTCGAGACCCTGCGCGGCACGCTCCGGCAGGAGTACGCGCTGCGCATCATCTCGCGCCCTGGCCAGCCGAGCGGCGTCTGGCGCATCCCGGGCCGCAACCCCAACGCCCGAAACTACTACCTCGTCGTCGAGGCCGTGGCTCCGGACGGCCATCTCGTCAACGTGCCCGTCACGAGCGAGGAGGACGGGCGCACCGAGACGGTATCGCGGTGGGGCGTGCGCGTCTCGGAGGCGGTGTTCGACGAGGTGCGCCGGGACAAGAACGACGACGGCATCGTCCAGGACAACGTCCTCGGCGAGAAGCGGCGGGGTCAGCTCGCGGTTGCCTACCGCAGGCCCGTCATGGGCGGAGCGATCCTGAAGTGGTAGCGATGATCTCCGGCCGGCAGGCGCTTGGGCAGATCGAGCAGGCGGTGGCGCAGTTGCGCCGCGAGGAGGCGCGCCTCGATGGCGCCCTGCACGCGGCGGGAGACGAGGCGGCGCGGCTGCGCCTTCAGCGCATGGAGGCGTTCCGGGAGCTTGCCCGGCTCAAGCTCGACGCCATGACGGCCCAAGGCTTCGCCGGCGAGCTCGACCAGGCGGAGCGCCAGGCCCTCGCCCTCCTGGAACGCCGCCGCCAAGCCCTCGAAAGCCTCACGGAGCGCCGCCGGCAGGCCGAGGCGGCGCAGCGGCAGCGCGAGGCCGAGCGCCACGCCCGCGCGGCGGACCTCGAGGAGGCCCTGAAGGCCATCGGGGCGCTGCGCGCCAAGGTTGAGGCCGACGCGCCGGGCGCCGCTCCCTGGGGCGCGCAGCGCGCCCGCATCGAGGCGGCCGAGACGATCGCAGGGGAAGCGCAGAAGAAGGCCGAGCGGGCCGAGGCCGACCGGCAGGAGAAGGGCCGTCCCTATGAGGCCGACCCGCTGTTCATGTACCTATGGGGCAAGAAGTTCGGCACGGCCGAGGACCGCTCCGGCCCGTTCGTGCGCTTCTTCGACCGCAAGGTCGCGCGGCTCGTCGGCTACGACAAGGCGCGGGCGAACTACGTCCTCCTCAACGAGATCCCGGCGCGCCTCGCCGAGCACGCGGCGCGCATGAAGGCGGAGATCGCGGCGGAGCGCGGCCAGCTTACGGCGGTCGAGCGCAAGGCCCTCGTCGAGGCCGGGATTGGGTCTCTGGAAGCCAAGGCCGTCGAGGCCAAAAAGGCCCTCGACGAGGCGGAGCGTGCGCTCGCGCAGGCAAAGGCCGATCTCGCAAGCCTCGACCGGGAGCACGACGCCTCGGTGCTGAACGGCGATCTCCCTTTCAAGGACGCCATCGAGCTTTTGGCCAAGGCCGACTCGGCGCACGACCTGCGCGCCCTCTACGAGGAGGCGCGCGCGACGCCATCGCCGCAGGACGACGCCGTCGTGCGCCGCATCGAGGCGACGGAGGCCGCGATCGGCGACGCCGAGGGGCGCATGGGCGCGCTCGGCCGCGAGCTTGCGCAGCTCTTGCAGCGCCGCGCCGCGCTCGAAGGCGAATGGCAGGACTTTCGCGCCCAAGGCTACGACCGCCCGCACGGCGGCTTCGGCAACGCCGACATTCTCGGCAGCGTGCTCGGCGGCATCCTCGGCGGGATCATCCAGGGCACGGTGCTCCGCGACACCCTGCGCGACGGCTACCGCCGCGAATCCGGCCCCTGGGACTCAGGCTTCGGGGGCGGGGGCGGCGGCGATTTCTCGGACCTGTCGCCGTTCCAGGACGGGGGTGGGAGCTGGGGCGGCGGCCAGGATTCCGGCGGCTGGACCGGCGGCGGTTCCGACGGCGGCAACGACGGATTCACCACCGGCGGCTCGATCTGAACGGGCGCCGCCCGTCCCCTATTGCACCACGAGCTTCAACTCGGCGACCAGCGGGCGGACCTTGTCGATCTGCTCGCCGACGATCCGGCCGAGCTCGGCGGGGGTCGATCCGACGGGCTCGGCCCCGACCTCCTCCAGCCGGCGCCGCACCTCCGGGTGCTGCGCCGCCCTGGCGACCTCCTGCTGCAGCCGGGCGACGATCGGCTCGGGGGTGCGGGCCGGGGCGAAGAAGCCGTTCCAGCCGCGCAGCTCCATGTTGGGGAAGCCGAGCTCGCGCACGGTCGGCACGTCCGGCAGGGCGGTCGTGCGCTCCGCGGCAAGCGTCGCAAGCGGCTTCAGGGCGCCGGACTTCACGTGCGGCAGCGCGGTCGAGAGCTGGTCGCCGCCGAACTGGATGCGGCCCGCGACGAGCTCCTGGACGAGGGGCGCGGCGCCCCGGAACGGCACGTGGTCCATGGCGACGCCGGCGTCGCGCTTGAACACCTCGGTCGCGAGATTCATGATGCTGCCCGGGCCGGTCGAGCCGTAGAACAGCGCCTGCCTGCCGGCGGCGTCCTTGGCGTAAGCCGCGAACTCCTTGAGGTCGCGGGCCGGCACCGCCGGGTTCGCGACGACCAGCATCGGCACGTTGGCGGCCAAGGAAACTGGCGCAAAGTCGGAAAGCGCGTGCTTGGCGCGGCCGGCGAACTCGAGCGAAGCCGTCGTCGAGGAGAAGGTGAGGTTGTGGAACAGGAGCGTGTGGCCGTCGGGCTCCGCCTTCGCGACCGCGTCCGCCCCGACCGACCCGCCGGCCCCGCCCATGTTCTCGACGATGACCGACTGCCCCAAACCTTCGCTCAGACGTTGGGCGAAGACGCGTGCCAGAAGGTCCGTCGTGCCGCCGGCCGGAAATGGCACGATGACCCGGATGGTGCGGGTCGGGTAGGCGCCTTGAGCCGGGGCGGCCGAGGGCAGGGCGAGAGCGGCCGCTACGGTGATGGCGGCCGCGACGAGGGCGCGGCGGGTGGCGTTCGGGTTCGTGTTCTTGTTCATTCGTTTCCTCTCCGTGTCATTGTCATTGGCCATACATAGACCCCCTCATGCTGAGGTGCGAGCCGAAGGCGAGCCTCGAAGCACGCACCGGCGGTGGGGCGCTGCATTGGCAGGGGTGCGTCCTTCGAGGCTCGCTCCGCTCGCACCTCAGGATGAGGCGCTGGGGAGGATGGCCCGGACGACGGGCGGACGGCTTACGCCGCCTTCGCCCGGACC
>DASVVU010000247.1:0-23568 GCA_036386395.1 Beijerinckiaceae bacterium | reverse complement strand
CTTCCTCGTCCAGACGCTCAACGGCCTGCAGTTCGGGATCATCCTGTTCCTGATCGCGGCCGGGCTGACGCTCGTGTTCGGGGTGATGGACTTCATCAACCTCGCCCACGGCGTGCAGTACATGGTCGGGGCCTATTTCGCCGCCGCCCTCGTCGCCTGGACCGGGAGCTTTACGGCCGGCCTCGCCCTCGCCCTTCCCGCGGCCCTCGCCTTCGGCCTCCTCCTCGAGGTTCTGGTCTTCCGCCACCTCTACGACCGCGACCACCTCGACCAGGTGCTCGCGACCTTCGGCGTCATCCTGTTCCTGAACCAGGGCGTGAAAGCGGTGTGGGGGGCGGCGCCGCTCTTCGTGCCGGTGCCGTCGGCGCTCTCCGGCTCGATCGCGCTGATGCCCGGGCTGCTCTACCCGGTCTACCGCCTCGCCATCATCGCGGCGGGCCTCCTCGTCGGCCTCCTCCTCTACGTCCTCGTCCACCACACCCGTGCCGGGATGCTGATCCGGGCCGGCGCCTCGAACGCCGCCATGGTGTCGGCGCTCGGCGTCGACATCCGGCGCCTGTTCATGGTGGTGTTCGGCTTCGGGGCGATGCTCGCGGGCTTCGCAGGCGCCATGGTCGCGCCGATCCTCTCGGTCGAGCCCGGCATGGGCGACAACATCCTGATCCTCGCCTTCGTGGTGATCGTCATCGGCGGCATCGGCTCGATCCGCGGCGCGTTCCTGGCCGCGCTCCTCATCGGCCTCGTCGACACGCTCGGGCGCTCTTTGGCGCCCACCTTCCTGCGCCTCGTCCTCGACCCCTCGATGGCGAGCCAGACCGGGCGCGCCATCGCCCCGATGCTGATCTACATCCTCATGGCGGCCGTCCTGTTCTTCCGGCCGACCGGCCTCTTCCCCGTGAAGCGGTGAGCCCCTTGGCCGACGTCGCCGAGAGCGAGATCCTTCCCGCGGCCCGTCCCGCGCCGCGCCTGCGCGGTATTCTCCTGCCCTTCGTGCTGTTCGCGATCCTGGCCCTGACGCCGGCCGTCGCCCGCTTCGGCGGCGAGGGCTACGTGCTCTCGCTCATCCTCCGGGTCATGATCCTCGGCATCGCGGCGATGTCCCTCGACCTCGTCCTCGGCTACGGCGCGCTCGTCAGCTTCGGCCACGCCGCCTTCCTCGGGATCGGCGCCTACGCGGTCGGCATCCTGATGCGCCACGGCATCGACGACGCGCTTATCCAGCTCGCCGCGGCGCTTGCCGCGTCCGCCCTCTTCGCTCTTGCGACCGGCGCAATCTCGCTGCGGACCAAGGGCGTCTACTTCATCATGATCACGCTGGCCTTCGGCCAGATGCTCTATTTCCTCGCGACCTCGCTTGCCCCCTACGGCGGCGACGACGGCATGACGCTACCGAGGAAGAGCCTCGTCCTCGGCACGCGAATCCTCGGGGAGGGTTACACGTTCTACTACGTCGTCCTCGCCTGCCTGATCGGCACCTATGTCCTCTGCCGCGCGGTCGTCGCCTCGCGCTTCGGACGGGTGCTGCGCGGGACCCGCGAGAACCCGGTCCGCATGCAGGCGATCGGGTACAACCCCTTCGCCTTCCAGCTCGCCGCCTACGTGATCGCCGGCATGCTGTGCGGGCTTTCCGGCGTCCTCCTCGCCAACCAGACCGAGTTCGTATCCCCGGCCTTCATGACCTGGCAGCGCTCGGGCGAGCTCATCGTCATGGTGCTGCTCGGCGGCATCGGGACGCTGCACGGCGCGCTCGTCGGCGCCGCCGCCTTCGTGCTCCTGGAGGAGGGGCTGTCGCGCATCACCGAGCTGTGGAAGATGATCTTCGGGCCGATGCTGGTCCTCGTCGTGCTCTTCGCCCGCGGCGGCATCCTGGGCCTTTTCCGGAACTTCCGCCGTGGCTGAGCCGCTGCTCCGCCTCGACCGCCTCGCCAAGGCTTACGGCGCCCTCGTGGTGACCGACGACGTGACCCTCGACGTCATGCCTGGCGAGCTGCACGCGATCATAGGCCCGAACGGCGCCGGCAAGACGACGCTCATTCACCAGATCTCGGGCCTCGCAGCCCCCGATCGCGGCCATATCCTCTTCGACGGCGAGGACATCACGCGCCTGCCCATGCACGAGCGCGCCCGACTGGGGCTCGCACGCTCGTTCCAGATCACCTCGATCCTCCCCGGCTTCTCGGCTCTCGAGAACGTGGCCCTCGCCGTGCAGGCGCGCTCGGGATCGAGCTTCCGCTTCCTCGGCGACGCGGCCCGCGAGAGCGCGCTGAACGAACCGGCCCTCGGATTCCTCGACCTCGTAGGCTTGCGCGACCGCGCGCATCTCCCGGCAGGGCTCCTGTCGCACGGGGAGAAGCGCCAGCTCGAGCTTGGCTTGGCGCTCGCGACCGAGCCGAAGCTCCTCCTCCTCGACGAGCCCCTCGCCGGCACCGGCCACGAGGAATCCGAGCGCGTCGTCCAGACCCTCAAGCGCCTCAAGGGCCGCTACGCCGTCGTGCTCGTCGAGCACGACATGGAGGCGGTGTTCACGCTCGCCGACCGCATCACCGTTCTGGTCTACGGCCGCGTCATCGCCACCGGCACGCCCGAGAGCGTGCGCGCGAACCCGGAGGTGCGCAGCGCCTACCTCGGTGAGGAGGCCGCGTGATGCTGACCGTCTCGCGCCTCCAGACCGCGTACGGCGCCGCGCAGGTGCTGTTCGACGTGTCGTTTGAGGTCGGGGCCGGGGAGGTCGTGACGCTGCTTGGCCGCAACGGCATGGGCAAGACCACGACCGTGCGCTCGATCATGGGCCTCGTGCGGCCCCGCGGCGGCGAGGTCGCGTTCGAGGGCCGTCCGCTCCTGGGGCTGCCGCCCTACCGCATCGCCCAGTGCGGCATCGGCCTCGTGCCCGAGGGACGGCAGGTGTTCCCGACGCTGACCGTGCACGAGAACCTCGTCGCGACCGCCGCCGCCCGCGACGGCCCGCCGCGCTGGACCCTCGCGCGCGTCTACGAGCTGTTCCCGCGCCTCGAGGAGCGCATCGGCCACCTCGGCTCGCAGCTCTCCGGCGGCGAGCAGCAGATGCTCGCCATCGGGCGGGCGCTGATGACGAACCCGAAGCTCCTCATCCTCGACGAGGCGACGGAGGGGCTGGCACCGCTCGTGCGGACCGAGATCTGGGCCTGCCTCGCGCGCCTGAAAAGCGAGCGCCAGGCGATCGTCGTCATCGACAAGAACGTCGACGCCCTCGCCCGCCTCGCCGACCGGCACGTCGTCATCGAGAAGGGCCGGGTCGTCTGGACCGGCACGAGCGCCGAGCTTTCGGCCGACCCCACCGTCAAGGACCGCTATCTCCACGTCTGACCATGAAGGGAGAGACCACATGAGGACCGAGACCGCCGGCATCACCCGCGCCAACCAGGGGCTCGACGGCATCGTCTGGAACATCCTGGGGCAGACCTACGTGCCGAAGAGCCTCACCGAGAGCTCCTTCTCCTGGCACGCGACCTTCCCGGCCGACACCTTCGTGCCGCCGCACGTCCACCCGACCCAGGACGAGTACCTCTACATCCTCGAGGGCCGGCTCGACTTCTGGCTCGAGGGCGAGGAGACCTCTGCGGCCCCGGGCGACCTCGTGCGCCTGCCGATGGGAAAGGCGCACGGCATCTTCAACAAATCGGGCGCGACCGCGAAGTGCCTGTTCTGGGTCTCGCCGACGCGCAGGCTCTACGACCTGTTCTGGGGCATCCACAACCTCTCGCCGCAGACGCCCGAGGCGGTGGTCGCGCTCTCGGCGCAGCACGAGGTCGAGTTCCTGCCGCCGCCTGCGGCGTAACCCTCTCCCCGCGTAGCGGGGAGAGGGTTCTCACGCCGCCTTCACCTGCTCCTTCGCGAAGCCGGCCTTCTGGGCGTAGCCGCGCACGATCGCCTCACGCTCGGCGTACGGCAGCACCGCCTCGATGTCGGCGAAGCCGTCGGGGGCGAGCGCCTCGACGGCGTCGATGACGCCCTCGGGGCCGCCTTTGCGGTTTGCGCGCACGATCTCGGCGGTCTTCGGCAGGCGCTCGGCCTCGTAGGAATGGAGCGCCGCCATGGGGCTCTCGCCCCGCGCGAGCGCGTCGGCGAGGCAGCGGGCGTCGAGGATCGCTTGGCTCGCGCCGTTCGAGCCGACCGGGTACATCGGATGCGCGGCGTCGCCGAGGAGCGTGACGCGGCCGTGCGACCAGCGCGGCAGGGGATCGCGATCGCACATGGGGTATTCCCAGAACTCCGGCGTCGCGGCGATCAGCGCCTGCACGTCGACGTGCGGGATTGCGAAGCGCGCGACATGCGGCATGAGCTCGTCCCGCCGGCCGGGGCGCGACCAGTCTTCCTTGCGCGGCGGCGCGCCGCCATCCCCGACCCGCGCGACGACGGCCCAGTTGGTGAGCTTGCGGTCCGGCCGCGAGCTCTCGGCGATGGGATACACAACCATCTTGGCCGAGAGCCCGCCGGCGACGATCATCGAGCGGCCGGTGAGGAAGGCCGGCCATTCCGTCGCGCCGCGCCACAGCATGAGGCCGTTCCAGCACGGCGGGCCCTCGCCGGGGAACAGCGCCGCGCGCACCGCCGAGTGGATGCCGTCGGCGCCGATCAGCACGTCCGCGCGGGCAGTCGCGACATGCGCGCCGGCGCGGTCGAAGAACCAGGCGGTGACGCCGCCCTCGTCCTGCCTGAACGCGCCGAGGCGGCAGCCGGTCCGCACCGCCCCCTTCCCCAGCCGCTCGACGACGGCCTGTTGGATCACCCCCTGGAGGCGGCCGCGGTGGATCGAGAACTGCGGCACCTCGTAGCCGGCGTCGAGGCCGCGCGGCTCGCGCCAGATCTCCTGGCCGAGGCGGTTGAGATAGAACAGCTCGTAGGTGCGCACCGCGACGGCGTCGAGGCGCTCGAGGAGCCCAAGCCGCTTCAGCTCGGCGATGGCGTGCGGGAGCGTGTTGATCCCGACGCCGAGCTCGCGGATGTCCGGGGCCTGCTCGTGGACCTCGCAAGCGATGCCGCGCTCGTGCAGCATCAGCGCCGTCACGAGCCCGCCGATCCCGCCGCCGACGACGATGGCTTTCATGACGCGCTCCCCTCTTGGCGGCAGTCGGCAGTGGGCAGTCGGCAGTCGTGAGATAGTCAGTGGTCAGTCGCCAGCCGCTCGTATCGAGACCTGCCTCCAACCACTGCCGACTGCCTAATGACGACTGCCGACTGCCGACTGCCCAATCCTCACTCCGCCGCCATCTTGCGCTCCGCCTCCCGCTCGGCCTTGAGCTCGGCCCGCGTTTTCGGTTTGGCACGAATGCGCAGGTCCTCCATGTCGGCGCGGTCGCGCACGGCGTTGCGGAAGGCCTGGTCCTTGCCCGGCAGGTATTGCGGCGGGCAGTGGATCGAAGCCGCCCCATACCAGGCTGCGGCCTTCATGGTGAAGAACGGGTCGACGAGGTGCGGGCGGCCGAGGGCCACGAGGTCGGCGCGACCGGCGGCAAGGATCGTGTTGACCTGGTCGGCGGTGGTGACGGCGCCGACGCACATGGTCGCGACCTGGGCCTCGTTGCGGATCTGGTCCGAGAACGGGGTCTGGAACATGCGCCCGTAGATCGGCCGCGCGTCGCGCACCGTCTGCCCGGTCGAGACGTCGACGAGGTCGACGCCGGCCTCCGCGAAGGCGCGCGCCACGGCGACCGCCTCGTCGCCGGTGAGCCCGCCCTCGGCCCAGTCGGTCGCCGAGATGCGCACCGACATCGGCTTCTCCTTCGGCCACGCCTCGCGCATCGCGGAAAAAACCTCGAGGGGGAACCGCAGGCGATTCGCGAGCGGGCCGCCGTACTCGTCCGTGCGGCGGTTCGTGAGCGGCGAGATGAAGCTCGCGAAGAGGTAGCCGTGGGCGCAGTGCAGCTCGAGCATGTCGAAGCCGGCGCGCGCGCCGCGCTCGGTCGCGGCCACGAACTCGGCCTTGATGCGGTCCATGCCGGCGCGGTCGAGCTCGCGCGGCACCTGGCTGTCCGGGAAGTAGGGGATCGGCGACGCGGAGCAGACCTCCCAGGCGCCCGCGTCGAGGGGCCGGTCCATGCCCTCCCACATGAGCTTCGTCGCGCCCTTGCGGCCCGAGTGCCCGAGCTGAAGGCAGAACTTCGCCGCGGAGTGGGCGTGGACGAAGTCGACGATCTTCTTCCAGGCCCGCTCCTGCTCGTCGTTCCACAGGCCGGTGCAGCCGAGCGTGATGCGCGCCTCCGGCGAGGGGCAGGTCATCTCCGTGAACATCAGCGCGGCGCCGCCGACCGCGCGGGAGCCGTAGTGGACGAGGTGGAAGTCCTGCGGCACGCCGTCGACCGCCGAGTACATGTCCATGGGCGACATCGCGACCCGGTTCGGCAGCACCAGGCCGCGCAGGCGAAGGGGCTGGAACATCGGCACCGTCGGCCTGTCGACGTCGACGTCGAAGCCCCGCGCCCGCACCTGCCGCGCAAAGTGCCGGTCGACCTTCTGCACGAACTCCGGCGCGCGGAGGCGCAGGTTGTCGTAGGTGATGGCCTTCGCCCGGGTCATGACGCCGAAGGCGAACTGCACCGGATCGAAGTCCCAGAAGCGGTCGACGTGCTCGAACCACACCAGCGACACGTCGGCGGCGTGCTGGGTCTTCTCGACCTCCTCCCGCCGCGCCGTCTCGAAGGTCGCGAGCGCGCCTTCGACCGTGCGCTCGGCCTTCAGCGCCTCATAGAGGGCGATCGCGTCCTCCATGGCGAGCTTCGTCCCCGAGCCGATGGAGAAGTGCGCCGACGACTTGGCGTCGCCGAGGAGCACCATGTTGCCCCTGGTCCAGCGCCGGTTGCGGACCATCGGGAAGTTCCGCCAGAGCGACCGGTTGGTCAGCACCGGATGTCCGTCGAGGAACCAGCCGAAGATCTTTTCCATCAGCCGCGCCGACTGGTCTTCGTCCATGCGGTCGAGCCCGGCACGCGCAAAGGTCTCGGGGTCTGTCTCGAACACCCAGGTCGAGGCGCCGGCCTCGTACTGGTAGGCGTGGGCGATGAAGGGTCCCCACTCCGTCTCCTCGAACAGGAAGGTGAAGGCGTCGAGGGGTTTCGTGGAGCCCATCCAGGCGAACTTGTTCGGCCGCAGATCCACCTCGGAGCCGAAGTGGTCGCGGTGGCGCTCCCGCAGGCGGCTGTTAATGCCGTCCGCCGCGACGACGAGGTCATAGTCCGCGAATTGCGTCTCGTCCTCGACCTCGCTCCCGAACGCGAGCCGGACGCCAAGCTCCCGCGCCCGGTCCTGAAGGATGGTCAGGAGCGTGCGCCGGGCGCAGCCGCAGAAGCCGTTGCCGCCGATGCGGTGCACCGTGCCCTTGAAGTGGACCGCGATGTCGTCCCAGTAGGCGAACTCCTGGGTGATGCGGCGGTAGCTCGGAAGGTCTTGCTTCTCGAAGTTGTCGAGGGTGGCGTCGGAGAACACGACGCCGAAGCCGAAGGTGTCGTCGGCGCGGTTGCGCTCGTGCACGAGGATCTCGTGCCGCGGATCGAGCTTCTTCATCAGGATGGCGAAGTAGAGCCCGGCCGGCCCCCCGCCGATCACCGCGATCCGCATGCACGCGCTCCCGGCTCGCCGCCTCGGTCGAACACAGATGTTTTAAGCTTAAAGCAATTCCACGACAAGGGTGCCGCCTTGCCGCTCGACGGCTGGTCAGCGCTCCGTCCGGGACGGCGGCGCCAGCGTCGCGCCGGTGGCATCGGTCGCGGCGGAGCCGGTGCCAAAGAGCTTGCGCAGGAAGCCCGGCGCGACCGCCGAGAGCGGGTTCACCGTCAGGGTCGGGGCGCTGGCAAGGCCGGAGATGCGGAAGTTGACCGCGAACAGGCCCTCGTTCTGGCCGCCGCCGAGGATCGGCCCGAACAGCGGCACCTGGGCGAAGGCGTTGTTGAGGCCATAGGCCGGCACGAAGGTGCCCGAGATGTCGGCGCGGTCGCGGCCGTAGTCGATCCAGCCGGCGCCCTTGAAGCCGACCTGCGGCCCGAACACGACCCCGTCGCGGAACTCGAGCCGGCTCGCGGTGCGCCCGAACTCCGCCTTGAGGCTCGTGAAGTCGACCTCGCTCACGTCGAAGCGCGGCACCTGCATGCTTGACGCCCGGTCCTCGGGCATGCCGGCCTGGACCTGGGTCGAGGCGATACGCTTCAGCGCCGGCTCGTCCCGCAGCCGGAACGAATTGATCGACACGACGCCCCGCTGCGGCCCGTCGCCGGTCGTGACCTGCACGGAGAGCGAGCCGCCGTGCATGCGCCGGTAGATGTCGACGAAGCGCAGGGTCGCGCCGGCGTCGCCGGATTCGAGGGTCAACATCGGTGCGCCCTGGCCGGCGCGCACGATCTGCGCCGTCACGGGGGCCGAGCGCAAGCGGCCGGCGAACTGGAACTGCCGCATCTCGCGATTGCGGATCGTCGCCTTGATGCTCGCCGCGGTGAGCGCCTCGTCGTTGAAGCCGGTCAGGATGTTGGTCGCAACGTCGAGGTCGACGTCGCGCGAATCCTTCGCATCCCGCGATTCCTTGCCCGAGCCGGGCGCCGTCATGCTGCGGATGAAGGGGCGCGCGTCGGCGACGGGGCCGCGCACCGTCACCTTGTAGGTCCCGCCGGCGCGATCGAGCTGCACCCGCATGTCGTCGCCGGGCGAAAGCTTGAAGGAGGAGAGCTCCGCCTTCTCGAGCTGCCCCTCGGGCGAGAGGGCGACGGTGCCGCGCATCTGCACGGGGCCGCTGTCGAGGGAGAACTCGCGCAATTCCATCGCGCCTTCGGGCACGAAGAACGAGAGCTTGCCGGGCCTGCCCGTCGGCTTGACCCAGCCCGGCACGAGGTTGTCGACGACGGCGCGGGTGAGGTCGACCTCGACCCTCGCTCCGGGCTTGGCGTTCGCCCCGAGGGGCAGCGCGACCTTCACGGGCACGGGGCCGGTGAGCTGCTGGCCGAAGGTCATGCCCTTGCGGGCCCGGGCGGCGTCGTCGAGGGTGAGGCTCACGACGGCCTCGCCCGGCGCTGCCTTCGGCTGGCGCACGTCGATCGCCGCCGGCACGCCCCAGAGCCTGCCCTCGCCCTTGATGGCGACGCCGCCGTTGGCGTAGCGCACGTCGAGGTTCGCGCCGTCGAGGCGCTCCTTGCCGAAGGCCCTCTCGATCGAGAGGTCGCCGATCCGCCCCGCGATGCGCAAGGGGAGGTCGGCCATCTTGGGCACGTTCTTGAGCGGCAGGGTAAGGGCCACCTTGAGGTCCGCCCGGCCCTTGATCCCGGCGGGGTCGAGGTCGACGCCGGCGGCGCCCTGGAGGAGCGGCGCCTGGAGGAGCGCGCCGACCGCATCGGCGCCGCCCTCGGCCTTGAGCGCGATATTGGCCGGCGCCTCCTTCGACCACACGTCCGGCACGTCGAAGGTCCCCTCGCTCAGGGCGAGGGCGCGGCCTTCGGCCATCGCGATGCGTCCGTGCGGGACGCGGACCTCGGCCTTGACGCCGGTCGCGAGGCCGGTGGCGGCAAGGCCCGACAGGGGCGGAAGCCCCTCCGCCACCTTGAGCTCGGCGTCGCCGACTGCGAAGGCGACCTTCACGGCCGTATCCGGGATCGGCCCGTCCGCCATCGCTTTCGCGAGGTCCGCTCCGGAGAGCGCGACCGAGAGATCGATGAGATCGGCGGTGCCGGCGCGCAGGTTGTGCACGAGGTAGTCGCGGATCTTCGGCGAGACGGCGTTCGGCCACAGCCGCAGGGCGGTGCGCACCGCCGTCTGGCGCGCGAGGCCGCGCACCGTCAGGGCCTTGGGATCGGCGGCGGTGCCGTAGGCGCCTTCGAGGGTCACGTCGAGGGTCGGGCCTGTGAGCTTCAGGCGCTCCAGCACGAGGCCTCCCTCCCCGCCCCGCGCTGCCGCCTCGATGGAGGCGATCTTGAACGGCGCCTCGCCGGGCTCCGGCCCTCGGACCACGGCGTCCTTGCCGGTCGCGGCGGCGCGCCAGCCGCCGCTCGGGCCGGGGCCGATCTCACCTGCCAAGCGGATCTCCGTCCCGGCACTGCGGAAGGCGATCTCGTCCAGGGCGAAGGTGCGCCGGGCCTCGTCCCAGACTCCGTGCGCGCTCGCCGCCGCGACGTCGATCGGCGGCATGTCCTTGTCGTCGATCTGGACCATGCCGGCGTTGGTGGACAGGCGCGTCTCGAGCTTCGCGATGCGCCCCTCGGTGATGACCGCGTCGGCCTGGCCGGAGAGCTTGAGGTCGCTCGTCGCCGGCGCGTTCGACAGCCCGGAGAGGAGCATGAGGTCGTCGATCGGCATGTCGGCGACCGTGATGCTGCCGCCGCGATGGCGGCTGCCGGCCTTGAGGTCGCCGGCGACGCGCCAGCGCCCGCGCGGACCTTCGAGGCCGATTTCGAAGCGGCGCCCGTCGGGGCCGCTGCGCTCGAATAGCCCCGAGACCTGCCGGAAAGCCGCCCGCTCGCGCCCGTCGGCGCCGACGAGGGTGAGGCGGGCATTCGTGACCCGGGCCCGGTCGAGAGCGCCGACGACGCCGCGCGGCTCGAGCACGAGATCGAACAGGGAGCCCAGCGCGAGCGAGACGATCGAAGGGCCGTCCGGCGCCGATGGGGCCGGGCTCTGGGGCGCCGGACCCGGCGCGGCGGCGGGCGGCGGCCAAGTCACGGCCTGCGGCTCGCTGCCTTCGGCCGCGACGAAGGACAGGGTGCCGTCGCGATTGACGGCGGCCCGGACCTGGAGGTCGCGGAACTCGACGGAGCGCGGCTGGAGGCTCCCGGTCAGGAGCGCCGTCGTGTCGACGCCGACCACCGCGCTCGGGGAGCGCAGGACCAGGAGGCCGTCGGGATTGCGCACGTCGAGGCCGGAGGTGCGCAGCGCCAGCGCCCCGTCCTCGAGGGCGAGAGCCGAGTCCTTGAGGACGACGCTCCAGCCCGGCCCGATCCGCGCCGCGACCGCGGCGGCGACGCGCTCGGACAGGCCCTCGAAGGTCAGGGGCGCGGCGCTGAGGCGCAGGTACAGGAGCCCGGTCGCGAGCCCGAGCGCGAGGGCGAGCCCGAGCTTGACATAGAGCGTGCCGCGCAGGATGCGGCCCCACGTCCCGCGCCGGCGGCCCGGCCGCGGGCGGCGCAGGAAGGTGCTCGTCAGATGCTTCATTCCCGAGGGCCAGACCGAGCCGGACGCGCCATGGTAGTCCAACCGGTTGTCGAAACCTTAAAGCTTGGCCGCAAAGCCCGGCAGGGGATCCGCACAATCGGTCCGCATCCCTCTCTAAGTATCGGAAAATCCGTCGAAAGGAAGGCGACATGCCGCTGAAGCCTAAGGACCAGGCGCCCGATTTCACCCTGCCCGCCACCGGCGGGACGACCATCGGCCTCTCGGCCTTACGCGGCCGTAAGGTCGTCCTGTATTTCTATCCCAAGGACGACACGAGCGGCTGCACCCTCGAAGCTCAGAATTTCAATCGCCTGAAAGGGGAGTTCGAGACCGTCGATACGGAGGTGATCGGCATCTCGCCCGACAGCCTCAAGAGCCACGACAAGTTCCGGGCGAAATACGGCCTCGACCTCACCCTCGCCTCGGACGAGGCGAAGGAAATGCTGGAGGCCTATGGCGTCTGGGCCGAGAAGAGCATGTACGGCCGCAAATACATGGGGGTCGAGCGCACGACCGTCCTCATTGATCGGGACGGCCGCATCGCCGAGGTCTGGTCCAAGGTGAAGGTCCCGGGCCACGCCGAGGCCGTCCTCGAGGCCGCGCGGGCGCTGCCTTAGACGCAACCGGAGGTTTTTTTCCGTTTCTTAACCCTAACGAGGTCTAATCGCGCCGTCCTTCGGGTTCGACGCGCGTATGGCCGAGTTCTCCTCCCGCTCCTTGAGGCCCCGCCCCGGCGCTGCGGCGCCGGGCATGGTGCCGCTCCGGCGCGGCACGCTGATCGCCGGCGGCGTCGGAGGCGCGCTCCTTGCGGCTTGGGCCGCCGGGGCGACATGGTGCCTCCTCCGGAGCGACACCTTCTCGGCCGCCTTCCTCGCCCGGCAGAGCGCGATCCAGAGCGCCTACGAGGACCGGATCGGGGACCTGCGCTCCCGCCTCGACCGGGCCGCGAGCCAGAAGCTCGTCGAGCAGGAGAGCCTCGAGGCGCGCTTGCGGGACATCGCCGTGCGCCAGGCCCGGATCGAGGCCCGGCAGGCGGTCGTCTCGCGCCTTGCCGCCGAGGCCGGTCCCGCCGCCTCCGCCTCGCCCGCGCCGGATCCCGTCGACGACCTCGGCGCGCAGGCCTTCGCGCCCCGGCCGCAAAAGCCGCTTCCGGTGACCGAGAGCTTCGGCCTGCGCACCGGCGGGCTCCCTGACCCCGCAGTGCCGACTGCGGCGCCGAGCCACCCCGGGCGCACGCCGCAGGAGCGGCTGTCGCACCTCGACCGCTCGCTGAAGGTGGTCGAAGCGGCGCAGCTCGGCGCGGTCGATGCCGTGCGGCGGCGCTCGGAGGGCCTCGCGAGCCGCCTGCGCCTCGCCATCGCGGCGACCGGGCTCGAACCGGAGCGGCTGGAGAAGCCCCGCGGCGGGATCGGCGGCCCCTTCGTCCCCCTCCCGGCGAAGGCCGACGCCTTCGAGCTCGCGGCCGCGCAGGCGCAGGCGAGCCTGATGCAGCTCAACCGCCTGCGCCAGGCGAGCGCCGCCCTGCCGCTCGGGCGTCCGACGAGCGCCGAGGCCGATCTCACGAGCGGCTTCGGCATGCGCATCGACCCCTTCACCCGCGGGCCGGCCATGCACACGGGCCTCGACTTCAAGGCCGACCACGGCACGGTGGCGCGGGCGACCGCGGCCGGGACCGTCACGGCGGCGGAGTATTCCGGCGGCTACGGGCGGATGGTCGAGATCGACCACGGCAACGGCCTCTCGACCCGCTACGCCCACCTCTCCACGATCGCGGTCCAGCCGGGACAGGCCGTCCAGGCGGGAGCGGTCGTCGGACGTATCGGCTCGACCGGGCGCTCGACCGGGGCGCACCTCCATTACGAGACCCGCATCGACGGCGTGCCGGTGGACCCCCGCCGATTCCTGCGGGCCGGCGCACGGCTTTCCGGCGGCGCTTAAGACGGCCTTAAGACGGGGATCGCTGCGGCCTCTGATCCCGCTTGACCCGCAGCCCCGGCTCCGGGAGGTTGCCGGCGGGCCCGGGCGCTACCCCAGCTCCTTTGACGGGAGCCTCGGCCATCTCAAGGATGCCCACCCGGGCGCCCGCGCCACGACCGCCGGCCAGCCGAGGAGCGACCATGCAGCTCAACCCGTACCTGTTCTTCAAAGGCGACTGCGAGGAGGCGTTCCGCTTCTACGAGCGGGTCCTCGGCGGCAAGATCGTCGCCATGATGACCCACGAGGGCACGCCGGCGGCGGGGCACACGCCGGCCGAGTGGCGCGGCAAGATCATCCATGCCCGCATGACGATCGGCGACAAGATTCTCATGGGGTCCGACGCCCCGCCCGGCCACCAGCAGGACATGAGCGGCTTCTCGATCAACGTCGGCGTCGACGACCCGGCGGAGGCCGAGCGCATCTTCCACGCGCTCGCCGAGGGCGGGACGGTGCGGATGCCGATCCAGGAGACCTTCTGGGCGGTGCGCTTCGGCATGCTCGCCGACCGCTTCGGCACACCCTGGATGGTCAACTGCGAGAAGGCCGGCTGATGAGCACGCTCACCGTCATCGCGATCGTCGCCGCCGTGCTGGTCGCCGCGGTCGCCGCCGTGCTCGTCCTCGCGTCGAGGAAGCCCGCCACGTTCCGCATCGCGCGCTCGATCCGCATCGCGGCGCCGCCGGAAAGAATCTTCGGCCTGATCGAGGACTTCCGCGCCTGGAGCGCCTGGTCGCCGTGGGAGAACAGGGACCCGGCGCTGAAGCGCACCTATGCCGGGCTGCCGCGCGGCCAGGGCGCCGTCTATGCCTGGGAGGGCAACCGGAACGTCGGCCAGGGGCGGATGGAGATCGTCGACGCGTCGGCGCCGTCGCGGGTCACGATCAAGCTCGATTTCCTCAAGCCCTTCGAGGCCCACAACACCGCCGAGTTCACCCTCGTGCCCCAGGTCGATTCCACCGAGGTCACCTGGGCGATGACCGGCCCCAACGTCTTCATGGGCAAGGTGATGGGCGTCTTCGTCGACATGGACCGCATGATCGGCCGCGACTTCGAGCAGGGCCTCGCGAACCTGAAGGCGGCGGCCGAAGGGTCGCCGCCGTCGCCTCAGGCGGCGAGCGCATAAGGCGGCGTCATCGACACGCGGTTGCGGCCTTCGCGCTTCGCCCGGTAGAGCGCCTCGTCGGCGGCCTTAAGGAGACGCTCCGGCGTCATGCCGGACACGAAGGCGGCAGCGCCGACGCTGACGCTGAGCGACGCCTCGCCCGCCGGAACGGACAGGCGGACGGCCTCGACGGCCGCGCGGATGCGCTCGGCGAGGTGGCGCGCCCCGTCCGCCGTCGTCGCGGGCAGCACGACGCCGAACTCGTCGCCCCCGAGCCGCGCCGGGACGTCGGCTTCCCGCAGGATGCCCGTGAGGGCCTGGCTTAAGGCGGCGAGCGCCGCGTCGCCGGCCTCGTGCCCGTGGGCGTCGTTCAAGGCCTTGAAGCCGTCGACGTCGAGCATGAGGAGGGCGAGCGGCGCGCGGCTGCGACCGGCCTGCGCCACCGCCCACCCGAGCTCGCCGTGGAACGCGCGCCGGTTCGCAAGCCCCGTCAGGTGGTCGATCGTGGCGGCCTCGCGAAGCGCCGCTTCGGCAAGGACGCGGCGCCGCTCGCGCACAAGCAGCATGCCCAGCACGATCACGCCCGCGATCGTGGCGGCGGCGACCGGCCCGGCCGTGGCGGCGAAGACCGTCCAGCGGATCTCGGCCGGGAGGGCGAGCGTGCTCAGGACGCTGAGGCTCGACATGGCGCCGAGCAGGGCGAGCCCGGAGACGCGCAGGCGCTCCGGAGGACACGCGTACCATCGGGCGAACGCCAGGCCCGCGCCCGCCGCGATGGCGATCCCGACGAGGCCGGAGGGCGCGCCCGCGCCGCCGAGCCAGACCCTGTAAGCCCCGACGACGAGGGCGGCGACGAGCGTGCCCGGCCAGCCGCCGAACGGCCCGGCCAACCCGACGAGGACGCTGCGGCCGTCGATGACGACGCCCAGCGCGGAGGACGCGGGGCTCGCCATCGAGAAGACCGCGGCCGCTCCGAACAGAAGACCCGTGGCGGCCTGCTGACAGCGCAGGCGGCCCTCGAGCCGCCGCAGCAGCTCCGAGTGCGCCATGACGACGAGCGCCGCGAGGCCGAGCCGCCGCAGGATGCCGACGGCCAGCACGAGATGATCTTCCAAAGCCCGCCCCGTTGTTTCTTGTGATTATTTGTGGCGAACAACCATTAAAGTTCGCTGCAGATTCCTGCTTACCGGAATATTGCGATGCACAATGGCGTCTATCGCCTGGAGACGCGCAGCTCCTCGAGGTCCGACTTCGCGAACGTGCAGGCTTCGAAGTCCGGGGAGAGCGCGCACGACTTCCGGTAGGCGCCGCGCGCCTTGGCGACGCTGCGCGGCGTGCCCTCGCCGTTCTTGTAGGCCTGCCCGAGCATGGCGCATCCCCAGGCGTCCCCCAGGCGGCAGGCGATGGCGAAGCTGCGGAACTGGCAGCTCTCCTTCTCGGCCTCGGGCGCGTCGCGGAAGGGGTCGTCGTCGTAGCCGCCGTTGCGCATGCCGGCGGCGCGGTTGGTGCAGCCGGCGCCCTCGCCGGCCGCGCAGGCCGCCGCGAACAGCGTCTCGCGGATGCGCGGCGGCGCCGCCTCCTCGTGTTCCTCGAAGCTGCGCGCGAGGTTGAGGCAGGCGTTGCCGTCGCCCGCCACGCAGGCCTTGAGGCACTGGCCGAGGCGCGCGTCGCAGGACCCGTCGGACAGGCGCTCCCGCGCCGACCCACGCCGCGCCTCGCGCCGGAAGAGGTCGGCCGGACACTGCCGCAGCATCCCGGCAAGCAGCGGGTCGTTCTCGACCGCCGCCGCCACCGCCCGCGCGGCCGCCGGATCGAACTCCGACGCCTCGCGGGCCTGTGCGGCGGGAAGCGTCGCCGCGGTGGCGGCCAGGAACGCGAGACCGAGGAGCTGCAAGCGGTTCATCGTCCAATCCTGTCGAAAGGTTCGGGGCCGGCCGGCCCGGCGGCTCCCGACCGGATGTCGGGCCCGCTTCATCGGCTTCGTACAGGAGCCGCCGGACAAAGCGGTGCGAGGCCACACGCCGAGGCTGCGCAGACGCCATGTGTCGGGCGCGCGGCGCGGGGCGGCGCCCTCGCCTTCCGGGGAGTCCCTAGTGACTGTATAGTCACGGCAAGCACAAGGCTGATTCGCGGGCTGGCACGGTCGAGCCAAGCGGCGGACCGAACTGAAGGGCGGCTATCGGCCGTCCTTTTTTATTTGCCCCGACTTTCGTCTTGACCGGCAGCACTGGCCACCGTTCACTTTCGCATTCTGATTTCGATGCTGATTCGGACTAATGCTTAAGCTTCGGACTTCGCATCGCGGCGTCGGTCGGCGGGCGATTGAGCGGTGACCCTGACCGGAACGCACGACGCTGTCCTCGTCGCGCTCTCAATCTTCGTCGCGACCGCGGCTTCCTACACGGCGCTCGATCTTGCCGGCCGCATCCGGGCTTCGTCCGGATGGGCCTGCCACGCATGGCTCGCGACGTCTGCGGTTGCGATGGGCGGCGGCATCTGGTCGATGCACTTCGTGGCGATGCTCGCGTTCAGCATGCCGGGCATGGAGGTCAACTACGACATCCCGCTGACGGCCCTGTCGCTCGTCCTCGCCGTGGTCGTGACCGGAGTTGGCCTCCAGGCCGTGAGCCGCAAGGAGGCGAGCCCGAGGGTCCTGCTCTTCAGCGGCCTGTTCGTCGGCCTCGGAATCGTCGCCATGCACTACACGGGCATGGCGGCGATGCGCATGGGGGCGCACCTCACCTACGACAAGCTCTGGGTCGCGGTCTCGGTGCTGATCGCGATCGGGGCCGCGACCGTGGCGCTCTGGCTCGCGTTTCAGAACACCGGCCTCGTTCAGAAGCTCGTGGCCGCGGTGGCGATGGGGCTCGCCATCTCGGGGATGCACTATGCGGCGATGCAGGCCGCAAGCTTCACCGCGCACGCGACCGTCGATGGGCCCCACGGCCATGCGAGCCTTGCCCAGACGGCGCTCGCGATCGCGGTCTCGGGCGCCACGCTTCTGATCCTGTTCCTGGCGCTCGTCGCCGCGATGTTCGACCGGCGCTTCGCCGTGCTGGCCGAGCGCGAGGCCGCCGCCCTGCGCAACAGCGAAGAGCGGTTCCGCAATCTCTATCGCAAGACGCCGCTGCCCCTGCACGCGCTCGACCGGGACGGGCTCGTCGAGCACGTGAGCGACGCCTGGCTCGACCTCCTCGGCTACGGCCGCGAGGAGGTGAAGGGCCGGCCCCTGGCCGCGTTCATGACCGAGCCGTCTGCCCGGAGGCGGGCCACGGTGGATTGGCCGGGCCTCATCGGGCTCGGCGAGCTGAAGGAGGCGGAATACCGGTTCGTCACGAAGGCCGGCGACGTGCTCGACGCCGTCGTCTCCGAGCGGGTGGAGCGCGACGCCGGCGGGCGCTTCGTCAGGGTGGTCGGCGGGCTCCTCGACGTGACCGCCCGGCGGCGCGCCGAGGCGGCGCTTCGCCAGTCTCAGAAGATCGAGGCCATCGGCCAGCTCACCGGCGGCGTCGCGCACGATTTCAACAACCTGCTCTCGGTCGTCCTCGGCAACCTCGAGCTCCTGCGCAAGCGGCTCCCGGAGGACGCCAAGGCGAAGGCGCTCCTGGACAACGCGATCGGGGGCGCCGAGCGCGGCGCCGCCCTGACGCAGCGCATGCTGGCCTTCGCGCGCCGGCAGGACCTCGAGCCCCGGCCGGTCGACCTCTCGGCGCTCGTGCGCGGGATGGCGGATCTGCTGCAGCGGTCGATCGGCCCGACGGTGCGGATCGAGACGCATTTCCCGCTCCGGCTGCCGCCGGCCCTCGTCGACGCGAACCAGCTCGAGCTCGCGCTCCTCAACCTTGTCGTGAACGCCCGCGACGCCATGCCGGACGGCGGAACCATCACCATCGCCGGCGCTGAGGGGCCCGACCGCTTCGTCTGCCTGTCCGTGACCGACACCGGCGAAGGCATGGACGAGGCGACGCTCGCCCGCGCCACCGAGCCGTTCTTCACGACGAAGGGCACCGGCAAGGGCACCGGCCTCGGCCTTTCCATGGTGCACGGCCTCGCGGAGCAGTCGGGCGGCGGGTTCGCCTTGAGGAGCCGGAAGGGAGAAGGCACGACGGCCGAGATCTGGCTGCCCGTCGCGGAGGCGGGCGCCCTCCACGGCCCGAGCGTCCCGGCCGCGCAGCCGCCGGCGCAAGGCGAGCCCGCCCGCCGGCTCACCGTGCTCGTCGTCGACGACGATCCGCTCGTCCTCGCCAACACCGCGGCGATGCTGGAGGACCTCGGACATGCCGCGCTGCAGGCCGCGTCCGGCGCCGAGGCGCTCGAAACCTTGCGCGGCGCGCCCGCCGTCGATCTCGTGCTGACCGATCAGGTGATGCCGGGCATGACGGGCGCGCAGCTGATCGCGGCCGTCAAGGCGGAACGGCCGCAGCTTCCGGTCATCATCGCGACCGGCTTCGGCGAATTGCCCGCCGACCTCGCCCCGGACGTCCCGAGGCTCAAGAAGCCGTTCCACCTCGGCCTGCTCGCCCGTGTCCTCGATACCTGCCTCCAACGCGCCGAGGACAAGCCGAAGGTCGTCGCCTTCCGCCACAGGCGCTGATCCTCCCCCGCTTGCGGGGGAGGGGGACCGCCGAAGGCGGTGGAGGGGGCGCGGGCCGGGCGCGCCGTCGACGTGGTGGGTGGAGCCGGTCGCGCAGGACGACCCAAGCCGCGCTCGTGGCCGCCCCTCCACCATGCCTCGCATGGTCCCCCCCTCCCCCGCTGCGCGGGGGAGGATCCGCTCACGCCTCCAGGAGCTCCGGGAACGGGACGATGGTGGACTTGACCGTGCGCATCGCCATGGCGTCGGCGACGGCGCTCCGCACCCCGTCGCCGTCGAAAGGGTAGAGGGTCTGCATGTCGAACCACGGGTACTTGTCGCGGGCGCGGTCGAGCATCTTCACGCCGAGGGCGAGGTCGTTCTCGGTGAAGGCCCAGGAGCCCATGATGGTGATGTCCTTGGCGACGAAGCGGTGCCAGTTGGTCTCGATGCTGCCTGCGTCGGTGAACTGGCCCATCTCGATGTAGAAGCCGCAGTCGCGCAGGAACTCGATGCCCTCGGGGCCCGCGCTCGGGTGCCCGGTGCAGTCCATGACAAGGTCGGCGCCCCAGCCGCCGACGATCTCGCGCACGCGGGCGATGCGCGCCTGCGGCGTCAAGTGCTCCTCAATGTCGACGGTCGCCTCGGCCCCGAACCTTCGGGCAAGCGCGAGGCGCGGCGTCTCGGGGGCGCCGACGCAGACGATGCGGCCAGCGCCCATCTCCCGGGCGGCGGCGATGGCGAGGATGCCGATCGGACCCGAGCCCTGGATCACCACGGTGTCGCCCCACCGGAAGCCGCCCATGCGCTTCGCCCGGGCGAAGCCGCGGATCGTCGAGGTGATCGGCTCGGCCAAGGCGCCGAGGCGGAGCGGCATGTCGTCGGGGAGCCGGTAGATCTTGGTGCCCGGCAGCATGCCGAGGTCGACGTAGACGTACTCGGCCCAGCCGCCCCACAGGTGCGGCGGCTTGTCGAAGCCGAGATAGCGCCCGTAGTAGACGGGCGTCTGGCAGCGGTTCGAGCTCTCCGGATAGTGCCGGCAGTAGTAGCACTCCCCGCACGGCATGAACGGCGGGATCATGATCTTCGACCCGACCGCGATCGGCTCGTCCATCCAGTCGGTCGTAAGCTCCGGCCCCTTCTCGACGACGACCCCTGCGATCTCGTGCCCGAGCGTGAACGGCCACGGCAGCGGCTTCGGCCAGTGCCCCTTGAGGATGTGCAGATCGGTCCCGCAGACGCCGCAGGCGCCGACCTGGATCAGGGCGGCCTTGGGCCCGACCTTCGGCCAGGGGACCTCGCGGATGACGGGATCGGCGCCGGGGCCGTCGAAGGTGGCGACGCGGATGATCCGACCCATGCGCTCCTCCCCTTCGGCTTCCAGCAGTTTTATCGCCGATCGAGCGTCTTAGAAAGCAATGCTGCGGGCCCAATGTCCGGAGCTGCATCATCTTTTACAATGCCATCAGAGCTTGGGCGAAATAGCGCCGTCAGAATTATTGCTCGATCCTTTTCATCGACCGCCCCTCTTTCGGTTAGTGCAAGATAGGTCATTGCCATCGTCGCGCGCTCGTCGGCGTCGATTGCGAGATGATGTTCACTCATGAAGAGGCGGACAATTACTCGGGCAGCCCAGAATGCCATCGTAGACGCCACAATCCCCACCGTTACAATAGGGAGAAAAGCAGCAGGAGGTTTATCTTTGTTTGCTAAATCAACAGCGTGCTCACCTATAAAATAAAGTCCTATTAGGAGACATCCTCCTACGAGTACTGCAAAGACTATGAGTAATAATCTATATGAAGCCGCCTGATCGCGATGACCTTCGGCCTTGGCAGTCCAATAATCAACTGGAGCTTTAATCCTCATATGCTCACGATAAGTATCTTCCACACGTTTAAATTCTTCCTTTGCAGCATTCAGCTCGGTCTCTTTGGCCGTCTTGTAATCACGTAACCGCCGCGCTACAGCAAGTGCAACGCGGCGTGTGAAGCGACGATTACGGGAACGGGCATTCAAAAAGGCCTCTGCCTCTATGTTTCGCTGCTCTTGTGCAGTTTGGATAGCGGACTCTAGTTCCAGCACAGCCTTCCGGAATTTTTGCCCAAAATCTGACGCTAAGTTATCTAGCGCCTGTCGCGCCGAAGCAGCAGTTCCCGGGTCAAGCCCGCGTTCGAATTCGCTGGCAGCAACGATGCCGAGCAATACATCTCGGTGAGTGATTGTAAGGTCAGAAACGCGATTGATGAAGAATGCTAGAGCTGCTAGCGCCACTCCTGCGCCTCTTTCATGCCGGAGCTGGCTAATGAACTGAGCCCTTGCAGTTTCAGCGATTGGTAATTTCATTTTACTAAAAACATTATAGAATTCTTTATAGAAATCTTCCTGAGATATCTCTCCGCGAACACATTGATTAAGCGTAGTTTTTACACGCTCTAAAGCATTCATTATTAACATGCGTACATTATTGAGGCTGCTATCTGTATCTTGCACAGGAGTGTGTACCCAAGCATAAAAACCACTTTGAGTCTCTAAAAATGCGCCTATTTCTTCATTGTTGTTAAACGAGATCTTTCCTCCATTTTCTTGAAGATCAAAATCGAAAAGTATCTTCGCAAGGTCTACCATCTGCGGATCCCCGATTGCTCCTGGAACATTACCTCTACATAACACGGACTCGTGGGGAATACTCCCAGGACACAGAGGATTATTACTCAATATCCTCCACCTCTCCCCCGCCCCCCTGGATCCGCTTCGCCAGCGCCGCCTCCATGAACGGGTCGAGGTCGCCGTCGAGGACGTCGGAGGGGCTCGTCGACTGGACGCCGGTGCGGAGGTCCTTGACGAGCTGGTAGGGCTGGAGGACGTAGGAGCGGATCTGGTGGCCCCAGCCGATGTCGGTCTTGGCGGCGGCCTCGGCGCTGGCCTTCTCCTCGCGGCGCTTGAGCTCGGCCTCGTAGAGGCGGGCGCGCAGCATGTTCCAGGCGGTGGCGCGGTTCTTGTGCTGCGAGCGTTCCTGCTGGCAGGCGACCACGATGCCGGTGGGCAGGTGGGTGATGCGCACGGCCGAATCCGTCGTGTTGACGTGCTGGCCGCCGGCGCCCGACGAGCGGTAGGTGTCGATGCGGCAGTCCGACTCGTTGACCTGGATGTCGATCTTGTCGTCGACCACGGGATAGACCCACACCGAGGCGAAGCTCGTATGCCGGCGGGCGTTCGAATCGAAGGGCGAGATGCGCACGAGCCGGTGCACGCCGGATTCGGTCTTGAGCCAGCCGTAGGCGTTGTGGCCGCGGACGAGGAGCGTCGCGCCCTTGATGCCGGCCTCCTCGCCGTCCGACCAGTCGACCACCTCGACCTTGTAGCCGTGCTTCTCGGCCCAGCGCGCGTACATGCGCTGCAGCATCTGGGCCCAGTCCTGGCTCTCGGTGCCGCCGGCGCCGGAGTGGACCTCCAGATACGTGTCGTTGGGATCGGCCTCGCCGGCGAGCAGGCTCTCGATCTGGCGGCGCGCCGCCTCGGCCTCGACCTTGCGGATCGCGGCTTCGCCCTCCCTGACGCTCGCCTCGTCGCCCTCGGTCTCGCCGAGCTCGATCAGGGTCACGGCGTCCTCGAGGTCCTGCTCGAGGCGGCGGATGGCGCCGGTCTGGTCCTCGAGGGCGTTGCGCTCGCGCATGGTCTTCTGCGCGGCCTCGGGATCGTTCCAGAGGCTCGGGTCCTCGGCCTGGGCATTCAGCTCGGCGAGGCGTCGCTGGGCCTTGTCCCAGTCAAAGATGCCTCCTCAGCAGCCCGATCGACTGCTTGGCGGCTTCGAGGAGGTTCTCGATCTCGGCGCGCATGGGTCTCTACGGATGCAGGAGGGAGCGGCGCCATAGGGGCGGCGCGGCACGGTGTAAATAAGGGTTCCAGTCGGAAGCCGCCACCCAACTCCCCTCATGCTGAGGTGCGAGGGCGAAGGCCGAGCCTCGAAGCACGCACCGGCGGATGGGCGCCGTATCGGCGGAGGTGCGTCCTTCGAGGCCCGCTTCGCGGGCACCTCAGGATGAGGGGAGTGGTGGTGTTTCCCGGCTTTGGAGGCGCCTCAGTACAGCTCGCCCGTCCCGACCTGACGGCCTCGGGCGAGACGCGTCCCCCTCTCTCCGCCCGCGGAAGACGGGAGGAGCGGATCGGGGGGTTGCGTCCGGCGCGGGGAAGGGCTTTTTCGGCCGTGCGGCCATTCCGCGGGCGCGGGGGTCGTTTCCGCCCTGCGTTCGACATCGAGGCGTTCGTTTCGACATCGCCGGTGTTTTTCCGCGACATCGTCGGGAAAAGCGCGCGACATTGCCGGGTCGCGACGGCCGTCGCAGGAAAGAATGTTTCGCGCGACACATGGGCCCGCGGGCGCGAACGCCCGCGGATGGCTACGAGCCGGTGCGCCCACAGGGCCGTTCAGTAAAGCCCGCCCGTCCCGACGCTGACGGCGCGCTCGGCCTCGGGGCTGACCGCCCCGCCGCCGTAGCCGCCGATGACGGCGTAGTTGTCGGGCGGGCCGGTGCCGGGCTTGAAGGCTTCGAGGATGGTGCCGGCGCCGGACGAGCGCATGCCGGAGCCGCGGTCGACGCTGATGAGCTTGATGCCGGGCGGCACGCGGAACGGCGTCGGCGGCTTGTCCTTCAACGCCATCTGGAAGAAGTCGCGCACGATCGGGGCCGAGAAGCCGCCGCCGGTCGCCCGGTCGCCCAGCGTCTGCGGCTTGTCGTAGCCGAGGTAGACGCCCGCC
>DASVVU010000246.1:0-11351 GCA_036386395.1 Beijerinckiaceae bacterium | reverse complement strand
AAAATGGCATGCTATATTTATTAATCGTTAACAGTGAAGAAGATCCTCCCGAACCACCCTTATTTGAAGGACCAATCAACTACACCTTCTCTTCTTTGTCGTCAGCTCTCCGCTTTCCGCGCAAGAAAATACCTCAACGTATAATGAAGGAGTTTGAGATGATTCCAATTATAGACAAAAAGACCAAGGCAGTTTTAATCCCAGACCACATACCATATGTCTAACTCCATCAGGGTCCGCATGACTATTTCGGCGACGGCAGTTCGATTTGACGACGCGACGATGTGGGTGGAGCTCTCGGACGGGCGCACGCTCGGCGTGCCGCTCGCCTGGTTCCCGCGCCTCCTCGCGGCGAGCCCCGCCGACCGCGAGCGGGTCGAGATCGGCCGTTTCAGCCTGCACTGGGAACACCTCGACGAAGACAAAGGCGTGGATGCCCGGGCCGAGCCCGGGCATGACGCGCTCCATCGACACACCACCCTCCTCCGTCATGGCCGTCCCCGGACTTGATCCGGGGATCGGCCCGGCCATCCACGACTTGCGCGTCGTAAGGCGCGCTGCGCGGGCGTGAGCCCGCACATCCGTCCGCCGAATGGTGGGTGACGTGGCGCTCTTCCCCAGCAAAGGCGTGGATGCCCGGGCCAAGCCCGGCATGACGGTGGAGGGTGGCGTTCGGCGAGGGCGGTCGCAGCCAGCCGAGTCCGGGCATGACCCGCCCCGGCGGTGACGCCCTTACTCGTTCCGGCCATCCACGACTTGCGCGCCGCAAGGCGCGCTGGGCGGGCGTGAGCCCGCGCATCCGTGCGCTGGGCGGCGGCGTAGCGCTCTTCCCCGGCAAAGGCGTGGATGGCCGGGACAAGCCCGGCCATGACGGTGGAGGGTGGCGTTCGGCTGAGGCGGTCGCAGCCGGCCGAGCCCGGTATGACGCGCTCCGGCGGTGACGCCCTCACTCGTCATGGCCGGGCTTGGCCCGGCCATCCACGACTTACGCGCCGCAAGGCGCGCTGCGCGGGCATGAGCCCGCGCATCTGGCGCGCTCGAATGGTGGGCGGGCGCCCCCTGCCCCAGCAAAGGCGTGAATGGCCGGGACAAGCCCGGGCATGACGTGCCCTGGCGTTGACGCCCTCCCCTCCCCGTCATGACCGGCCTTGGGCCGGCCATCCACGACTTGCGCGCCGCAAGGCGCGCTGCGCGGGCGTGAGCTCGCGCATCCGTGCATCGACGGGAGGCGTGGCGCTCTTCCCCGGCAAAGGCGTGGATGGCCGGGACAAGCCCGGCCATGAGGTGGAGGGGCGTGAGCCGAAGGAGCCGGCGGGCGGCTACTGGTTCAGCGTCTCGTAGAGGTCGTCCCATTCGGGGTTCATGCCGTGGATGAGGCGGGCCTTCCAGGCGCGGGGCCAGTGCTTGATCGTCTTCTCGCGCTGGATTGCGTCGCGGATGTCCTCGAAGCGCTCGTAGTAGACGAGCACTTTCAGGCCGTAGCGCTTGGTGAAGCCTTCGATCAGGCCCTCGCGGTGCTCCCAGACGCGCCGGGAGAGGTTTGCCGTCACGCCGACGTAGAGCACGCCGTCGCGGCGGTTGCTCATGAAGTAGACCCAGCCGCCCTTCATGGGCACGAGGGTAACGGCGCGGGTGGCCAGCGCAAGACGACGTGGGGGGTAAAGGCGTGGATGCCCGGCCCAAGGCCGGGCATGACGTGCTCCGGCGTTGACGCCCTTCCTCTCCCTCGTCATGGCCGGGCTTGGCCCGGCCATCCACGACTTTGCGCGCCGCACGCGCGCTGCGTGGGCGCGAGCCCGCGCATTCGTGCATCGACGGAAGGCGCGGCGCTCTTTCCGCACCAAAGGCGTGGATGGCCGGGACAAGCCCGGCCATGACGATGGAGGGGTGGCGCTCAATCGGCGCGGTCGCGGCCGGGTCGACCTCCAGATCAAGTCCGGGCGGGCATGACAGGCGCTGGCGGCGGCATTGAAACTCTCCCGATCGTCTTTCACCCGTCTTCCACCGCCCGCGCCACACTGCCCTCGCCGCCCCACTCGCAATCCCCCTCCCCCGCCCCACATAGCGCGAAGCAAGAAGACCTCGTGCGGCTGTCGCATCGGGCGCTTTGCCCGCCGAGGTCTATGATGTTCGCTCCTTTCTTCACCCCCTGGCTCAGGCTGTCCGTCGACGCGGCCCGGCTCGCCTGCGAGACGCAGGCGCTCGTCGGCCTGCGCCTCTTCCGCATCGCCACGGGAGCCGTTCCGGCCTTTGCCGAGGTCGGGCGCATGATGCCCGAGAAGGCGGCGGCGCTGTCCGCCGCGCAGACGCTCGCGGTCGAAGGCGCCGCGGCCGGCACGGGGGACAAGGTCCCGGCGAAGGTCGTCGCGCTCTATCGGGACCGGGTGAAGGCGAACAAGACCCGCCTGTCCAAGGCGGGGCGGGTCTCGCGGCACTGATCCTTCGGCGCGGCGGAGACGGCCCATGTGCAACCGGATCCCGGATCGTCCCGACGGCGTCCTCGACGTCGCCGGCGGCCGCATGAAGGCGGCGCAGGCGAAGTGGGGCCGTCTCACCGCGGACGACCTCTCCGCCGTCCGCGACAAGCAGGACCTGATCATGCGGGTCGAGGAGCGCTACGGCCTGCCTCATCGGCTCGCGGCCCAGGACGTGGAGCTTTGGGCGGCGGCGCTCGCCCGCCGGCGGCAGGCCGCCGAATAAAGCGTCCTCCCGGGACGGATCGCCGGAACTCCCACCCTCGCCCCACGTTGCCCCACACGACCTCGCTGGGCCACCTGCCTGCCGTATGGCGGTGCGCTCACCTCCGGATGCACTCACGAAATAGCCGCCCTGACCGTGAGCAGCGTAGGGCGGCGGCAGCCCCGGCGAGTTCTGCGAGCCCCGAACCGGGCGTTCGTTTCCCTGAAAGGATACTCCCCATGGCATTCCGTGCATTGGCGGCCGCGGCCGCCCTCTCGCTTCTCGCCTTCCCGCTCGCAGCCCAGGCCCAGTCCGGAGGAGCGGCGGCGGGGGCGACCACCGGCGCCGTCGGCGGCGCCATCGTCGGCGGGCCGGTCGGCGCGGTTGCCGGCGCGGTCGGCGGCGCGATCGTCGGCGGGCTTGCCGACGAGCAGCGCCCGCGCTTCCGGCAGTACGTGGTCCAGCAGCGCCCGGCGTCCTACCGCTACCAGCAGGAAGTCCAGGTCGGGGCGGTGCTGCCGTCGAGCGGCGTCACCTATTACGAGGTGCCGGCCGAATACGGCGTCCGCGACTATCGCTACACCGTCGTGAACGACCGCACGGTGCTCGTCGATCCCCGCACCCACAGGGTCATCCAGATCGTCGAGTAAGGCCGGTCCGCCGGCGCACAAGCGCCGTCCGCGTGAAGGATAAGGCCTTTTCCGGATAGGACGTTGAGTGCATTAACCCCTCACCCGGGCCGCGCCTAAGGCGCGACCCGGCCTCTCTCTCGGCGGACGGGAGAGGCGTCTGCGCCCCACGTCTCCTTACTCCGGCCACGTCCCGATGCATTTTGGACAAAACGTCCAAACCCGGAGCTCCACATGAACTCCTGGCAAGCCGCCGAGGCCAAGCAGAATTTCGGCAAGCTCGTCGAGGC
Organism: Beijerinckiaceae bacterium; assembly: GCA_036386395.1. GTDB lineage: Bacteria > Pseudomonadota > Alphaproteobacteria > Rhizobiales > Beijerinckiaceae > JAJKJG01. Next base: position 7,753 of record DASVVU010000246.1, on the reverse strand, counting down.
GGCGGCGCGGGGCGGGCCGCAGGTGGTGGTGCGCCATTCCGAGCCGGTCGCGGTCGTGATGTCGGTCGCGGACTATCGCGCCCTGAAGGGGCAGGCCGACAGGGAGTTCGCCGACTTCCTCCTCGCGTCGCCGATGGAGCCCGAGGATTTCGACCGGGGCGTCGGGATGAGCCTGTCTGGTGGCGGCCGATGAGCCGCGGGGCTTCCTCGTCGACAGCTTAATCGGCCTCTCCTCCGGAGCCCCCCCGCGAACGCCCGCCATCATGATGACAGTGCCGATCATCATGAGCGAGGGACTCTGGAATCGCACAGGAATCCGAGTCGGTCATGATGACGATGCGCAGGGCGCAGCGGGCGCGGGGCGTGCCCGGCCCGAGGCGCCCCGCGCCGGCTCTACCCGTGGTCGATCTGGTTCCCCGTCCCGCCGACCGTGAGCGAGCCGGTGAGGCTCGTCTCGGCGTACTTCGTGCCGGAGACCGAGTAGAACTCGTTGTCCTTCGCCGCGCAGGCGTTGACCGTGGTGTCGTGCCAGCGGATGCCGTTGGCGCAGCCGCGGATGCGGTTGTGCATCACCGAGACGTACATGAGGCCCGCGCTGCCCGAGATGCCCTGCCAAGTGTCGCCGAGGTCGATCGCCTGGTCGCAATCGGCGAAGCGGTTGTTGTCGAGGTCGACCTCGGCCGCGGAGCCCGCGACGCGGATGCCGTAGCCCTTCGCCGTGGCGCTCCCTTGCGCCGGCGACTGCGCCGCCGCGAGCGCGCGCACCCGGTCGAACTCGCAGTCGACGACCTTCACCATGCGCACGGGATGCGAGGGGCTGCGCCCCGAGAGCAGCACGCCGCAGACGCCGCCGGCGGTGGTGTTGCCGCTGCCGGGCTGGATCCGCGTGAGGTCGCGGCAGATCAGGCCGTCGATGACGACGTCGACGCAGGCGTCGTAGTCCCCGGGGACGACGCCGTAGGTCTCGTCGAGGGAGCAGATCCACACGCCCGCCATGGGCAAGGTCTCGGCGAGGTCGCCGCTCGCCTGCGTCACCCCTTCGACGACCCAGCCGCGGATCTGCATCATGCGGTTCGACTCCATGTAGCCGCCGAACTTGCAGCCCTTGAGCACGAAGTTGTCGAGGAACACCCGGCGCGAGCCGTAGACGGCGATCCCGGCGCTGCGGCCGCCGATGATCTCGACCCCGTCCGCATAGAGCCCGTCGATGCCGCCGAAGCCGCAGAGGTCGCCGGCGCCGGTCTGGCCCGTGCCGTCGACCGTGACCCGGTTCAGGCGCACGTTCTCGGAGAACATGGAGCCCGAAAGGTCCGGCCGGTTCGCGGGCTGCGTCTGGCCGCCGTAGGAGCCCTGCGTGCCCCAGTCGGCGCCGGTGCCGTTGCCTTGCGGGATGAGGCCGTAGACGCCGGGGCCGTCGACGTTCTTGATGAGGATGTTCGTGTCCTCGCGGTCGATGACGTAGCCGGAGAGCAGCGCCATGTTGCCGCCGGCCGTCTGGTTGGCGCGGTTCATGTCGATCGTGAGGTCGCGGATGGCGAGGTTCCTGAAGGGGCTCGAGCGCGACGTGTTGCCGGTGAAGATGAAGAAGTTCGCCGAGTGCGAGCCGTGGAACTTGAGGGTCGTCACCTCCCGGCCGCGGCCGACGAAGGGCACCTTCGAGCGCCAGTAGAGATAGGGGTTCGTGCCGTCGACGGCGAACATGGTGATGCCGGCCGGGAACACCAGCGGCCGGTTCTTGCCCTCGGCGGCGAGCGTCGCCGAGATCGAGTTGACGGAGGCCGTGTTGGCGAGCGCCTGCGTGCGGGTGATGCCGTCGCCGAGCGTCAGATCGGTGGAGGTGAGATAATAGGGATCTTCGGCCATGTGCCGCTCCATGCTTTGGGTTAAAAACGCAAAAAGCATAGAGCCGCGGCGGGGGCCGTCCACGCATCGGGACTCTACCCAGACGGGCATGACGCGCTCCGGCGTTGACGCGCTCCCCTCCTCCGTCACGGCCGGAGAACCCGCCGCATTGTCGCAAAACTTTCCCGATCGCCTTCACCCGCCTTCCACCCGCCTGCGCCACACTGCCTCGTCGCTGTACGAGGCCCCGCGATGCTCCAGCGCTCGAAGTCGCCGCCGTTCCCCCTCCCCCGCCTCGGCTCGGCCGAGGACCGGCGGGAGGAGCGGCGGCGGGTGTTGCTGCAGGGGAAGATCCTCGTCGGGCGCGACGTGGTCTGGTGCGCCGTGCGCGACCTCTCGAACGGCGGCGCGCGGCTCGAGGTCGGCGAGGACGTGAGGCTGCCCCAGGAGTTCGACCTCGTGATCGGCCGAAAGGAGCAGATCGTGCGGGCGCGGCTGCGCTGGCGCGAAGGCGCCTTCGCCGGCGTGTCGCTCACCGTGCTGTGACGGGGCGCGTCGGCCGCTCCGCCTCGGACCGCTCCTCCTTCGCGATCCGTCCTGGTCAGGTCGAGCAACATTGTCCTTGAAAATACTCCTTGACAACCGATCCAAAATAGGCATATGGTCCGCACATCCCGCCCGGCAGAGGGGCGCGCTCATGAGGCGTCGTGACGGTGGGCGGCATCGGTTCGGGCGTTGAGGCCTGAGGCTCGCGAGAGCTGAAGGCGCGAGGCGTCCGGGGCGGTGGCTTGCGGGGCGGCTCCGGAAGGAGCCGGTCCGCGGGTTGATGCGGCGCCGAGCCCCGCCCTCGCAAGGCGGGAATCTCGGGGTCCTCCGTCTCCCGGGTTCTCGCGCGGATCTCACGGGCGCGCTCCCCGGACTTTGGCGGCGGCCTCGCCCGCGCCGCTTCGCAAGCGACCCCGCCTCTGCGCGGTGGGCTCCCACATCCGGGCGCGGTTCCCAAAAGGGCCGCAGCCCCGGTGGCGGACCCGGAACGGCAGGGGGAGGCGAGCGGCGGAGCGGAGCTGCGCGAACGCGCCTTAAGCTCGGGACGTAAAGCCCGGGCGGAGCGCGAGGCCAGGGATCAAAGGCGCCGCGCGCGGGGCATGCGGGTTGGGAAGCGGCTTCGTCGGCTCCCGTCCCGTCCCGTCCCGGAAAGGACGCCGGCGTCCGCGCCTGACGGCGCCGCGCCCGGCCCACGTGCCCCGCGCGCCCCTCTCCTTCATCCGAGAGACGCGCCGCCGGCCGCACCACCCCGGGCCGACAAGGCCGCGGGATCGCGGACGGCTGCGCGCCTCTCCTCACGAAGCCCGAGCCGTCCGGCTCAAGGGCGCGACTGAAACCCGGCCCGGGCTCGCCCGGGCAGCCTCGCCGCAAGGCGGAGGACGACCGCAGGAGATGCGCATGAGCTTGCACCAAGCCTTCCTTGCCTGCTGGCGCGGGGAGCAGCCCACCCCCGAGCAGGATGCCGACATCCAGCGCTGGTGGGCGCACCTGCCCGACTTCTTCAAGCCAACCTATCCCTTCGACGTGCCGCCGGAGCGGATGCCCTTCGCCCGCTACGTCTTCGCCCAGTTCGGCGACGTGCCCCGCACCTGCCCGATCCGTGCGTGCCAGCGGTCGCGGGAGTGCCGGGGCGGCGAGGGCCCGCCCTGCTACCGCGCGCGCCGCGAGGAGCTGCGCCACCTCCTGCTCCATACGTGGATCTCCCTCTACCATCCCGAGATCTACGGCGAGGAAGACGGCGAGGACCCATCCTCCGGTCCGCAGGATGGCGCATGGGGCAAGAGGCGCTAAGCTCGCCGGAAGACCAGGAGCCGCCATGCCCCTCTCCGGCCTCCTCGCGGGCGTCGAAGCCGTCGCCTTCGACGCCTATGGCACCCTCTTCGACGTGCACGCGGCCGTCGCGCGCCACGCGGCGGCGGTAGGGCCGGAGGCGGCGCGTCTGTCGGAGATCTGGCGGCTGAAGCAGCTCGAATACTCCTGGGTGCTGTCGCTCATGGGGCGCTACGAGCCGTTCTGGACGCTTACCCAGCGGGCGCTCGACCACGCGCTTTCGCGCTGCCCCGGGGTCGACCGCGGCCTGCGCGGGAGGCTCCTCGACGCCTATCTCGCCCTCGACGCCTACCCGGAGGCGCGCGACGCGCTCGCCGCCCTGCGCGAACGGAGCCTTCGTACTGCCATCCTCTCGAACGGCAGCCCGGAGATGCTGGACAGCGCCGTCGCCTCGGCGGGCCTGCAGGGGCTCCTCGACGCGGTGCTCTCGGTCGATGCGGTGCGGACCTTCAAGACGAGCCCGCGCGCCTACGCCCTCGTCACCGCCGCCTTCGACCTTGCCCCGGGCAAGGTCGCCTTCGTGTCGTCGAACCGCTGGGACGTCGCCGGCGCCGCCGCCTTCGGCTTCCGCTGCATCTGGGTCAACCGGGCGGGGCTCCCCGACGAGTACGAGGACCTCTCCCCCGCCGCCACGGTGGGCAGCCTCGCCGGGCTCCTATAGCCTTTGGTTGCAGGGCCGCGACTCTTCGTCTGGGACTTGCCGGGAACCGAAGCCCTGCCTCCGCTTTGTCGTGACGAAACTGCCAAGCTCGGCCGGGAGGCCCGCCATGTGGCTCTCGAAGACCTTCACCGACTTTGCCACCCACGTCGCCCACGCCTCGGGCCGGCCGCTCACCTTCATCGCGGCGATCATTCTCATCGTCGTCTGGGGGGTCACGGGGCCGATGTTCGGCTATTCCGACACTTGGCAGCTCGTCATCAACACCGGCACCACCATCGTGACCTTCCTGATGGTGTTCCTGATCCAGAACACCCAGAACCGGGACGGCGCCGCGATCCAGGCGAAGCTCGACGAGCTGATCCGCACCTCGGCGGCGCAGAACGTCTACATCGGCATCGAGCACCTGACCGAGGAGGAGCTCGAGCAGATCCGCAAGCGCTGCGAGGAGCGCGCCAAGAGTCCCATGGCCGACAAGGTCACGAAAGCGGCCGATGCGGCGCAGGACCGCGCCAGCAAGAAGGCGGCGGAGGCGGTGGAGCGGGTGACGTAGGAGCTCCTGTCATTCCGGGGGCTCGCGAGCGAGGAGCCCGGAACCCATAAACACCTATGGTGCCGAACGCGCACCGCCGGTTCAGCATCATCGGGAAGTGCCGTGGTTATGGGTTCCGGGCTCGCGCTGCGCGTGCCCCGCAATGACAGGGAGGCGCTACCGCCGCCTCGGCGCGGCGACCCGGCTCGCCTGGCTCAGCGCCACCTGCCAGCCGGTCTCGCCCTTGAAGTAGACCACGACCCAGCGGAACTGGGCGGGCTTGCCCGTCGCGGCGTCGCGGATCGGGCTCGCGCCGGTCGCGACCGCGGTCGCGGCGCCGTAGACCTGGACTGCGAGGCCGTCCTCGGGCGCGGTCTCGATCGCGGGCTCGCCGGCGATAAGCAGCGCGATGCGCTCGGCCTTGAGGTCGGCGCGGCCCGAATCGCGCATGTGCATGAAGTTGTCGGCATAGAGCGCCTCGAGCACCGCCCGGTCCCTCGCCGCCGCGGCCGTCCGAATCCGCTCGCGCAAGGCCAGGATCTCCTGCGTCGCCGAGGCGCCGGCGGCGGGCGGGCGCGGGCTCGTCTGCGCCCGCGCCGCAAGAGGCGCGGCTGCGAGAAAGCCCGCGAGGGCGGCGCGGCGGGAGAGCGGCATCGCCTTCAGGCCGCGAGCGCCGCGAGGATGCGGGCCCAGCTCCGCGTCCCCTTGTGGAAGCTCTTGAGGTCGTACTTCTCGTTCGGCGAATGCACCCGGTCGTCGTCGAGGCCGAAGCCGACGAGGAGGGTGTCGAGCCCGAGGGTTCGCTTGAAGTCGCCGACGATCGGGATCGAGCCGCCGGAGCCGATCGTCACCGCGTCCGTGCCCCACTCCTGCGAGAGCGCGCCCTGCGCCTTCTTCAGCACCGGCATGTCGTAAGGGAGCTGGATCGCCCGCGATCCCTTGTGGCGGACGATCTCGACCGAGCAGTCCTCCGGGATTCTTTGGCGCACGAAGGCTTCGAACCCCTCCGTGACCCGCGCCGGGTCCTGCTCGCCGACGAGCCTGAAGGAGATCTTGGCCCGGGCCTCGCCGGCGATGACCGTCTTCGTGCCCTCGCCGGTGTAGCCGCCGACGATGCCGTTCGCGTCGCAGGTCGGGCGCGACTGGATCTGCTCGATCAGCATGCGGTCGCGCTCGCCCGCCGGGACGCGCAGGCCGACCTGCCCCAGGAAGTCCTCGGGCGTGAGGTTGAGCCGGCGCCACCGCTCCAGCACGTCCGGCGGCATCTCGCCGACGCCCTCGTAGAAGCCGGGCACGGCGATGCGGCCGTTCTCGTCGTGGAGGTCGGCGACGATCTTCGCGAGGACATGGATGGGGTTGCGCGCCGCGCCGCCGAACAGACCGGAATGCAGGTCGCGGTCGGCGCAGCGCACGATCACCTCGTAGTAGGCGAGGCCGCGGAGCGACGCCGTGATCGCGGGGGTGTCCTTGTCCCACATGCCGGTATCGCAGACGAGGGCGACGTCGGCCTTGAGCTCCTTGCGGTTCGCCTCGACGAAGGCCGGCAGGTTCGGCGAGCCCGATTCCTCCTCGCCCTCGATCATTAGGGTGACGCCGACCGGAAGCTCGCCCATCGCCTTGAAGGCCCGGCAGGCCTCGACGAAAGTCATGACCTGACCCTTGTCGTCGCAGGCGCCGCGGGCGCCGATGACCTTGCGTCCGTCGGGCAGCATCGCCATGCGCGGCTCGAACGGCGGCGTCTCCCACAGGTCCAGCGGATCGATCGGCTGCACGTCGTAGTGGCCGTAGAACAGCACGTGCGGGGCGCCGGGTTTCGGGAGATGCGCCATCACGACCGGATGGCCGGGCGTGTCCCGCACAGAAGCCTCGAACCCCATCGCGGCAAGGTCTCCTTTGAGCCATTCGGCCGCTCGCCGGCAATCCGCCGCATAGGCTGGATCGGTCGAGATCGACGGGATGCGCAGCCACGCGAACAGCCGCTCGAGCGAGTTGTCGAGGTCCTTGTCGATGTCGGAGAGGACTTGGTCGAGATGGGGCATGGCAAGCTCGGAGAATGAAGGCGCCCTTCCTGCCCCCGAAGCAGCAAGGCCGCAAGCCCCGGCTTGAGCCAAGCCCTTATAACGTTATACGTTATGGCTCGTGATTCTGAGCTTCGCTGATCGCGAGACCGAGAGGATATGGGCCGGCCGGCGCAGCCGGCGCTTCCCATCCGATATCCAGGACGCGGCGTTGCGGAAGCTCCGCCTCATCAACGTCGCAGGCCGTCTGGAGGATCTGAGGATCCCGCCGGGCAACCGGCTCGAAGCCTTGAAGGGAGATCGCAGGGGGCAGCATGCGATCCGGATCAACGATCAGTGGCGCGTCTGCTTCCGCTGGGTCGATGGAGGAGCCGAGGATGTCGAGATCGTCGACTACCACTAGCCTTCACAACCCCCACCCCGGGGAGATCCTGCTCCTCGAGTTCCTCGAGCCGATGGGCTTGAGCCAATCGGCGCTCGCCCGCGCCATCCGGGTGCCGCCGCGGCGCGTGAACGAGATCGTGCTCGGCAAGCGCGCCGTCACGGCCGACACCGATCTGCGTCTGACGCGCTACTTCGGCCTGTCCGAGGGATTCTTCCTGCGCCTCCAGGCCGACCACGACCTCATGGCCCGCCGCCGCGAGATCGGCGAGGAACTGGCAGCGATCTCTCCGCGCGCTGCCTGAGTGACCTCAGCGCCGCTTCTTCGAGCCGCCGCCTCCGCCCTGGATCATGCCGGAGATGTCGCTCATGAAGTCGCCGGAGCCGGACGAGGCGCCCGCGTCGAGGTCGGCCGCGCGGGAGCGCCGCCCTCCCCCGCCTCCGCCC
>DASVVU010000245.1:0-5059 GCA_036386395.1 Beijerinckiaceae bacterium | reverse complement strand
CTCTGCTTGAGCCCCTTGGGCGAGGTGTCGCCCAAGAAATTCAGCCGCTCGAGCCGCGCGCCGTTGCCGAGGTGGAAGCGGGCCACGGAGTCGACCGGGCGCCCAGCCGCGGTCTTGGCGCGCAGGAAGTAGTAGGCCGCGGCCGGGATCAGGGCCTTGCGCACGGATTCGGCGACGGCCGGCTCCTCGAACCACGCAGGCTCCTCGGTGAGCCCGAGGAGCGCCCGGTCGTCCGGCCGGATGCCGGTCGGCTCGGGGCTCTTGAGCTCGCGGGCGACCCAGCCGGCGAAGCCCGGCACCGGCGAGAGCGTCACGAAGGTCCTGAGGCCCGGCAGCTCCCGGCAGAGGTCCTCGACCACCTGCTTGATCAGGAAGTTGCCGAAGGAGACGCCGGTGAGGCCGCGCTGGCAGTTCGAGATCGAGTAGAAGGTCGCGGTCGCGGCGGCCTTGAGGGGGATCGGCTCGCGCTCCTTCCTCAGGATCGGAGCGATGGCGCCGGGGATCTCGGGGGTCAGCGCGACCTCGACGAAGATCAGCGGCTCGTCGACGAGGGCTGGGTGGAAGAAGGCGAAGCAGCGCCGGTCGGCGGGCGCGATGCGGCGGCGCAGGTCGTCCCAGTCCGAGATCTCGTGCACCGCCTCGTAGCGGATGATCTTCTCCAGGATATGCGCCGGGGTGGTCCAATCGATGCGGCGCAGCACCAGGAAGCCGCGGTTGAACCAGGACGAGAACAGGTGGGTGAAGTCCTGGTCGAGGCTCTCGACCGCGACCGCGGCGTCGGAGCGCTCGGTGCGCAGGGTCTGGAACAGGTCGAGGAGGTCCTCGCGCATGCGCACGAGGGAGAGGGTGCCGCCAGCCGCAAGGTTGAGGCGGCGGATCAGCTCCTGGCTCCGCGGCTCCGCGGCCTCGTGCAGGGCATGCGCCGCGGCGCGAGAGGGCGTCCTGCGGTAGGCCTCGATCGCGCCCTCGATCGCGGCCTCGTCGGAGCCGAAGTCGGCCGCGACGTGGATGAGGTACGCGAAGCGGTCTTTTTGGGGCAGGCTCGCGTAGCGGTCGAGGATGATGCGGGCGAGCGCCACCCCCGAGGCCTCGCCGCGGCGCGAGATCAGCTCATGGCTGAGGCGCACGAGGTCGGCGACGCTCGCGCGGGCGTGGTCGTCGCCGCGCGAGAGGCCGATGAGCCCGCGCCCGCGCTCGGAGATCGTCGAGAGGAGGTCTCTGAAGAACGAGACGTTCATTTGGCGCCCATCACCATATCGGGGAGCCAGGTCGCGATGCCCGGGAAGACGCAGAGCAGGATGATCGCGACGAACATCAGGATCACGAACGGCACCGTGCCCCAGATCACGTCGCCCAAGGGGATATCCGGCGCGATGTTCTTGATGACGAAGATGTTGAGGCCGACCGGCGGATGGATCAGCCCCATCTCCATCACGATGGTCATGGCGATGCCGAACCAGATCAGGTCGAAGCCCGCGGCCTTCAGCGGCGGCAGGATGATCGGCGCCGTCATCAGGATGATCGACACCGGCGGCAGGAAGAAGCCGAGCACCACCACCATGCCGAGGATCGCGGCGAGGAGCACCCACTTCGACAGCTGCATGGCGACGATCGCCGAGGCGGCCGCCTGGGAGATGTGCAGGTAGCTCATCACGTAGGAGTAGAGGAGCGACATGCCGATGATCATCATCAGCATGGTGGACTCGCGGAGCGTCGAGGACAGGATCGGCTCGAGGTCGGTCGGCCGCCACACGCCGTAGATCAGGGCAATGAGGACAAGCGCCAGGATCGCGCCGAGGCCCGCCGTCTCGGACGGGGTCGCGTAGCCGCCGTAGAGGGCGATCATGACGCCCGTCAGCAGCACCACGAAGGGCAGCACGCGGGGGAGGAGCGAGAGCTTCTCCATCGCGGTGAGGCGGTCCTCCTCGAGGATCGGCGAGGGCGCGCCACCCGCCTCGTAGGCCTTCTTCGCGGCGGCGTATTCCTGGCGGAAGCGGAAGCCGGCGTAACCCGCGAACAGCGCGACGAGGAGGAACCCCGGGCCGATGCCGGCGAGGAAGAGGCGTCCCAGGGACTGCTCGGCCGCGACGGCGTAGAGGATCATGGTGATCGAGGGCGGGAGCAGGATGCCAAGCGTGCCGCCCGCCGCGATGATTCCCGACGCGAAGGCGCCGGAGTAGCCGCGCTTCCTCATCTCCGGGATGCCGGCCGAGCCGATGGCCGAGCAGGTCGCAGGGCTTGAGCCGGCCATCGCGGCGAAGAGGGCGCAGGCGAAGACGTTGGCGATGCCGAGGCCGCCGGGGATGCGGTGCATCCAGGCGTGCAGCGCGCCGTAAAGGTCCCGCCCCGCCTCGGACTTGCCGATGGCGGCGCCTTTGAGGATGAACAGCGGGATCGAGAGCAGGGTGATCGAGGCCATCTCCTCGTAGACGTTCTGCGTCACCGTATCGAGGGACGCCGCCGGCATGAAGAAGGCCATGAACAGGACGGCGACGGCGCCGAGCGCGAAAGCGATCGGCATGCCGGTGAACATGATGCCGAGGGTGGCGAGCCCGTAGAGGGTGCCGACGACCGCCGTGCTCATGGATGGTCCCGCCGCGCCGAGAACCACAGGACGATCTGGATCAGGATCTGCACCGACAGGAGCGTCATGCCGGCGCTCATGAGGAAGTAGGGGATCCAGAGCGGCGGGCCCCAGGTCGAGGTCGAGTGCTGGTCGTCGACCCAGGCCTCGTGCAGGAGCGTGAAGCTCTTCCAGGCGAAGAAGACGCAGAAGGCGAGGCTCATGGCATCGACGATCAGGAGCCGCACCCGGTTGGCTCCGGGCCCCAGCAGCGCCGCGACGGCCTCGATGCCGACGTGCCCGCGCCTAGCCTGCACGGCGGCGCCGCTCAGGAAGACCGCGCCGACGATGAGGAACACCGCGGTCTCGTCCTGCCAGTCCGTCGGGATGTGCAGGACGTAGCGGACGACGACGCTGTAGGTGAGGACGAGGGACGCCGCGACGAGCGCGACGCCGCCGAGGATCATGACGAGGTGGTTGACCGCGCGGAGCGCGCGGTCGAGGGCTCCGGCCGGTCCCGGAAGCGCCGGCGCCTCGACGCGCGGCGCCTCCAGCTCGAAGCCGTGGCTCACGCGACGGCCTCGGCCATCTTGAGGAGCTCGGCGCAGCTCGCCGAGCGGTTGGCGAAGTCCTTCCAGGCGGTGTCGCGGGCGAGGTCGCGCCACTTGTTCAGCGTCGCGTCGTCGAGGTTCTGGACCTTGGCCCCGGCCTTGGCGAAGACCTTCTCGACCGCCTCGTCGTCGGCCTTGGCGCCCGCCGTCCCGAACGCCTCGAGCTCCTGGCCGACCGCCATGATGGCTTCCTGCTGGTCCTTCGGCAGGGCGTCGAAGATCGACTTCGACATCATCAGCGGCTCCATCATGAACCAGTAGAACTTGCCGCGCCCGGAGGTCAGGTACTTCGACAGCTCCTCGAGGCGGAACGAGATCAGGCTCGTGGACGAGGTGATGAGGGCGTCGCAGGCGCCGGTCTGCATCGCGGCGTAGGACTCGTTCGAGGGCAGGTTGAGGGTCGCGGCGCCGGCGGCCTTCAAGACGAGGTCCATCTCGCGGGAGCCGCCGCGGATCTTCTGGCCCTTGGCGTCCTCGGGGGCGAGCATCGGCTTGTCGCGGCAGGCGACGCCGCCCGACTGCCACACCCAGGTGACGAGGACGATGCCCTTGTCGGACATGATCTGGGTGAGCTTCTTGCCGACCGGCGAGTTCTTCCAGGCGGCGCCCTGCTCGTAGGACGTGACGAGGCCGGGCATGAGCCCGATGTTGGTCTCGGCGACCTCGCCGCCGGCGTAGGGCAGCGGGTAGAGGCTCATGTCGAGCGCGCCCTTGCGCATGGCCGAAAACTGGGCGTTGGTCTTCATGAGAGACGAGCCCGGGTAGACTTGGGCCACGACCGCGCCGTTCGTGCGCTTCTCGATCTCCTGCGCGAACTTGCGGCACAGGCGGTCGCGGAAGTCGCCCTCGTCGACGGAGCCGCCGGGGAACTGGTGCGAGATCTTGAGGGTGGTGGCGGCGCGGGCGCTCTTGCCCATTCCGAAGGTCAGGATCGCGGGCGCGGCGAGCCCCGCTTGCACGAGGTTGCGGCGTGAGAGGGTCATCGTTTCCTCCTGGTTTTTGTTCGGCTTGGCGGCCTTGTGACAAACCTACCGCTTAATGCCAAGCGGCGTCGAGGCATCGTGAAGGCGTCGCGGTCCTTGGGGCAACGTGGGGCGGACGGGGGCGTTCCGCCCGCGATGGCGGCGGCATCGGCGCCGCGGGCCGGGCTTGCTCTCGGCGGTCAATCAAGGGATGGTGCGGCAGAAAATCGCTTTTGCGTCACAAAGCCGCTCATCCGAGCACCGGCGTTCAGACCGGCCCCAGGGGAGAGACCATGATCGACCGCCGTCGTTTCCTTGCGAGCGCCCTCGCCCTTCCGGCCCTGCCGGCCGGCCTGGCGGCCAACGCGCAGGAGCGCTACCCCAGCCGCAACATCACGATGATCGTGCCCTATCCGCCTGGCGGGCAGGCGGACTTTGCCGGGCGGCCGATCGCCCAGGCGCTGGAGAAGGTGCTCGGCCGCGCCGTGATCGTCGACAACCGCGGCGGCGCCGGCGGGGCGATCGGCAACGCCGCGGCGGCGCGCGCCGCGCCCGACGGCTACACCGTCCTGATCGGCCTGCCCGTGATCGCTGTCCTGCCGGAGGCCGACCGGCTGTTCGGGCGCACCCCGTCCTACGAGATCGCGCAGCTCGCGCCCGTCGCCCGCATCCTCGCCGACCCCGCCCTCCTCGCGGTGCCGGCGGCCTCCCCGTGGAAGACCCTGCAGGAGTTCGTCGAGGACGCGAAGAAGCGGCCGGGCCACATCACCTACGGCTCGTCGGGCATCTACGGCACGACCCACGTCGCCATGGAGATCTTCGCACAAGGCGCCGGCGTCAAGCTCCTGCACGTGCCCTACCGCGGCGTCGGCCCGGCGGTGACCGGGCTCCTCGCGAACCAGATCAACGCCATGGCCTCGGGC
>DASVVU010000244.1:0-14369 GCA_036386395.1 Beijerinckiaceae bacterium | reverse complement strand
GGCGTGGGTCGCCGGGGCCGGCGGCTGGAGCGCCGTGGACGTGGTGCTCTTTATCTGCTTCCTCGTCGCGACCCCCTGGACCGTGCTCGGCTTCTGGAACGCCGTCATCGGCCTGTGGCTCCTGCACGGGCGCCGGGACGGCCTCGCCGCGGTCGCGCCCTTCGCGGCGGCGGGGCGCTCGGCCGAGCCGATCCGGCTGAAGACCGCGGTGCTGATGACGCTGCGCAACGAGGATCCGGCGCGGGCGTTCCTGCGGCTCAAGACGGTGAAGGCGGGCATCGAGGCGACCGGGGCGGGGGAGAGCTTCGCCTATTTCATCCTGAGCGACACGTCGAGCCCCGCGGTCGCGGCGGCCGAGGAGGCGGCGGTCGCGGCGTGGCGCGCCGAGGCCGCGGATCCGGAGCGCATCGTCTACCGCCGCCGGGCCGAGAACACCGGCTTCAAGGCCGGCAACCTCCGCGACTTCTGCGAGACGTTTGGGCGCGGCTTCGACCTGATGCTGCCGCTCGACGCCGACAGCCTCATGTCGGGCAGGGCCGTGGTGCGGCTCGTGCGCATGATGCAGGCGCACCCGCGGATCGGCATCCTCCAGAGCCTCGTCGTCGGCGCGCCGGCGGAGAGCGCCTTCGCGCGCATCTTCCAGTTCGGCATGCGTCACGGCATGCGCGCCTACACCTTCGGCTCGGCGTGGTGGATCGGCGACTGCGGGCCGTTCTGGGGCCACAACGCGGTCGTGCGGATCGCGCCTTTCCGCGACCAGTGCGGCCTTCCAGTGCTGCCGGGCAGGCCGCCGCTCGGCGGCCACGTGCTCTCGCACGACCAGGTCGAGGCGGCCCTCATGCGCCGTGCCGGCTACGAGGTCCGCGTCCTCCCCGAGGAGGACGGCAGCTTCGAGGACAACCCGCCGACGCTTCCCCAGTTCTCGGCCCGGGACCTGCGCTGGTGCCAGGGCAACATGCAGTACCTGCGGCTCCTCGGCCTGCCGGGCCTACCTTTCTTGAGCCGCTTCCAGCTCGCCTGGGCGATCCTGATGTTCGTCGGCGTGCCCGCGATGACCCTGATGATCGCGCTCGCGCCCCTGAAGTTCTTGGACGGGGAGGACCTCTCGGCTTTTCCGGCGGGGCTCGCGGGCGGGCTCTACCTGACCTTTTTGGGCATGTATCTCTCGCCGAAGCTCGCGGGCCTTGCCGATATTCTTCTGACCAAGGGTGGCGTCGCGGCTTACGGCGGGGCGGCGCGTTTCCTGGCGAGCGCCCTGATCGAGATCGTCTTCTCCTTCCTCCTCGGCGCGGTGACGACCTTCCGGATCACCCTGTTCATGATCGGGCTCCTGTTCGGAAGGTCCGTGATCTGGAACGGGCAGTCCCGCGACGCGCACGGCGTGTCCTGGGCCGACGCCCTGCGCTTCGCCTGGCCCGCGACCCTGTTCGGCGCCGCCGTCTGCGGGGCGCTTGCCTGGCTCTCGCCCGCGACCCTCGCCTGGAGCCTGCCGCTCACCGTCGGCTACCTCGTCGCGGTCCCCTTCGCGGTCGCGACCGCTTCGCCGGCGCTTGGCGCGTTCCTCGTCCGCCGGCGGCTCTGCGCGATCCCCGAGGAGATCGACGCGCCCGAGGAGATCCGGGCGGTGCGGGCTTAAGAGAAATGCTGCGCCCCGGCACGGCGGCTGCGGTCGGCCGGTCGCTCCGCGTCTACCACGGCGACGCCGCACGGAACCGCGCCATGGACGCGCTCTACGGGCGTTTCCTCAAAGCGGGCGACCTCGCCTTCGACATCGGCGCGCACGTGGGCGACCGCGTCTCGTCCTTCCGCCGCCTCGGCGCGCGCGTCGTGGCCCTCGAGCCGCAGCCGGGGCCGGCGCGGGCGATCCGGCTCATTCATGGGCGCGATCCTCAGGTTACGCTGATCGAGGCCGCGGCCGGCGAGGCGGAGGGCACCGTCACCCTCCACGTCAACAGCGCCAATCCGACGGTCTCGACCGCCTCCCCGGCCTTCGTCGCCGCGGCAGCGGGGGCCGGCGGCTGGGAGGGGCAGGTCTGGGACGACGCCGTCACCGTGCCGTGCCTCACGCTCGACCGTCTCGTCCGCGACCACGGCCGCCCGGCCTTCGTCAAGATCGACGTGGAGGGCTTCGAGGATCGCGTCCTCATGGGACTCTCCCAGCCCGTACCCGCCCTCTCCTTCGAGTTCACCACCATCGCCCGTGACGTGGCCACGCGCTGCCTCGACCGGCTTGCGGCGCTCGGGCCTTACGGATTCGACGTGAGCCTTGGAGAGGCGCAGGCCTTGACCTTTGGATGCTGGGTCTCGCGGGATGAGATGGCGGCTCATCTGGCAGGGCTTCCCCACGAGGCGAATTCGGGGGACGTTTACGCGGTTCTGAACCCCTGAGGGCCCGATGCGTCTCGTCATTCTCCTCCTCGCCCTCGCCTTCCCCGTGGCCGCCTCCGCGGCCGGCCTCGCCGTGGACGTGGCGAACTTAAGCGAGCCGGTGCTCTGCGCCGAGAAGGACAACGTCACGCTCGCCTTCGCCTCGCCGGAGGTGCGCCGCTTCCGCATTGAGGCGGTGCATCCGGCCTACGTCGGGGCCCTGCGCGAGGACAGGTTCGCCCCCGACTTCACGGCCTGCCCGCAGGAGCTCTCGAAGGAAACGACCGAGGTCAAGCCGCCCCGGCGCGTCACCTTCTACGAGGACGTGGAGACCTGGCTTACCGGCTACACCTTCGCGAACTTCTGGCGCCCGCACGACGTGCCGTTCCGGGTCGGCGACCGGGTCGAGCGCGGGCTCCACGTGGTGCAGCTCTGGGTGCGCCGCGACGAGCGCGCCGAGGAGGTGCTCGTCGTCTATCCGGGCGACGGCTACTGGCGCATCCGCCCGCTGCCGCCGAGGCACCTCGGCTGGAGCGCCTACGGTTCTTCTTTCTTGGTTGGTCCTGTCGAGAGCGAGGGGCGGCCGATCGTGAAGATCAGCGAGATTTCGTTCGATCCAACGACGATGACTTTCCGCCTCGCCTTCCAGGGCGGCGGGAGCGCGACCCTCAAGGTCGACACTCTCGACCGCGATCGCATCTCTCTCGACGTGACCCTCGACCGGGCGGTCGCGGGAAAACCCTTCGCGGCGCTGCGCTCCATGTACGTCACCGAGACCAACAACGACGTGGCCCGCGTGGCCCTGCGCGAGCCCGACGCCAAGGGCTGGCGCGAGGAGCCGGTCATGGCCTTCAGGAGCGGGCGGGCGACGGACCTATGGGCCGGCCGCGTCGCCCCCTCGCGCCATAACACCAGCGCGCCCGACATGCTGTTCAGCCGCTTCGAGGCTTCTCCGAAGCCCTGACCCGCACGGCGTCAAGGAGCCGCCCGTCGATGGCGGCCAAGCCGCAGCCGATGAGGGCCATGCCGAGGAGATGGCGCGGCTCCAGATGCTCGCCGAGGAGCGTGACGCCCAACAGAATCGCGCTCACCGGGATGAGAAACGTGACGAGGAGGAGGTTCGTGGCCCCCGCCGTCGCAAGCAGCCGGAAGTAGAGGATGTAGCCGAGCGACGTCGAGAGCAGGGCGAGGCCGGCGAGCGCCGCGACGGCGGCGGCGCTCGGGGCGGGGAGCGTCCAGGGCCGGTCGACCAGGAGCATGACCGGCACGAGCATCAGGCTCGACGCCGAGAGCATGCCGGCCGCTGTCGCGATGGGCGCGACACCCATGGCCTTGAACCGGCGCCCGTAGACGCCGGCAAAGGCATAAGACAGCGCCGCCGCCAGCATCGCGAGCTGCGCCGCGACCGCGACGCCGAGCGACTGCAGCGCCGCGCCGCCAATCATCGCGGCGACGCCGACGAAGCCGACCACGACCCCCGCGAGCTTGCGCGCCGTCATCGGCTCGTCGGCCGTGAAGAGGTGCGCGACGATCACCGTGAACAGCGGCGTCGTGGCGTTGAGGATCGAGGCGACGCCGCTCGCGATGTGGCCCTGGCCCCACACGATGAGCGTGAACGGGACCGCGTTGTTGAGGATGCCCATCCCAAAGAAGGCGGTCCACACGCGCGGCTCGCGCGGCATCCGTGCGCCCATGAGGCGCATGATGATAAGAAGCGCCGTTGCGGCGAGCACCACCCGCGCCACCACGATGACGAGCGGCGGCAGCTCCCGCACCGCAACGCCGACGAACAGGAACGAGCCGCCCCACAGCACGGAGAGCGCCACGAGGAGCGCCCATTCCGCTGCGGTCATCCGGGCGTGGATCGCGGATTCGGCCATTCCCGTTTTCTCGGCCGGGCGGCGCGGTCCCGCCACCCGTTTCCTGCGGGCTCAACTTCCTCCGTCACGCACGAGGCTCTCGGCGAGCTTTCGGGTCTCCTCGCCGAACGGCGTCGGGCGGCGGGTCGCGCGGTCCATGAGGACGCAGACGCCCTTGGCACGCGCGGCGAGCGCATCGCCCGAGACGATGACCTGCTCCAAGGACATGGAGGAGCGGCCGAGGCGCGTGAGCCACGTCCCCGTGCGCACCCGGCCCGGGTAATGCAGCTCGGCCAGGAAATCGATGGCGAGGTGGGCGATGACGAAGTAGCGGCCCTTCGGCAGGGTCGGGTCGATCCGGGTGCGGAAAAGGTTGACCCGGCCGCTCTCGCACAGGACCGCGAAGACGGAGTTGTTGACGTGCCCGATGGCGTCCGTGTCGCCGAAGCGCAGCACGTCCTCGGTCCAGATCACGCGTGGGTCGTGGAGGAGGTCGGAGACGCTGTCGGTCACGCGGTCACCGGTTTCCCCCCTCTCCCCGCTTGCGGGGAGAGGGCTGGGGTGAGGGGCGGGGGGAGTATGCTCACCCGGCCCCTCACCCGCTCGCCTTCGGCGAGTCGGCCTCTTCCCGCAAGCGCGGAGAGGAGAGCACCGGCTCCACCCCACACCACTCCGCAATGAACAGCGCCATGGCGGTGGTGACGCGCTGGACGGAGGCGAGGCTCACGCGCTCGTCGAAGCCGTGGATGTTCTGCGAGATCGGGCCGTAGCACAGCGCCGGCACCCGGTCGTAGAGGGCGTAGACGCGGGTGTCGAGGTAGGCCGCCGACATGAAGCTCTCGAGGGGGCGGCCGGTCGCGGCCTCGTGCGCTTCGGCGAGCACGCGCTCGGCGTCGGAGCCGGGCTCCAGCACGTAGCCCTCGGCGAAGAAGCCGTTGAAGGTGACCTTCGGTGGGTTGTTGGCGAAGAAGCGGTCCTCGCGGGCAAACGCCGCGACGGCCTGCTCGATCTCCCGCGCGGCGTCGCGGGCGTGCACGCCGGGATAGATCGCGATGCGGCAGTCGAGGCGGCACCAGGCCGGGACGGACGAGGCCCAGTCGCCGCCCTCGATCCTGCCGATGTTGAGGTTGATCGGGTGCGGGTCGGCGGCGAAGTGCTCGTGGGCGCTCTTGCGCGCGTTCCACTCCGCTTCAAGGCGCCTCAGCGCACCCACGACCCGGTAGGCGGCGTCGATGGCATTGGCGCCGGCGCCCATCTCGCGCACGTGCACCGGGTGGCCGCGCACCTCGACCTGGAACCAGAGCACGCCGGCGTTGGCGCGCACGAGCTTCTCCTCCTCGGGCTCCGGGATCAGCACCGCGTCGGCGCGGTAGCCGCGCAGGTGCGTCATGAGGGCGCCGTTGCCGGTCGACTCCTCCTCGACGACGGACTGCACGTAAACGGTCGCGGCGGGCTGAAGGCCGATGCGGCGGAGCGCATCGAGGGCGAAGAGGTTCGCGGCATGGCCGGCCTTCATGTCGGCCGCGCCGCGCCCGTGCATCCAGTCGCCCTCGACCGCGGGATCGAAGGGCGGATGGCTCCACATGTCCTCGGGGCCCGCCGGCACCACGTCGACGTGGGCCTGGAGGATGAGGGAGCGGCCCTTCTCCTCCCGGGGGCGGTGGATGCCGACGACGATCGGCGCGTCGGAGTGCTCGGGGGAGAACTTCGAGCCGCCGGGATGGCGCTCGATCGCGGCGCGGTCCATGGCGAACCGGTCCATGGCGTAGCCGCGCTCGCGCAACGCCCGGAACACGAAGTCCTGGATCGCGTGCTCCTCGCCGCGCAGCGAGCGGAAGCGGACGAGCTCCTGCGTGAACGCGATCTGCTCGATGAAGCCGGCTTCGACGGAGGCGGCGATGCGGGCGCGGAGAGAAGGATCGAGGGCCATGCCCAGTCCTTACGGCGTAATCGGCCCCGAACCTAGAGGACCGCGCCGCGCCTCCCGCACGAGAGGCCGCTCACTCGGCCGGCTTTCCCTCATTGTCGAGGCGCTGCATGACGAGCATCAGCGCGATGTTGAAGAGGGCGTAGTTGGCGTCGACTTGGCGGCGGTCCTGGCCGCTGCTGGCCACGGTGAAGAGGGCCGCCTTGTTGGCGACGTAGCCGTTCTTCCAGAACGGCGAGACGTCGCCCTGTCCGGTCAAGGTGAAGGTCTGGGTGATCGCGCCGAGACGAAAGAGCTTGTCCTGCGTCACCTTGGGCGTGCCGGTCTCGATGCGGACGATGCCGCTTTGGCCGCGCTGCATGATCGCCTGGCCGCGCGCGACCGCCTCCTGGCGCAGCCTCTCGGCGTTCGGCAGATCGGCGGTCGGGCTCTGGCGCCTGACGCTCACCGTCGAGCCGGGCCCGCAGGCGTCCTCCCGGCATTGGTAGAAGATCGTGCCGGTCTGGGCGACCTGCCGGTCCCAGCCGCCGATCGAGAAGGCGGAGCCGTCGGGAGCGATGCCGATGCGCAGGTCGCGCTTGGGCGCACCGGCGGGCGCCGCCAGAACGGCGAGCGGTGCCGCAATAAGTGCGGCCGACAGCCAGACGCGCCAGGAGCGCAAGGCCGCCTACTGCACGAGGCGCGGCCCGCCCATCGCCGGCTTCTCGTTCTCGCCGAGGATGCCGAGGCGGCGGGCGACCTCCGAATAGGCCTCGATGAGGCCGCCGAGGTCGCGGCGGAAGCGGTCCTTGTCGAGCTTGTCCTGGCTCTTGATGTCCCACAGCCGGCACGAATCGGGGGAGATCTCGTCCGCCACCACGATGCGCATGAGGTCGCCTTCCCACAGGCGCCCGGTCTCCATCTTGAAGTCGACGAGGCGGATGCCGACCCCGAGGAAAAGGCCCGACAGGAAGTCGTTGACCCGGATGGCCAGCGCCATGATGTCGTCGATCTCCTGCGGCGTCGCCCAGCCGAAGGCGGTGATGTGCTCCTCGGACACCATCGGGTCGTTGAGCGCGTCGTTCTTGTAGTAGAACTCGATGATCGAGCGCGGCAGCTGCGTGCCCTCCTCGAGCCCGAGCCTCGTCGCGAGCGAGCCCGCCGCGACGTTGCGCACCACCACCTCCAGCGGGATGATCTCGACCTCGCGGATCAGCTGCTCGCGCATGTTGAGCCGGCGGATGAAGTGCGTCGGCACCCCGATGTCGTTGAGGTGCTGGAAGACGTACTCCGAGATGCGGTTATTGAGGACGCCCTTGCCGTCGATGACCTCGTGCTTCTTGGCGTTGAACGCGGTCGCGTCGTCCTTGAAGTGCTGGATCAGGGTTCCGGGCTCCGGCCCCTCGTAGAGGACCTTCGCCTTGCCCTCGTAGATGCGACGGCGGCGGTTCATAGGGATGTACCGTGGTTTGAGGAAATCCATAGGGTGCCGTGGCTCCAGGGGCAAAGGCGTGAATCCGCGGCGGGGCGCGGGCGATTCGAGGCTTAAGGGTGAGCCGGCCGCCCGCAGGCGCGGACACTAGCCGATCGTAAGCCCGCGCACAACGCGCGCGTGCGAACCGGGCCCAGGCCGTTGAAATGGTGGGGGAAAACGACCGACTCAAGGCGGCGACGGGGCCGCGTCGGCGGTTAGCGGTCCTTGGAGCGTCCTGCGGCCGCGTCGCGCGCTTTCTCGAGCTTGTCGCCCTGCCGCTTCGGGCTGTCGCCCGATCCGGCCGGCGCGCCCTTCGAGGCTTTCGACGCCTTCGCCCGCGCCGCCTTCTCTTCGCCCTTGGCCTCGGCCGCCCGCTGCGTCTTCACGTAATCGAGCGCCGCCGCCCCCTCGGCGCTCCCCTTGGAGCCGGAACGCCCGTCCCGCGATGCCGCCGTCATGACCGCCTCCTCTTCACGGCGGGACAACGGCGCAGGGTGGCGAAGGTTCGCCTACTGCGACCCCGCCCCGTTCCGCCGCGGCGCGCTGTCGAGGAAGGCCGCGAGTTCCTTGGCGTAGAACTTGGCGAAGGCGGTGGTGCCGTGGCCGCGCGTCTCCTCGCTCGCCGGAATGAGGAGGAGGCGGGCGTTCTTGACCCGCTTCAGCGCCGCCTCGGTGACGCCGGTCTCGGGCGGGTTGCGCTCGTCGTCGTCGGCGTTGATCGCGAGCACATGGGCGGTGATCTTCTCGAGCCCCGGCGTCGGATCGTAGGCGGCCGAAGACTCCCAGGCATAGACGTAGTCGTTGGCGTCGGCGGTGAAGGGCGCCTTGAGGCGCTCGTCGACGAGCTTGTCGGCCGCGGCCCGCGTCGGCGCGAGCTTCTGGTAGGCGAGGTCGCCGCCGTTCGTCGCCGTCGCATAGAACACGGCCGCGAGCTTCATCGATTTCGGCTGCGCCGCGTAGTCGCCGTTGTTGTAGTCGGGGTCCTGTTTGATGGTCTCGATCATCAGCCGCCGCAGCATCCAGTTGCGGCTCGCCATCGGGGTCGGCTGCGAGGCCATCGGCGCGAGCGCGTCCGCGAAATCCGGATGGCGCTCGCCCCACAGCCAGGCGTGCATGCCGCCCATCGAGTTGCCGATGATGAGGCGCACGCGCTTCAAGCCGAGCCCCTCGGTGAGGAGCCGGTGCTGCGCGTCGACCATGTCCTCGGAGTTGTACTTCGGGAAGCGCGTCTTCAGCCCGTCCGAGGGCTTCGAGGACTTCCCGTGGCCGAGCGCGTCGGGGAGGATAATGAAGTATTTTTTCGCGTCGAGGGGCTGGCCTTCGCCGAAGAGCTCGCCCGCGAAGGCGGGGGTGAGCATCGAGGCGGCGGAGCCGGAGGTGCCGTGCAGCACCACGACCGGCTCTCCCGTGGGCTCGCCGATCGTGCGGTAGGCGAGGCGCACCTCGGGCAGGACCTCGCCGGTGTGGAACCTGAAGTCCTTGGCGGCGAAGACGCCCTCCTTCGGCGCCGGATACTCCGCCGCCCCGGCCGCGAAGGCGGAAAGCGACAGGAGCGCGGCGGCAAGCCCGCGTGCGAGCGACGGCAGCATTCTCATGGGCGAATCTCCCTCAGGCGGCGCGGCTTTGACGCCGCAGCCTTCCGCCTACCATCGCGTCAAGCGCCGCTACGCGCAAGGCGGAACCCTCGCGGCGCAGAACCGTTGCGGCTGGGACAAGGTCAACTCGCGGGGTGCACGGGATGAACGCGAGCGCGGAGCGCAGCGTCTCGGTGTGGGGCCGCCACGCGCCGGTCGAGGCGCCTCGGCTCGAGGCCGACGAGACTGCCGACGTCGCCGTGGTCGGGGCCGGGATCGCCGGCCTCTCGATCGCCTACGAGCTCGCCCGGTCGGGCAAGAGCGTCGTCGTCATCGACCGCGGCCCGATCGGCGGCGGGATGACGGCGCGCACGACGGGCCACCTCGCCTCCGCCCTCGACGACTACTACCACGTCGTCATCGACGAGCGCGGGATCGAGGCCGCGCGCCAGGTCTGCCGCGCCCAGGTCGAGGCCGTCGACCGCATCGAGGCGATCGTGCGCGAGGAGGGGATCGACTGCGATTTCCGCCGCCTAGACGGCTACCTGTTCCTTGCCCCGGGCACGGCCCCTGCGGACCTCGACAAGGAATACGAGGCCGCCCGCCGCGTCGGGCTCGACGTGGCGTGGGCCGACCGGGCGCCCATCCCAGGCGTGCGCACCGGCCGCTGCCTTCGCTTTTCGAACCAGGGGCGCTTCCACCCGCTCAAGTACCTTGACGGTCTCGTGCGGGCGCTGCGCGGCCGCGGCGCCCGCCTCTACGCCGGCACCGTCGTCGATGACGTCGCCGAGGAGGGCGGCGCGGCTGTCGTGCGCACGGCCGGAGGCGCAACGGTGCGCGCCCGGGCCTGCGCGGTCGCGACGAACTCGCCCTTCAACGAGGTCGAGGTCCACTACAAGCAGGCGCCGTATCGCACCTACGCGATCGCCGGCCGCGTGCCGCGCGGCTCGGTCGAGGACGCCCTGTTCTGGGACACGCACGAGCCCTACCACTACGTCCGCCTCCAGCCCGCGGACGATGCCTCGGACTGGCTGATCTCCGGCGGCGAGGACCACAAAACCGCCGAGGCGGACGACATGGACGCGCGCTTCGCCCGCCTCGAGGCCTGGACCCGCGCCCATTTCCCGGCCTTAGGCGCGGTCGAGCGCCGCTGGTCGGGGCAGGTGCTCGAGCCCGTCGACCACGCGGCCCTCATCGGCCGCGGCACGGGGCGGAACATCTTCATGGCGACCGGCGACTCCGGCCAGGGCCTCACCAACGGCGCCGCGGCCGGCCGCATCGTCTCAGGTCTGATCGAGGGCCGGGAGCTGCCTTATGCCGAGGCGCACGACCCGCAGCGCGCCGTTCGCGGCGCGGTCGCGGAGTTCGTCGCCGAAAATCTCGACGCGGCGCGCAAGCTCGTCGAGAAGGTGACGCCGGCGGAGGTCTCCTCCGTGGACGAGATCGCGCCCGGCGAGGGCGCGATCATGCGCGAGGGCCTAACGAAGCTCGCCGTCCACCGGGCTCCGGATGGCACGGTCCATACGCTGTCGGCGGAGTGCACCCACGCCGGCTGCATCGTGCGCTGGAACCCGTTCGAGGCGTGCTGGGACTGTCCCTGCCACGGCTCGCACTTCGCCCCCGACGGCACCGCCATCAACGCCCCCGCCGTCGAGCCGCTGGCGCGGCACGGGGGTTAGGTAGGGGTTGGGCGCTACTTATGGGCGCGCCTCGTGCCTGTCCGGCGAGAGCCGGCGGGCTTCCCTTCGACGCCGGACGGCTCCGGCTCCGACGGGAGTCCCGGCATCCAGTCCGGGTCGCGAAGCTGGGCCAAGGTGTAGGGGCACTCGGGCGGGAAAGCCGACCTGGGCAAGCCCGTTTCGGTCTGGGCCTCGCGGCGGGCGTCCGGATACGCCGCCTCGACGAGCTGTGCCGCCTGCGCCCGAAGCGAGGGGCTTGCGGCTTCGCGCCGATTCACGTTCGCGCGCTCGCGGACGATCGTGACCTCCCACGACGACGAGCGAAGCTGCGGCTGGTATTCCCACTTCAGGAGGTGCGAGATGATGAGGCGGTAGCTCGCTTCCAGCTTGAAACGCTGCTCGCTCCCCATGCTCTCCAGTTCCTCGACGAGGTTGGGCAGGTCCACGGCCGAGAAGCGGTGCAGGCGCAGCAGTTCCGCCTGGTGATAGCACCAGAGATAGAAATCGCTCTCGTAGCCGGTCGGAACGTCTGCCGGCCGCCCGGCGGCGTCGTCCCTAACGGCCCCTGCGGGATCGGAAACGGCGGTCATGGTGCTGTCTAACGCGAAAACCGGCCAAGCGCGAGGCTAGCGCTACTCCGCGCCTCGCTTCTCCCGCCCCATGCCGATCGGCGGGTCGTGAGTGAAACCGGCCAGAACCTCGGCGACGTGGCGGACCTCGACCGGGCTGCCCTCGCGGGAGAGCTTGCCGGCGATGTTCAGGAGGCAGCCGAGGTCGCCGGCGAGCACGGTCGGGGCGCCGGTCGAGGCGATCGCCTTCGTCTTGTCGGTCACGATGGCGTTCGAGATGTCGCCGTACTTCACCGCGAAGGTGCCGCCGAAGCCGCAGCACACGTCGGCATCGGGGAGCTCCACGAGGGTGAGCCCCGGAATGCTCTCAAGGAGCCGCCGCGGCTGGCGGCGCACGTTAAGCTCGCGAAGCCCCGAGCAGCTATCGTGGTAGGTGACCTCGCCCGTGAAGCGGGCCGCGACCACCGTGACGCCGAGGACGTCGACGAGGAAGCTCGTGAGCTCCCATGTCCGCGCCGCGAGCTCGTCGGCCTTCGGCAGCCAGTTCGGGTCGTCGGCGAAGAGCTCGGGGTAGTGCGCCTTGATCATGCCGGCGCAGGAGCCGGAGGGCGCCACCACGTAGTCGAAGCCGCGGAAGCCCTCGATGACCCGCTCGGCGAGGTCCCGCGTCGTGCCGCGGTCGCCGGTGTTGTAGGCGGGTTGGCCGCAGCAGGTCTGCAGCGGCACCTCGACCGTGCAGCCCGCGTCCTCGAGGAGCTTCACGGCCGCGAAGCCCACGGACGGACGCATGAGGTCGACGAGGCAAGTCACGAACAGCCCAACGCGGGGGCCAGACGAAGGTGAGGGCATGGCGCGATCCGGTGACGCCCCGCGGGATGAACACGCCAGCGGCGGTGCGGTCAAGCGCTGCAAGGGAGCGCGGAATAGGGTAGAAGCGTTCTTCAGCGAGGAGGTCCCCATGTCCATCGCGTTCCCGCTCCCCGACGAGGCGATTCTTTCGCGCCGCGACGAGATCCTGCGGGGCTTGGCGCCCCTCGTCGCCCCGGAGGCGCTGATCGTCACCGAGGACGAGCGCCGCGCCTTCGAGACCGACGGGCTCACCGCCTACCGCAAGATGCCGCTCGCCGTCGTCCTGCCCTCGACGACCGGGGAGGTCTCGGCGGTGATGCGCTTCTGCCACGACAACGGCGTCAAGGTGGTGGCGCGAGGCGCCGGCACCTCGCTCGCGGGCGGCGCGATCGCCCAGGAGGACGCCATCATCCTCGGCGTCGCCAAGATGAACCGGCTCCTCCACGCCGACTTCCAGAACCGCACGGCCCGGGTGCAGTCCGGCATCACGAACCTCGCGATCAGCCAGGCGGTGGCGCACGAAGGCTTCTTCTACGCCCCCGACCCCTCCTCGCAACTCGCCTGCACCATCGCCGGCAACATCGGCATGAACTCCGGCGGCGCGCACTGCCTCAAGTACGGCGTCACCACCAATAACCTTCTCGGCGTCACCATGGTCCTGGTCGACGGCACGGTCGTCGAGATCGGCGGCGAGCACCTGGATAGTCCGGGCTACGACCTCTTGGGCCTCGTCTGCGGCTCGGAAGGGCAGCTCGGCATCGTGACCGAGGCGGTGGTGCGGATCCTCCGCGCCGCCGAGGGCGCGCGGCCGGCCCTCATGGGCTTCGGCTCGGTCGAGGACGCGGGCGCCTGCGTCGCCGCCATCATCGGCGCCGGCATCATCCCGGTCGCCATGGAGTACATGGACCGGCCGGCGATCAAGATCTGCGAGGCCTTCGCCCACGCGGGCTACCCCCTCGACGTCGAGGCGATGCTGATCATCGAGGTCGAGGGCTCGGACGAGGAGTGCGAGGCGATGCTTTCCCGCATCGTCGAGATCGCCGGGCCTTTCAACCCGAAGACGCTCCGCGTGTCGCAGTCCGAGGCCGAGAGCGCCGCGATCTGGAAGGGCCGCAAGTCCGCCTTCGGAGCGACAGGCCGCCTCTCCGATTACATCTGCATGGACGGCACGATTCCGACCGGACGCCTCCCTTACGTGCTCAAGCGCATCGACGAGATCTGCAAGGCGCAAGGGCTCGGCGTCGCCAACGTCTTCCACGCCGGCGACGGCAACCTCCACCCGCTGATCCTCTTCGACATCAACAAGCCCGGCGAGATGGAGAAGGCCGAGCGGGCCGGCGAGGAAATCTTGAAGCTCTGTGTCGAGGTCGGCGGCTGCCTCACCGGCGAGCACGGCGTCGGCATCGAGAAGCGCGACCTCATGCCCTGCCAGTTCACGGAGGCCGACCTCGCCCAGCAGATGCGCGTGCGCGCCGTGTTCGACCCGGGTTGGCTGCTCAACCCCGCCAAGGTGTTCCCGCTGGAGGGCAGGGTGGCGGCGTGAGCGCCGCGGCGGTAGGATGTAACCATGACGAAGGAACAGATCGATCAGGTCTTCGAGCGGGTCAGGACATGGCCCCTGGAGCGGCAGGAGGACGCGGCCCAGATGCTGCTCAGGATGGAGGAGCAGGGCATCAAGCCGTACAAGCTTGACGAGGACGAACGCCGCGAAATCGAGGCGGCTCTGGCCGAAGCCGAGCGTGGCGAGTTCGCTACTGAAGAGGAGGTCGAGGCCGTCTTCAACCGTTACCGGCCCACGTGAGCGTCCGGTTCACTCCGCGGGCCCTGAGGCAGATCGAAGGCATCGAAAAGTATGTCGCCCGTGAGAACCTCCGGGCCGCTTACGCTCTCGCGAACCGGATCAAGTCGAGCTGCCTACTGCTGGAGGATCATCCGTTCGCAGGTCATCCGAGCGAAATCCCGAATGTGCGGGTGCTGACCATGTCGCGAGACCCATATCGAATCTTCTATGAGGTCCTTCGATCCGGCGACGTCCGAATCCTTCATGTCCGCCATACGTCACGACGCCCGCTGCGCACCTTTCCATGACCCT
>DASVVU010000243.1:0-1629 GCA_036386395.1 Beijerinckiaceae bacterium | reverse complement strand
GAAGTTCTTCTACGACAAGGCGCACCGGGCCGAGGAGTACGCCCGCGGCTTCTGGACCGGCGGGACGCTCTTCGAGGAGATGGGGTTCTACTACGTCGGCCCGATCGACGGGCACAACCTCGACCACCTCCTGCCGGTGCTGAAGAACGTCCGCGACGCCGGGACCGGGCCGATCCTCGTCCACGTCGTCACGCAAAAGGGCAAGGGCTACGCTCCGGCCGAGAACTCGGCCGACAAGTACCACGGCGTCGTGACTTTCGATGTGGTGACGGGGGCCCAGGCGAAGCCGCGGGCGAACGCCCCGAGCTACACCAAGGTCTTCGCCGAGAGCCTCGTCAAGGAGGCGAGGAAGGACGACAAGATCGTCGCGATCACGGCCGCCATGCCCTCCGGCACCGGCCTCGATCTGTTCCAGAAGCAGTTCCCGGCCCGCACCTTCGACGTCGGCATCGCCGAGCAGCACGCCGTCACCTTCGCGGCCGGCCTCGCGGCGGAGGGCTACAAGCCGTTCTGCGCCATCTATTCGACCTTCCTGCAGCGCGCCTACGACCAGGTCGTGCACGACGTGGCGATCCAGAAGCTGCCGGTGCGCTTCGCCTTGGACCGCGCCGGCCTCGTCGGCGCCGACGGGCCGACCCACGCCGGCGCCTTCGACGTGGCCTACCTCGGCTGCCTGCCAGGCTTCGTCATGATGGCGGCCGCCGACGAGGCCGAGCTCGTCCACATGGTGGCGACGGCGGCCGGTTATGATGAGGGTCCGATCGCCTTCCGCTATCCCCGCGGCGAAGGCGTCGGTCTCGACATGCCCGAGGAGGGCGTGCCGCTCCTCATCGGCCGGGGCCGCGTCGTCCGCGAGGGGAGCCGGATCGCCATCCTGTCCCTCGGGACGCGGCTCGCCGAGGCGCTCAAGGCGGCGGAGGAGCTCGAGGCGCGCGGTTTGCCCACGACCGTTGCCGACGCCCGCTTCGCGAAGCCCCTCGACGAGGCCCTCGTGCTGCGGCTCGCCCGCGAGCACGAGGTGCTGATCACCGTCGAGGAGGGCTCTTCGGGCGGCTTCGGGGCCCTGGTGCTCCAGCTCCTCGCCGAGCGTGGCGCCCTCGACCGGGGTCTCAAGGTCCGCCCCATGGTGCTGCCCGACGCCTTCATCGACCACGAGACGCCCGAGCGCATGTACGCCGAGGCTGGCCTCGACGCCGCCGGCATCGTCGCCAAGGTCTTCGAGGCGCTCGGGCGCGACGCCCTCGGTCTCGACGCGAAGGTCGTGAAGGCGCGCGCCTGAGCCCTAAGAGAGTCGAAGCCCTACTTGATCACCGCGCAGGCGACGCGGGCGCCGGCGCCGCCGATCGGCTGGCTCGTGTGGTCGTCCTCGTTGGCGTGGAACACGAGGGCCGAGCCGTCCGTGTTCTTGAGGCCCTGCTGGCCGGCGAGCACGATCGATTCCGACGACACCTCGGCGTTCACCGAGCCGTCCTGGGCGGCGTAGACGTTCGGCAGGTCGCCCTCGTCCGGCCCTTCCGGGTTGAGGAGGCCGTGCTTGGCGTTCTCGTGGTTGACGTGGCCCTTCGAGAGCTGGAACTGCCCCACGTCCGAGCAGTCGCCGACGGAATGGAAGTGCACCCCGTGCCAGCC
>DASVVU010000242.1:0-1946 GCA_036386395.1 Beijerinckiaceae bacterium | reverse complement strand
CTCACGGCAGGCTCGTCCGGCGCGCGCCCTTCGATCCGGTCGGCGGCGCCGGCCGCCGGCACGGCGGGGGCGGCGTCGAGCGCGCCCGGCCCGGGGGCGAGGTCGGGAGGCGCCGCCGCGATGTCCTGCGAGGGCGGGATTTCCGGTTCGGTTGCCGCCCGTTCGCCCGTCTCCGGGATCAGCCGCTCGACCGCGGCCTCGATGTCTCCGGGAGTCGGCTCGGGGATGGGGTCGGCGCGCGGGTCGTCGGGCATGCTCCCTTGCGCCGCGGAGGCGGCTTCCGGCGGGGCCTCGGGCGTGCGCGGGTCGTCGACGAGGCTCGACTCTTCGCGCGGGGCTGCGGCCTCGGCCGCCTCGACCTCGGTCGCCTTGAGGTCGAGGGTCACGGGTTCCCGCTTGCGTTTGGAGCCGCGCCGGGCGCCGGAAGGATCGGAAGGGTCGGTCACAATCTGTCTCTAGCGAAGCTTCAACGAAGGAACCGGGGCGAGGTTTCCTCTTTCCTAGCACCGGTGCGGGCGACCGGGCGAGCGCCAGCGTGGCCCGCGTCTCAACTCAATAGCGCGAGCGCGGCGAATAGCGAAGCTTGGTCCGGCTCATCGGCGACAATGAGGCGCGGCGCGCCTTGTTCCCGCAAGGGAGCAGCCACGTCCTCGGACAGGCAGCTATGGGCGAGGCGAAGGAAGGCCTCTTCGAGGCCGGCCGCCCGGGCCAGGGCCAGGGCGGTCTCGGCCGTGCGGCGGGAATAATGCAGCGCCGCATCGAGCGTTCCGCCGCGTAGGGCCGCGTCGAGCGCGGCGGGCAACTCCCGTTCGGCGACGGCCTCGTAGGCAATCCAGGTCGCGAAGGGCAAGCCTGCGGCTTCGAGCGAAGCCTGCGGCTCGGGCTTATGGTCGCGCCCTGCCACATGGAGGAGGCGGGCGCCGGGCGGGACCGCCTTGAGGATCGTCTCCGCGAGCGCCTCGGCGTCCGCCGCCGCCGTGACAGTGGCGAAGCCGGCGTTGCCGACGAGGGCCGCTGTGCGCGCGCCGACGGCAAACACGGGGAAGGCCTTGTCGAGACCCCCGAGAGCCGGGACGGCGTTGGCGCTCGTCACGATCAACGCCGCGAACGGGCCGGGCGGCGCCGGCGCGCCGGTCGCGACCACGGTGAGAAGCGGAGCGGTGAGGGCCTCGTGCCCGAGTTCTGCGAGTCGTCGGGCCGTCGCCTCGGCCTGTCCGCGCGGGCGCGTGACGAGGACGCGCATCTCAATGGGAGAGGAAGCCGGCCGGCAGGCGGGCGCGCAGGTCCTCGCCGGCCTCGCGCCCGATCCGCGCCGCGTCCGCCG
The DNA here is from genome assembly GCA_036386395.1 of Beijerinckiaceae bacterium. Classification (GTDB taxonomy): domain Bacteria; phylum Pseudomonadota; class Alphaproteobacteria; order Rhizobiales; family Beijerinckiaceae; genus JAJKJG01. The sequence continues at coordinate 622 of DASVVU010000242.1, read as the reverse complement.
CCGGTCCCTCTCGCGCGACCTCGACGGCGTCGGATCCGTCCGGGCGCAGCACGAGGCCGCGGAAGGCGACGCGACCGCCCGCGACCGCGGCGTGGCCGGCGATCGGCGTGCGGCAGGAGCCGTCGAGCACGGCGAGGAAGGCGCGCTCCGCCGCGAGCTGCACGCCCGTCGTCTCGTCGCAGACCCGTGCGACCGCCTCGCGGGTCGCGGCGCCGCCGGCCCGGGTCACGACGGCGATGGCGCCTTGGCCGACCGCCGGCAGGAACTCTTGGGGCTCCAGGACCGCGGTGATGCGGTCTTCGAGCCCGAGGCGCTTGAGGCCGGCGACCGCGAGCAGCGTCGCCCCGACCTCGCCGCGATCGATCTTGGCGAGGCGGGTGTTCACGTTGCCGCGCAACAGCGTGACCTGAAGGTCCGGCCGCAGCCGCTTCGCCATGGCCTGCCGCCGCAGCGACGCGGAGCCGAAGGTCGCACCCCGCGGCAGAGCGGCGAGGCTCCCGGCGAGGCGGCTGATGAAGGCGTCGCGCACGTCCTCCCGCGGCAGGTAGCCGACGATGGTGAGTTCGTCCGGCAGCACCGTCGGCAGGTCCTTCGCGGAATGCACCGCGAGGTCGATGGCGCC
>DASVVU010000241.1:0-3221 GCA_036386395.1 Beijerinckiaceae bacterium | reverse complement strand
GCTGTTACCGGGCCCCTCGTCACGGCCGCGAGGCTCGGCTTCGAGCCTGAGCCGGCGGACGGCACGTGCCGCGACGCGCCGGGCGTACGCCCGGTCCGGGCCGCGAAGAACTGCTTGACGATCCGATCCTCGAGCGAATGGAAGGTGACCACCGCGAGGCGGCCGCCCAGGCCCAAGAGCCGTTCCGCCGCATGCAGCGCCCGCACGAGCTCGCCGAGCTCATCGTTCACGGCAATGCGCAGAGCCTGGAAGACTCTCGTCGCCGGGTGCGCTCCGCCGGGCTCGGCCCGGATCAGGCCCGCCGCGAGGTCCGCGAGCTCGCGTGTCGTGGCGATGGGTGCGCGACGACGGGTCTCGACGATGGCGCGGGCGACGGCGCGGGCGCGGCGCTCCTCGCCGTAGTGATAGAAGATGTCCGCGAGCTCGGCCTCCGGCGCGCCGTTGACGATGTCGGCGGCGCTCGGGCCATCGCGCTCCATGCGCATGTCGAGCGGGCCGTCGTGCCGGAACGAGAAGCCCCGCTCCGCCTGGTCGAGCTGCATGGAAGAGACGCCGATATCGAGGACGACACCGTCGGCGGTGGCGATCCCGAGACCCTGCGCGATGGCATCGAGCTCTCCGAATCGTCCGGGAGCAAGGACGAGGCGCCCGTGAGCCGCCGCCACGAGAGGCTCGCCGGCTGCGATCGCGTCCGGATCGCGGTCTACCGCGATGACGCGGTTGCGCGGCTCGGCGTCGAGGAGCGCCCTCGTGTAGCCGCCGGCTCCGAAGGTGCCGTCGACGAACGTTCCGCCGCGCTTCGCGTCGAGCCCCTCGAGCACCTCGGTCAGCAGCACCGGGACGTGCCCGGTGGGCTCGCCGGTCGCGACTGGGGTCGGCTGGCGGCGCCGGTTCACCACCGGGGCACTCGCGACGAGGTCGGCGATCCGCGACAGAGGGAGGGAGGCGGATTGGACATCGGATGCCCCGATGCCCGGAACCCTGCGCCGAGGCAACTGCTCAATTTGGATCCGATGAGCCGGGACCGCTACCGCGCCGTCCACACATCGGGCGCACGACAGCGCCCGACTTGGGGCGCCACACGCCGGGCAGCGGCCCGGCAGGCGCGGCCGATGCGCCGGCGATGGAAGCGATTGCGAGAGCATGTGACTGGTATGGGCCGCCGACAAACGAACCGAGCGCCCGCCGCGTCGCTCGGCGGACGGGCCATCACACCGCGTCAAGGTTAACGAAACGGTAAGGTGCGCCGCTCCGCGCGAAAAGAAGCGTCAGCCGGCCTGTAAGCCGGGTTTTGTAGGGCCCGGGGCGCGAACCCCGGACGTGGCGGCCATTCCTCTGTGACGGCCGTTACCGACCGCCTCTAGCAACCAACCCGGGCGACTAGCCTGGAAACGGGCCTTGAGTGCCCGAAGGCACCCGCGTCGCCCCTATTCGGTCTTGCTCCTGGTGGGGTTTGCCCTGCCGTCCGCGTTGCCGCGTCCGCGGTGCGCTCTTACCGCACCTTTTCACCCTTGCCCCGGTCGCCCGGGGCGGTTTGGTCTCTGTGGCACTTTCCCTGGGGTCGCCCCCGCCGGACGTTATCCGGCACCGTGTCTCCATGGAGCCCGGACTTTCCTCCCCGGGCTTTCGCCCGGAGCGGCCGCCCGGCCGGCTGACAGGGCGCATGTGGGGGAAGCGCCCCTGCGCCGTCAAGCCGCGCGGCTCCTGGCACTTACCGAGCAACCGGCCGGCAACCGCGGTGGCGGCGCCGGGGAACCAGGAAGGCTCCGCAGAGTTGGCGAGAGCGTAAGGCCAAGCTATGTAGCTGCCTTGGGCTCGAAGCCGGAAGAGGGAAACGCATCATGAAGAAGATCATTTCCGCAACGCTCGCGGGCGCGCTCGCTCTGTCGGTGGCGGCCTGCAACACGCCCGGCGAGCGGGCGCTCGGCGGCGCGGCGATCGGCGGCCTCGCCGGGGCGGCGGTCGGCGGCGCGGCGACGGGCCGGGCTGGCGGCGCGCTTGCGGGCGCGGCGGTCGGGGCCGCCGGCGGAGCGATCGTGGGCGCCGCGACGGCCCCGCAGTGTCCGTACGGCACCTATCGCGACGTCTACGGCAACATCTACTGCCGCTAAGGCAGGTTCTCTCGAGACGCGAGCGGGCCGGGGTCACCCGGCCCGTTTTCTATTGCGGGCGTCGCCGCTAAAGGACATGCGCATGAGCGCATCGTTGTGGGGCAAGATCGGGGGGGCGGGCGTCGGACTCGCGATCGGAGGACCGATGGGCGCCCTGCTCGGCGCGCTCGCCGGCCACGTCCTCATCGACGGCGAGGACGCGCTGCTGCGGCGGCCGCCCCGAGACGTTGTCTTCACAACCGCCCTCGTAGCGCTCTCCGCCAAGATGGCGAAATCGGACGGGGTGGTGGTGCGCTCGGAGGTCGACGCCTTCGAACGCATCGTCGAGGTGCCGCCGCCCGAGCACGAGAGAATCAAGCGCCTGTTCGACCTCGCCAAGGCGACGACCGACGGCTTCGAAGCCTACGCACGCCAGGTCGCGGGCCTGTTCGCCGACGAGCCGGCGTTGCTCGAGGATGTGCTCGATGGGCTGTTCCACATCGCCAAGGCGGATGGGGCTGTCCACGAGCGCGAGTTCAGCTACCTGAAGGCCGTCGCGCGCGAGTTAGGGCTCGGAGACGCCGATTTCAGCCGCATCGCCGCCCGCCACCTCAAGCATCCCGACGACCCTTATGAGGTGCTTGGGGCCGACCGCAGCATGAGCGACGCGGACCTGAAGCGCCTCTACCGCAAGCGCGTCAGCGAGAGCCATCCCGATCGCGAGATCGCCCGCGGACTGCCAGCGGAGGCAATCCGAATCGCAACCGAGCGGCTCGCCGCCATCAACGCGGCGTGGGCGCGGATCGAAGCCGAGCGGGGGCTGACCTGATGGCCAGCGAGCGGCTCACGCCCGAAAGCCGCGTCGCCGCGAAAGTCTTCCCGTCGCCGAACCACGGCGCGCGGGCCGGCGAGCGCCGCCCGGACATGCTGATCCTGCATTACACCGGCATGCCCGACGAGGGAGAAGCCCTGCAGTGGCTCGCAAACCCGCTCTCGCAGGTCTCGGCCCACTACTTCGTGTTCGAGAACGGGCACATCGTGCAGATGGTGCCTGAGATCCGTCGCGCGTGGCACGCCGGCGCGGGCTCGTGGGCCGGCGACACGGACATTAACTCGTGCTCGATCGGCGTC
>DASVVU010000240.1:0-1876 GCA_036386395.1 Beijerinckiaceae bacterium | reverse complement strand
CGGCCGGTAGTTGGTGAAGAACGGGGTGTGGCGCCCGCCCTCCTCCTTCGTCAGGATGTAGGCCTCGGCCTTGAAGCGGGTGTGCGGCTTCACCGAGCCCGGCTTGCAGACGACCTGGCCGCGCTCCACGTCCTCGCGCTTCGTGCCGCGGAGCAGCACGCCGACGTTGTCGCCGGCCTGGCCCTGGTCGAGGAGCTTGCGGAACATCTCGACGCCGGTCACGACCGTCTTCTGCGTCGCCCGGATGCCGACGATCTCGACCTCCTCGCCGACCTTGACGACGCCGCGCTCGACGCGGCCGGTGACCACCGTGCCGCGGCCCGAGATCGAGAACACGTCCTCGATCGGCATCAGGAAGGGCTGATCGATCGGACGCTCCGGCTGCGGGATGTAGTCGTCGACCGCCTTCATGAGCTCGAGCACCGAGTCATGGCCGAGCTTCGGCTCGCGGTCCTCGAGCGCGCAGAGCGCCGAGCCCTTGACGATCGGGATGTCGTCGCCGGGAAAATCGTACTTCGACAGGAGCTCGCGGACCTCGAGCTCGACGAGGTCGAGGAGCTCGGGATCGTCGACCATGTCGACCTTGTTCATGTACACGACGAGCGCCGGCACGCCGACCTGGCGGGCGAGCAGGATGTGCTCGCGGGTCTGCGGCATCGGGCCGTCGGCGGCGGAGACGACGAGGATCGCGCCGTCCATCTGGGCGGCGCCCGTGATCATGTTCTTCACGTAGTCGGCGTGGCCGGGGCAGTCGACGTGCGCGTAGTGGCGCTTCGTCGTCTCGTACTCGACGTGGGCGGTCGAGATCGTGATGCCGCGCGCCTTCTCCTCCGGCGCCTTGTCGATCTGGTCGTAGGCCGTGAACGACGCCCCGCCGGTCTCGGCCAGGACCTTCGTGATCGCCGCCGTCAGCGACGTCTTGCCGTGGTCCACGTGCCCGATGGTCCCGATGTTGCAGTGCGGCTTCGTCCGCGCGAACTTCTCTTTGGCCATTGCCCAACTCCTTCGTGGGGTGTTCTACCGTTTGTCTGCGTGATCGACGGAGCGCGCGCTTTAAGCGTACTTCGCCATGACCTTGTCGGCCTCGCCGCGAGGAACTTCCTCGTAGTGGTCGAACTGCATCGTGTAGTTGGCGCGGCCCTGGCTGAAGGACCGCAGCTGGTTGACGTAGCCGAACATGTTGGCGAGCGGCACCATCGCGTTGATGACGACCGCGTTGCCGCGCATGTCCTGGCCCTGGATCTGCCCGCGCCGCGAGTTCAGGTCGCCGATGACGGAGCCGGTGTAGTCCTCCGGCGTCACCACCTCGACCTTCATGATCGGCTCGAGCAGGACCGAGTGACCCTTCTGCAGCGCCTCGCGCAGCGCCGCCCGCGAGGCGATCTCGAAGGCGAGGGCCGAGGAGTCGACCTCGTGGTAGGCGCCGTCGACGAGCTGGACCTTGAGGTCGACCACGGGGAAGCCCGCGAGCACGCCCGCGCCGAGCACGCTCTCGAGGCCCTTCTCGACGCCCGGGATGTACTCCTTTGGCACGTTGCCGCCGACGATCTTCGACTCGAAGACGTAGCCGGCGCCGGGCTCGTTCGGCTCGGCTACGATCTTGACGCGGGCGAACTGGCCCGAGCCGCCGGTCTGCTTCTTGTGCGTGTAGTCGACCTCGGTGCGCCGGCTCAGCCGCTCCCGGTAGGCGACCTGCGGCGCGCCGATGTTGGCGTCGACCTTGTAGGTGCGCTTGAGGATGTCGATCTTGATGTCGAGGTGGAGCTCGCCCATCCCCTTGAGGATGGTCTGGCCCGACTCCTGGTCGGTCGAGACGCGGAAGGACGGGTCCTCGGCCGCGAGCTTCGCGAGCGCGACGCCGAGCTTCTCCTGGTCG
>DASVVU010000239.1:0-12364 GCA_036386395.1 Beijerinckiaceae bacterium | reverse complement strand
ACGGGATCGACTACGACACGGCTGCGGCCATGATGCTTAAAGGGATGACGGTGCAGTACCTTTTGCGCCGCACCTTCGCGGTGAAGCCGGGGGACACCATCCTGTTCCACGCCGCGGCGGGCGGCGTCGGGCTCATCGCCTGCCAGTGGGCGAAGCACCTTGGGGCAACCGTCATCGGCACGGTCGGTTCGAAGGACAAGGCCGAGCTCGCGAAAAGTAACGGCTGTGATCACGTGATCCTGTACCGTGAGGAGGACGTCGCGAAGCGGGTGCGCGAGATCACGAACGGGGAGGGGGTGCCGGTCGTCTACGACGGCGTCGGCAAGTCGACCTTCATGGCCTCCCTCGATTCGCTCAGGCCCTTCGGAGTCTTCGTGAGCTTCGGCTCGGCCTCAGGGCCGATCGACGCTTTCAACATCGGGATTCTCGCCCAGAAGGGGTCGCTCTACGCGACCCGCCCGACGCTGAACACGCACATCGCGAAGCGCGAGACCTTGGAGGAGATCGCGGGCGACCTGTTCGAGGTCGTCTCCAGCGGCGCGGTCAAGATTCCGATCCACGCCCGCCGTCCCCTCGCCGAGGCCGCCGACGTGCACCGCGCGCTGGAAGGCCGCGAGACCACCGGTGCCACCGTCATGCACCCGTGATCCTGGGATCGGGGAGCCCGTGACCCCGACGATGATGCGACGATGATGCGCGGATTCGGCGACGATGATGCGCAACGATGGGATGATGCTCCCCGTCATGTCCAGCCTTGGCCGGACATGACGGTTGAGGCCCATGATCCGGTGATCCCGTGATTCCGGGACGGGACGGGGATGGCGCCCCGCTCGTCGCGCTAAGCGGCATCGCCAAGCGCTACGGCGACCTTCTTGCCAACGACGGCATCGACCTTGAGCTTCGCCCGGGCGAGGTCCACGCGCTCCTCGGCGAGAACGGCGCCGGCAAGTCCACCCTCGTCAAGATTCTTTACGGCGTCATCGAGCCCACCGCCGGCGAGATCCTGTGGGAGGGGCGGCCGGTCCGGATCGGCTCGCCGGTCGAGGCGCGGCGCCTCGGCATCGGCATGGTGTTCCAGCACTTCTCGCTCTTCGACCAGCTCACCGTCGCCGAGAACATCGCGGTCGCCCTGTCCGGCACCTTGAGGGACGTGCGCCAGAGGCTCGACGCGGTGAGCCGCGGCTACGGCCTCGGCCTCGAGCCTGACCGCGCGGTATGGACGCTGTCGGCCGGCGAGCGGCAAAGAATCGAGATCGTGCGCTGCCTCCTCCAGGACCCGAAGCTCATCGTCCTTGACGAGCCGACCTCGGTCCTGACGCCGCAGGAGGCCGAGCGCCTGTTTACGACCCTGGATCGCCTCTCCGCCGAGGGCCGCGCGATCCTCTACATCTCGCACAAGCTCGAGGAGGTGCGCCGCCTCGCCCGCACCGCCACCGTGCTGCGCGCCGGGCGGGTCGTCGGGACGCTGAACCCGCGGGAGCGCAGCGCCCGCGAGATCGCGGCCCTCATGGTCGGGGCCGAGGTCGGCAGCGTCAGGCCGCACGACCCGTCAGCCTCGGGCGAGGAAGCTCTCGCCGTCCGCGGCCTGACTCTCCCGGCCGCAAGCCCGCACGACTGGACCCTCAAGGATGTCGAACTCTCGGTGCGCAGGGGCGAAATCCTCGGCATCGCCGGCATCGCCGGCAACGGCCAGAGCGAGCTTTTCGCGGCGCTGTCCGGCGAGCGCCTTTCGCCCACTCCCGGCGCAATCGCGATCGGCGGGCGCCCCTGCGGCCGCCTCGGCATCGATGCCCGCCGGCGCCTCGGCGCCGCCTTCGTGCCCGAGGAGCGCCTCGGCCACGCCGCCGTGCCGACCCATCGTTTGAGCGAGAACGCGGTCCTGTCCCACCACGCGACCGGCGACGTCGCCCGCGGCGGCATCGTGGCCCTCGGGCCGGCCCGGCGGCTCGCCGAAAAAATCGTGGCGGCCTTCGACGTGCGCGTGCCCCGGGCCGATCCGCAGGCGCGCCAGCTCTCCGGCGGCAACCTCCAGAAGTTCGTGGTCGGGCGGGAGGTCGTGCGCCGCCCGGCGCTCCTCGTCGTCGACCAGCCGACCTGGGGCGTCGACGCGGGCGCCGCGCGGCTCATCCGGCAGGCCCTCGTGGACCTCGCCCGAGAGGGCGCCGGCGTCCTCGTCGTCAGCCAGGACCTCGACGAGCTGTTCGAGATCGCCGACCGCATCGCCGTCATCCGCGGCGGTGCCTTGAGCCCCGCCCGCCCGGCGGCAGCCTGGACCCGGGACGGCATCGGCCTCGAGATGATGGGCGCAGCCGAGGCGGCGCATGCGGCTTGAGCTGACGCCCCGCGCCGAGGTTTCTCAAACTGCCCGCGTCCTCGCACCGGTCGCGGCCTTCTTGGTCGCGTTCCTCCTCGCCGGCTTCGTGATCTGGCTCCTCGGCCGCTCGCCGCTCGCCGCCTTCCAGGTCTACGTCATGGGGCCGCTGAGCGACCCCTGGGCGCTCCAAGAGCTCGCCGTGAAGGCAACGCCGCTGGCGCTGATCGCCATCGGCCTGACCTACTGCTTCCGGGCGAACCTCTGGAACATCGGCGCCGAGGGCCAGTACGTCATGGGCGCCGTCCTTGGCGGCTGGCTCGCGCTTCGCACACACGGCGCCGACGCCGGGCCGTGGGTCTGGCCCCTGATGATGCTTCTCGGCATGGCCGGCGGCGCGCTCTACGGGCTGATCCCGGCCCTCCTGCGCGTGCGCTTCGGCGTGAGCGAGATCCTCTCCAGCCTCATGCTGGTCTACGTGGCGCAGCTCGTCCTCGACTATCTCGCCCGCGGCCCCTGGCGCGACCCCAAGGGCATGAACTTCCCGCAGTCCGTCACCTTCGACCCCGCCGCGACCCTGCCGCCGCTCCTCGGCGAAGGTAGGCTCCACCTCGGCGCCCTCTTCGCCCTCGTGGCGGTCGCCGCGACCGCCTTCGTCCTCGGCCGCACTCTCTTCGGCTATCGCCTGCGCGTCACCGGCGAGGCGCCCCGCGCCGCCCGCTTCGGCGGCTTCTCCGCCGACCGCACGACGCTTTCCGTCTTCGCCATCTCGGGCGGGCTCGCGGGCCTTGCCGGCATGGCCGAGGTGTCGGGCCAGATCGGCCAGCTCCAGCCCTCGATCTCCCCGGGCTACGGCTTCACCGCCATCACCGTCGCCTTCCTCGGACGCCTCCATCCCTTAGGCATCCTCGCCGCGTCGCTTGCCGTGGCGCTGACCTTCATCGGCGGCGAGAGCGCGCAGATTCTCTTGAAGCTCCCCCTCGATCTTACGACCGCGTTCCAGGGCCTGCTGCTGCTCTGCGTGCTCGGGGCGGACGCCTTGGTGAGCTATCGCCTGCGAATCGTGGGGCAGACAACCTCTCCCCATGGGAGAGGCAAGGGCGCCTCATGACCGCCTTCGAGGCCATTCTCCTCACCATCGTCACAGCGTCGACGCCGCTGCTCATCGCGGCCACAGGAGAGCTCGTGGCGGAGCGGGCGGGGGTGCTCAACCTCGGGGTCGAGGGTATGATGGCGATGGGGGCGGCGTGCGGATTTGCGGCGGCCATCGTGTTCGACTCGACCGCCGCCGGGATCGCGGTCGGCATCCTGGCCGGCGCCGGAATGGCGGCGCTCTTCGCCCTCGCGGTGCTAGGCCTCGCCGCGAACCAGGTCGGCTCGGGGCTCGCGCTGACGATCCTCGGGCTCGGGCTCTCGGGCCTCATCGGCGCGCCATACGTCGGCGCGCGGCGCGACCCGATCCCGCATGTGCACGTGCCGGGGCTCGCCGACCTCCCCGGCGTCGGGCGCCTGCTCTTCGGGCAGGACGCCTTCGTCTATGTCTCGCTGGCGCTGACCGTCGCGGTCGCCCTGTTCCTCGCCCGCACGCGGGCCGGCCTGACGCTGCGCGCCGTCGGCGAGAACCACGTCTCGGCGCATGCGCTGGGCCTCCCCGTGCTGCGCGTGCGCCTCCTCGCGGTGCTGTTCGGCGGCGCCTGCGCGGGGCTTGCCGGCGTCTATCTCTCCCTCGTCTACACCCGCTTCTGGTCGCCGGGCATGACCGCGGGGCGGGGCTGGATCGCGCTCGCCCTCGTGGTCTTCGCGGCCTGGCGCCCGGGATGGGCGCTCGCCGGCGCCTACCTCTTCGGCACCGCGACGGTGCTCCAGCTCTACGCGCAGGCGGGCCAGATCGGGCTGCCGTCCCAGCTCCTCTCGGCCGTGCCCTACGTCGCGACGATCCTCGCCCTCGTGCTGCTCTCAACTTGGCGCGGCCGCGCCGTCGGGGCGCCGGGGTCGTTAGGCGCGCCGTTCGTGCCGGACCGATAGCGTCGGAAGCTTGCTCGAGAGTCCCTTGCCGGCCCTACGGAATATCCGGATAATTTGGCGGTGGACAGCATGGCGACGGAGTTCGAGTGGGATGAGGACAAGGCCGCGGTCAACTTCATCACGCATGGGGTGGTTTCCCGTTTGCGGTGGCTGTCTTCCTCGATCCGGACTGCGTCGTATTCAATGCCTCCCGACGAGAAGACGGCGAGGACCGGCTCAAGGCTGTAGGCCGGGTCGGCTGCCGCTTGCTGAGCGTGGTTTTTACCTTGCGTGATGGCAGGCGCCGTATCATCTGAGCCCGTCGCGCCAACCGCCCCGAGGAGCGCCGTTATGCCGACAGTCAGGTATAAGCTCGACCCGAACGATCCTCCTCAGATGAGCGCTGAAGAGCTCGCCCGTCTGGACGCCATGACGGACGAGGAGATCACGGCGGCCGCGCAGAGCGATCCGGACAACCCGCCCCTCACCGAGGAAGAGTTCGCCAAGATCAAGACGATCCAGCTCCTCCGCCGTGCGCGCGCACGCACGGGTCTCAGCCAGACGCAATTCGCGGCGCGCTATCGCATAAATGTCGCCCGCCTGCGCGATTGGGAGCAAGGCCGCTCGGTTCCCGACTCCGTCGCGCTCGCTTACCTCCAGGTGATCGCGCGAGAGCCGGAGGCGGTCGATCGGGCCCTGAGCGCCGCCTGACGTCGGCGATTGGCGGTCATGAGGTCGCCTGTCCACGCGGCTAACGCGCGGGAGGTGATTGCCGGATGGCCCGCGACCTGCAAGGAATCGGCGCATTGGAGTCCACGAGGGGCGATCCCATGACACGCATTCTCAGCCTCGCGGCCGCCGCCGCGCTCGCTCTCGCGGCGGGAAGCGCGAGCGCGCAGCAGAAGCTCAAGATCGGCTTCATCTACGTCGGCCCGGTCGGCGATTTCGGCTGGAGCTACCAGCATGACCAGGGCCGCAAGGCCATCGAGAAGGCGCTCGGCGACAAGGTCGAGACCACCTTCGTCGAGAGCGTGCCTGAGGCCGACAGCGAGCGCGCCATCGAGGGCCTCGCCCGCACCGGCCACGGCCTCATCTTCACCACCTCCTTCGGCTTCATGGAGCCGACGGTGCGCGTCGCGCGGCGCTATCCCAACGTGAAGTTCGAGCACGCGACCGGCATCAAGCGCTCGGCGAACCTCGCAACCTACGCGGCGAAGTTCCACGAGGGCCGCTACATCATCGGCCAGATCGCAGGCAGGATGACGAAGAGCGGCACCATCGGCTACGTCGGCGCCTTCCCGATCCCCGAGGTGGTCTCCGGCATCAACTCGTACTTCCTCGGCGCCCAGTCGGTGAACCCGAACGTCAAGATCAAGGTCGTGTGGGTGAACTCCTGGTACGACCCGGCGAAGGAGGCCGACGCCGCCAAGGCCCTCCTCGACCAGGGGGTCGACATGCTGGCCCAGCACACCGACAGCCCGGCGCCGCTCCAGACCGCCGAGGCGCGCGGTAAGTTCGGCTTCGGCCAGGCCTCCGACATGGAGCGCTTCGCCCCGAAGGCCCAGCTCACGGCGATCGTCGACGACTGGTCGAACTACTACGTCGCCCGCGCCAAGGCCGCCCTCGAGGGCACCTGGAAGTCCGAGGACACCTGGCACGGCCTGAAGGAGGGCATGGTCGTCATGGCCCCCTACAAGAACATGCCGGACGACGTGAAGACAATGGCGCAAGAGACTGAGAACGCCATCAAATCCGGGCAGCTCAATCCCTTCAAGTGCCCCATCGCCAAGCAGGACGGTTCGCCCGTCGAGTGCAAGGGCGGCGCGGCGCTCTCCGACGAGCAGATCCTGAGCATGAACTTCTACGTCAAGGGCATCGACGACAAGCTGCCGCAGTAATCCAGCCACGTCATCCTCGGGCGCGCGAAGCGCGACCCCGAGGACCTCGTGCCGATCGCGCTCCAACGTCTCAAGGCCCTCGGGCTCCGCGCTACGCGCTACGCCCGAGGATGACAGTGGGGGACTTGCCAGCTTTTGCCGCATCCGGCCGCCGGATGTATCATGCCGGCGCCATCGGGGCCGCCGTCATGACCGTTCACGTCGTCCAGGGAGGGGATGGGCTTGCCCGCCGCGCCTTCAGCGCCGACGACGTGCGCCGCATGATCGAGAGCGGGATCATGCAGGAGGACGAGCCGTTCGAGCTCGTCGAGGGGGAGCTCATCTTCATGAACGCCCAGGGCTTCGCCCACGACCGCATCAAGAGCGCGTTGGGCCGCAAGCTCGGGCGCTTCCTGCCGGAGCGGTTCTTCGTCGGCGTGGAGGTCAGCGTCCAGCTAACCGACCATAGCATCGTCCAGCCCGACCTCGTCGTCGGCCCGGATGCGGCCGTCGTGCGCACGGCTGAAGGCTTCTTGAGCATTCCGGCGGCGCAGATCCTTCTCGTGGCGGAGGTCGCGGCCGCGAGCCTCGCCTACGACCGCGGCCGCAAGGCGGCCCTCTACGCCCGCGAGGGCGTCCCGGAGTATTGGGTGATCGACGCGAACGAAAGGACCGCCTGGATCCATCGCAACCCCGGCCCCTCGGGCTACGCGACCGTCGCCGAAATTCCCCCGCACGAGCGGCTCGAAGCGGCGGCCCCGGAGCTGGCGGGCTTCGGCGTCCGATTGGAGGAGCTGTAGTGGGCCACCGACGCGGAGCCTCTTCACAGCACCGCCTGATCGGCGCAACCTCTCCTCGACCGCTCAAGACAAGGAGGGGGATCATGCGTGAAGACGGTACGCCGACGCGGCGCGAGGCCCTTCAAGCGATGGCGGGCGCAGTCGCCGCCGCGGGAGCCGGGACGATGGAAGCACGGGCGCAAGGCCAGGGGCAGGGCACGACGCCGATCAAACCCGCGAACGACGACGTCTTCATCGTCGTCGACGTGCAGTACGATTTCCTCCCCGGCGGCGCGCTCGCCGTGAAGGACGGCGACCAGGTCATCGCGCCGATCAACGCGCTGGCCAGGCGCTTCGCGCACGTGGTGATGACGCAGGACTGGCACACGCCCGGCCACGTCTCCTTCGCCTCGACGCATGCCGGCAAGAAGCCGTTCGAGGCGACGAAGCTTCCTTACGGCGACCAGGTGCTGTGGCCCGACCACTGCGTCCAGGGTACCCGCGGGGCGATGATCTCGGAGGCGCTGCAGATCCCGCATGCGGAGCTCATCATCCGCAAGGGCTACAACCGGGACATCGACAGCTACTCGGGTTTCAAGGAGGCCGACCGCAAGACCAAGACCGGGCTCGAGGGCTACCTCAAGGAGCGCGGCTTCCGGCGCGCGTTCGTCGCCGGCCTCGCCACCGACTTCTGCGTCGCCTGGACGGCCCTCGACGCCCGCGCGGCCGGCTTCGAGACCTATGTGATCGAGGATGCAAGCCGGGGCATCAATACGATGGGCTCGCTCGATGCGGCATGGCGGAACATGGAGCAGACGGGGGTGCACCGGATCGCGAGCGGGGCGATCACGTGACCGTCATTCTCGGGCGCGCAAAGCGCGATCCGAGGACCTCGTGCCGATCGCGCTCGAACGTCCTGAGGTCCTCGGGTCTTCGCGGAGTTTACCGTCGGGCCGGCCGAAGGCCGGACCCAATGGCTCCGCCCGAGGATGACGACGCGTGGGTTAGACAGCCGTCCCGTGCAGGTCGTACGCATCCGCCCGCTCGATCTTCACCGTGACGATGTCGCCCTGGCGCAGCGGACGGCGCGACGCGACGTAGACGGAGCCGTCGATCTCCGGCGCGTCGTACTTGGTGCGCCCCTTGGTCACCGTCGCTCCCGGCTCGTCGACGATCACCGGCAGGCGCTTGCCGACCTTCCGGGCGAGCTTTTTGGCGCCGATCTCCTGCTGCGCCCGCATGAAGCGGTGCCAGCGCTCCTCTTTGACCTCTTCCGGGACCGGCGCCGCGAGGTCGTTCGCGGGCGCGCCGGCGACGCTCTCGTACTTGAAGCAGCCGGCGCGGTCGATCTTCGCCTCCTTCAGCCACTCGAGGAGCATCTCAAAATCCTCCTCGGTCTCGCCCGGGAAGCCGACGATGAAGGTTGAGCGCAGGGCAAGGTCGGGCACCGCCTCGCGCCAGGCGCGGATGCGGTCGAGGGTCTTTAGCTGGTTTCCCGGGCGCCGCATGGCCTTCAGCACCGAAGGCGAGGCGTGCTGGAACGGGATATCGAGGTAGGGCAGCACCTTGGCCTCGGCCATGAGGCCGACGACCTCGTCCACGTGCGGATAGGGATAGACGTAGTGCAGGCGCACCCAGACGCCTAAGCTCCCGAGCTCCTTCGCCAGATCGAAGAAGCGCGCCCGCACCTCGCGGTCCCGCCAGAGGCTCGCCTGGTACTTGAGGTCGACCCCGTAGGCACTGGTGTCCTGCGAGATGACGAGGAGCTCCTTCACGCCCGCCTTCACGAGGCGCTCGGCCTCGCGCAAAACGTCTGCGGCGGGGCGCGAGACGAGGTCCCCGCGAAGCTTCGGGATGATGCAGAAGCTGCAGCGATTGTTGCAGCCCTCGGAAATCTTGAGATACGCATAGTGCCGCGGCGTGAGCTTCACCCCCTGCGGCGGCACGAGGTCGAGGAACGGGTCGTGCGCCGGTGGCGCCGCCCGGTGCACCGCCGCCACCACCGACTCGTAGGCCTGCGGCCCGGTGATCGCGAGCACGTCCGGGAAGCGCTCGCGGATCTGCTCGGGCTCCGCCCCCATGCAGCCGGTGACGATGACCCGGCCGTTCTCGGCCATGGCCTCGCCGATCGCGGCGAGCGACTCCGCCTTGGCGCTGTCGAGGAAGCCGCAGGTGTTGACGATCACCACGTCCGCCCCGTCGTGCTTGCGCGCGAGCTCGTACCCCTCGGCCCGCAGCTGCGTGACAATGCGCTCGGAATCGACCAGGGCCTTCGGGCAGCCCAGCGACACGAACGACACCTTCGGGGCGGCGCCCGGCGCGGACATGGGCTCAGGCGACAAGGCGCGGAGAGGGACGGGGGCGTTCATTCTTCCAGGAGGGTCCAAAGCGGCGCGGCCCCGTTCCCGCGAGGGAAGGGCCGGTCGTCGCCGTGAAGGGATAGTGCTTCGGACTTATAGCGAGAAGCACGGCGAAAGATGGGCGCTATAGGCGCGTCGCCTACGAGCTTGGCAAGTCGCTCGCGGCTCTAAGGGCCGCGCACTGTCTCTCTTTGGGCACATAGCTTGGAAGTTAGGGCTCCGAGCCAACCCGGGGATTGCCGCTCGCGGATGCCTGACGCAGCGTGAGGCAGAGATCTCACACGGAAGGCAGCCGCCATGGCCGCACGTTCGCCCCTGCGCGCCTGGTTGCGGTCCTCGACACTGCTGGCCGGCGGCGCGCTCGCCTTTGCCGGATCGGCTCGGGCGCAGGACGCGACCTGGCTCCTCAACCCACCATCCGGGAACTGGAACACGCCGGCGAACTGGACGCCCGCCACGGTTCCAACCGGTACGGCAACGTTCGGCGCCTCGAGCCGGACCGCGATCGGCTTTTCGGCGCCGTCCACAAACGTGGGCACGATCCGGTTCAACCCCGGAGCGTCGGCGTACACGTTCACGATCGGGGGCCCGAGCGTTCTTCGCCTCAACGTTCTGGGCACGGGTATCGTCAACAACTCGGGGGTGACGCAGAATTTCAACGTGATCCCGAATGGGTTCCTGGAGTTCCACAATGCGGCCTCGGCCGGCAGCAACGTGCGGATCACGGTGACCGATGCCGAGGTCAACTTCGCCGGCGCGAGCAACGCCGGCAGCGCGGTGATCAACGCCAACGGCAGCACGAGCGGCAACTTCGCCGGCAGCTTCGTCGGGTTCCAGAACAGCAGCTCGGCGGCGAACAGCACCATCGCGGTGAACCAGAGCTCGCTCCTGCAGTTCATCCAGGACGCTACCGCGGGCAACGCCACCATCGCCGTGACCAACGCCAGCGGCCCCAACGACTTCCCGGTCCTGTTCTTCTTCAACTCGAGCACCGCCGGGAACGCGACGATCGTCAACACCGGCAGCGCCGTTCCGGCCGCCTTCGACAGCCTCGTGCAGTTCGGCGGGACCAGCAGCGCCGGCACGTCGCGCATCACCAACAATGCCAACGGCTTCACGTTCTTCGGCACGAGCAGCACGGCCGCAAGCGCCACCATCGTCAACAACGGCAGCCCGGTCGACCCGCTGCTGTTCGGCATCACCCAATTCGGCGGGACATCCACCGCCGGCAACGCCAACATCACCAACAATCTCGGCGAGACGGACTTCCTCAACAACAGCACGGCGGGCACCGCGACGATCAGGAACATCGGCCTCAGCGCCGCGGCATTGGCCAACAACGTTTTCGGCCTGACCATTTTCTCCGGCTCGAGCACGGCCGGGAATGCCACGATCACCACCGAGGGGTTTGCCCGCACCCTCTTCCAGCTGAACGCCACGGCCGGCAACGCGACCGTGATCACCAACGCGGACGGCGCCACCTTCTTCCAGCAGAACGCGACCGGCGGCAACGCGCGCTTCATCACCGATGCCGGCGGCACGGTCGACTTCTCGCGGGTGACCTCGGGCGCCGCGACGGCGGGCTCGATCGAAGGCGCCGGCAACTATTATCTCGGGCCGAACCGGCTGACCGTCGGCGGCAACAACCGCTCGACCGAGGTCGCCGGCACGATCAGCGATTGCGGCGCCACCGGCCAGCAGTGCCGGGCCGTCCTGGGCACGCCCGCCCTGCCGTCGACCGGCGGCGCGCTCGTGAAGGCCGGCACCGGCACCCTGACGCTGTCGGGCGCCAACACCTACACCGGCGGGACCACCATCGCAGCGGGCACGCTGCAACTCGGCAACGGCGGCGCGAGCGGCTCGATCCTGGGGAACGTCGTCGACAACGGAATCCTCGCTTTCAACCGGTCGGATGCGTTCACCTTCGGCGGCATCATTTCGGGCACGGGCTCGGTCGAGCAGCGCGGCCCCGGCACGACGATCCTGACCGCCGCCAGCACCTATACGGGGCCGACCCGGATCAACGCCGGCGCCTTGCAGGTCGACGGCTCCCTCGCATCGAGCGTGCTCGTCAACAGCGGCGGCACGCTGTCCGGCACGGGCGCGGTCGGCGGTCTCAATGTCCTGAGCGGCGGCACGGTCTCGCCCGGCCGCCCGATCGGTACCCTGACGGTCAACGGCAATGCGAGCTTCGCCCCGGGCTCCGTGTTCGCGGTCGAGGCCAACGCCGCCGGCCAGTCGGACCGGCTCGCCGTCACGGGAGCCACGACGCTCACCGGCGGCACGGTCCAGGTCGCGGCTTTGCCGGGGGTCTATCCGGCCTCGACGACTTACACGATCCTCACCGCGGCGAGCGTGAGCGGCGCCTTCTCCGGCGTCGTCGACAACAGCGTCTTCCTCGCCTCGAGCCTCGGCTACACGCCGACGAGCGTGCTCCTGACCCTCGCCAGGATCCCCTTCGCCGCCTTCGCCCTGACGCGGAACGAGCTCGCCGTCGCCGGCGCCCTCGACGCCGCCGGCGGCCCGCTCGCCCTTGCGGTGTTCAACCAGAACACGGCTGCGGGCGCCCGGCAGGCCTTCGCGGCGCTCTCGGGCGAGCTCCATCCGAGCACCGCGGGCGTGCTGATCGATGAAGCCCGCTTCATCCGCGGTGCGGTGCTCGGACGGCTGCGAGAGGCGGCCGGCGATCCCGGCGCGCCGGCGCTCGCCGAGACCGGCCCGCCGGCCGCTTACGCGGCCGATGTGCCGGGCGGAGCGCCGCCCGTCATGGCGCCGTTCGAGCCGTCCTCCGCGGTATGGGCGCAGGGCTTCGGCAGCTGGGGCCGGTTCGACGGCGACGGCAACGCCGCGCGCGTCGACCGCGACCTCGGCGGCTTCATCGGCGGCTTCGACGCCCGGGTCCTCGACTTCGGCCGGGTTGGGCTCGCGGCCGGCTATGGGAAAGCGCGCATGAGCGGTCCGGCGGGCGTCGCGGAGGTCGAGACGGCGCACCTCGCCGGCTATCTCGGCGCGAGCTTCGGCGCGTTCAACCTG
>DASVVU010000238.1:0-4009 GCA_036386395.1 Beijerinckiaceae bacterium | reverse complement strand
CGCGCTCCCCCTCTCCCGCTTGCGGGAGAGGGTTGGGGTGAGGGCCTGTGGCGCTGGCCCTCACCCGGTCCGCTTTCGCGGACTCGACCTCTCCCGCAAGCGGGAGAGGCGTGATGCGCATCCTCGTCACCAACGACGACGGCATCCATGCGCCGGGGCTCGGCGTTCTGGAGCGCATCGCAGGCGAGCTCTCCGACGACGTGTGGGTGGTGGCGCCCGAGACCGACCAGAGCGGCGTCTCGCACTCGCTCTCCCTCAACGACCCCTTGCGCCTGCGCGCCATTGAGGAGCGGCGCTTCGCGGTCAAGGGCACGCCGACGGACTGCGTCATCATGGGGCTGCGCCACGTGATGCGCGAGGTGCGGCCCGACCTCGTGCTCTCCGGCGTCAACCGCGGCCAGAACGTCGCCGAGGACGTGACCTACTCGGGCACGGTCGCCGGCGCCATGGAGGGCACGATCCTCGGCGTGCCGTCGATCGCCCTGTCCCAGGCCTACGGCCCGGGCGGGCGCGCCGCCATCAAGTGGAGTTGCGCCGAGCGCCACGCCCCCGCGGTCGTGCGCAAGATCCTGGCCGAAGGCATCCCCCAAAACGTCCTCGTCAACGTCAACTTCCCGGACTGCGAGCCCGGCGAGGTGCGCGGCCTCGCGGTAACGGCGCAGGGCCAGCGCACCCAGGAGCTCCTGCGCATCGACGAGCGCGTCGACGGCCGCGGCAACCCCTACTTCTGGGTCGCCTTCGCCAAGGGCAAGTCGGTCCCCGCGAACGGCTCCGACCTCTGGGCGCTTGCCGACCGCCGCATCTCGGTCACCCCTCTGCGGCTCGACATGACCGACGAGCCGACGATGACGCGCTACGCGGCGGCGTTTTCATAGGGCCTGCGTTGATCCCGCGACCTCCCTCCCCCCTTTAGCGGGGGAGGGCCGACTCGGGGCGAAGCCCCGAGCGGGGAGAGGGGTCGCCGGGCATGGAGCGCCTTGCGGACGATAACTTGGGAACCTGTCAGCCGCAGGCCTAAGGCCGGACGAACCGATTGGGGATAGCTCTGCGGCTGATGCACGCCGCGCCGGCTTCGACTTGGGAGTCCTATGCCCGGCGGCCCCTCTCCCCGCTCGGCCTTCGGCCGAGTCGGCCCTCTCCCGCTAAAGGGGAGAGGGAAGGATCGCGAGCTCTTTCGCAGAGATCTCATTGCGCGGGGAAGGACGAGGTACCGGCCGCGCCGTCGCACACCTTCTGTCAAGATTCATTCTGTTAGGTAGGGCTCCGTTCACCTTAAAGCGGCCCGCCCGATGCAGCCCGCCCCGACCGAAGCGCCAGCCGACGCCCCGCGCGAGGCCGTGGACGCCGCGTCGTTCGTGCTGTCGCTGCGGGCGCGGGGCATCCGCGACACGGCGGTGCTGTCGGCCATGGAGCGGGTGCGGCGCGAGCTGTTCGCGCCGCGGCGCTTCGCGGACTTGGCCCGCACCGACGTGTCGCTGCCGCTTCCCTGCGGCCAGACCATGACGGCGCCGAGCGCCGTCGCCGCGATGCTCGTCGCGCTCGGCGCCGAGCCGGGGCAGCGCGTGCTCGAGATCGGCACCGGCTCGGGCTACGTCACCGCGCTGCTTTCCCGCATGCTCTGCCGCGTCGTGACGGTCGAGCGCTACGAGGCGCTTGCCGAGGAGGCGCAGATCCGCCTCGGCATCGCCGGCCTCGACCGCGACGTCGAGATCGGCGTCGGCAACGGCCTGAGGCTCGACCTCGGGGCCGAGCGCTTCGACCGCGTCCTCGTCAACGGCGCGGTGCCGGCGCTGCCCGCCGCCGTCACGGATCTGATCGGCGACGGCGGGCGTCTCGTCGGCGGCCTGTCGCTCGACGGCTTCCCGCGGCTCGTGCGGATCGAGCGGGGGGAGGGCGGTCTGACCCACGTCCTCGGCGGCCCCTTGCGCCTCGCGCCGCTCGTCGGCGGGCGCCGCGCCCCGGCACTCGCGGCCTAGAGAGAACCTGCCCGGACATTTCCCTCCCCGCAAGGGGGAGGGAAGCGCGACCCGAACAGTCTTCGAGAAAAACTGAATCCGCGCCTCTCCGGGCAACGGATGCTTAACCTGAACGCGCTTTTAATGAGACTTCAGTTGAGTTCGCGTGGTGGTGGGGTGTTCGATGCGTAACTTAGGCTCGCTCTCGCGTTTCGCTCTTCTCGGCATGGTCGGCGGTCTCGCGGGCGCCTGCTCGGAGACGGCCCGCTTCGAGAATCCCTTCTCGAACCCCTTCGCGGCGAGCGCCCGCGTCGGCGAGCCGGCCATGACCGGCAGCACGGCTCCGAGCGCCGCGGTCGAGACGCAGCCGCTCGCACCTCCCGCCGCCGGTCCCGTCTACAACCGCCCGCCTGCGGCCGCTCCGGTCGCGACGGCGCCGCGGGCGCCGGCCCCGGTCCCGACGCAGACGGCCTCCGGCCCGGCCGGCTGGACCGCGAAGGGCGGAACCCCCGTCACCGTGCGCCCCGGCGACAGCCTCAACGCCATCGCGACCCGCTACGGCGTGCCGCCCGCCGCGATCCTCTCCGCGAACGGCCTCAAGACCGCGGCCCAGGTCGCGCCCGGCCGCACCGTCGTGATCCCGGTCTACAACGCCGCGGGCGCCGCCCAGCCCGCCCCGGCGCCGGCGAAGCCCGCGCCCGTGGCGCAAGCCCGTCAGCCCGAGGCGAAGCTGCGCTTCGTCCAGGGGCCGAAGGGCCAGGAGGTTTCGCCGAAGCCCGGCACGGCGACCGAGCGCGTCCGCCAGGCCGGCGCCAAGCCGGAGCCTAAGACGGCCGCGCCGCAGGCCGCCAAGAAGCCCGAGCCGCAGAAGCCCGTCGTGCAGGCCCAGAAGGCCCCGCCGGCCGCTCCGGTCCAGGCGCAGAAGGCCGCGCCCGAGGCCCCGAAGGTCGCCCAGACCGAGGTGCCGAAGACGACGGGCAGCATCGCGGAGCCGGCTGCGGCGCCGCAGGCCCCGGCGCCCGGCTTCCGCTGGCCGGCGAAGGGCCGCGTCATCGCCGGCTTCGGCGGCGCCGGCGGCAACGAGGGCATCAACATCGCGGTGCCCGAGGGCACGCCGGTCAAGGCCGCCGAGGACGGCACCGTCGCCTACGCCGGCTCCGACGTGAAGGGCTACGGCAAGCTCGTGCTGATCCGCCACGAAGGCGGCTACGTCTCGGCCTACGCCCTCAACGGCGAGATCGCCGTCAAGCCCGGCGAGAAGGTGAAGCGCGGCCAGCCGATCGCCAAGTCCGGCCAGAGCGGCAACGTCACCTCGCCCCAGCTCCACTTCGAGCTCCGCAAGGGCCCGCAGCCGATCGACCCGATGCCGCACCTGCAGGGGGGGTAACCCCCCTCCGGGTTCCTTTCCTCCGAAGGCCTCCGCGAGAAGGCGAGCCGGCCCCGACGGCCGGCTTGCGCGGTTCCGAGGACCGTTGCATGTCCGCAACACCTCACCCATATCACCGGTGATCCAAGTCCTTTGCGACGGCACCGGTCAGAGCGAAACCATGCGCAACCCCTACGACGTTCTCGGCGTGGCCCGCACGGCGAGCCCGGCGGAGATCACGAAGGCGTTCCGCAAGGCCGCCAAGGCCCACCATCCCGACCGCAACGCCGACGACCCCAAGGCCAAGGACCGCTTCGCCGAGGTGAACGCGGCCCACGAGATCCTCGGCGACGAGACGAAGCGCGCCCAGTTCGACCGCGGCGAGATCGACGCCGACGGCAAGCCCCGCTTCCAGGGCTTCGAGGGCTTCGCGGGACGCCCGGGCGGCGCGCAGGACGGCGGCTTCGAGAGCTTCAGCTTCGGCTTCGGCAAGGAGGGTCCTTTGGGCGGCCCGTTCGGCGGCCGCCGGGGCGGACGCGGGGGCGGGGCGGCCGACGACATCTTCTCGCAGCTCTTCGGCGACGCCTTCCGCGAGCGCGCAGGCGCTCAGGCCCGTACGGCCCCGCGCCGGCGCGGCGAGGACGTCTCGGCGACCCTTGACGTCACCCTCGAGGAGATCGCCGGCGAG
>DASVVU010000237.1:0-21474 GCA_036386395.1 Beijerinckiaceae bacterium | reverse complement strand
CCCCCGAGAAGCGCCGCCTGGAAGTCGCGCGGGCGCTCGCGACGGAGCCGAAGCTTCTGCTGCTCGACGAGGTCATGACCGGCCTGACCCCTATGGAGGCGCAACGCGGCGTCGAGCTCGTGCGCCGGGTGCGCGAGACCGGCGTCACCATCCTCATGGTCGAGCACGTCATGGAGATCGTGATGCCCCTCGTCGACCGGGCGGTGGTGCTCGACCTCGGCCGCGTCCTCGCCGAGGGGAAGCCCGCGCAAGTCGCGGCGGACCCGAAGGTCATCGCCGCCTACCTCGGGGACCGCCGCCGTGCTTGAGGTGCGCGACCTCACCACCGCCTACCAGGGCCTCGTCGCGATCTCCGGCGTCTCGATCGACGTAGGCCAAGGCGAGATCGTCGCCGTCGCCGGCGCGAACGGGGCCGGCAAGTCGACGCTGCTGAAGACGGTGGCCGGCCTCGAGCGCCCGCGCCAGGGCAGCGTCGCCTTCGAGGGCCGGCGCATCGACGGCGAGCCCGGGCACGTCATCACGGCCCTCGGCATCGCCTTCGTGCCCGAGAACCGGCGCCTGTTCCCGCGCCTCTCCGTCGGCGACAACCTGCGCCTCGGCAGCTACCTGCACCGCGGCAAGGCCGACCGCGAGGAGCCCCTCGAGCGCGTCTTCACCCTCTTTCCGCGCCTCAAGGAGCGCCTGTCCCAGCGGGCCGAGACGCTGTCGGGGGGCGAGCAGCAGATGCTCGCCATCAGTCGGGCGCTGATGACCCGCCCGCGCCTCCTCATGCTCGACGAGCCCTCGCAAGGGATCATGCCGAAGCTCGTCGACGAGATCTTCGACGCGGTCGTCACCATCCGGGCCGGCGGCACGACGGTGCTGATCGTCGAGCAGCGCCTCACCGAGTGCCTCGCCATCGCCGACCGCGGCTACGTCCTCCAGACCGGCCGCGTCGTGATCAGCGGCTCCGCCCGCGAGATCCTGGAGCACACGGACGTGCGCAAGGCCTACCTCGGGGTGTGAGCAGAGCGGGACTGCCATGCCTGCCCGCCGTCGTTTCGAACCTTGCGATTTCCCCGCCCGGAAGCTAGATGGAACTCTGCAACCGGCTGCTGCCGCTCATGCCTGAGGGGCCGGCCTAGAGGGGCGCCGCAAGGCTGAGCATGCCCGCCGGTCGCAGACAGTCACGGCATGGAGGGGTGGCCGAGTGGTTGAAGGCGCACGCCTGGAAAGTGTGTATACGGGAAACCGTATCGAGGGTTCGAATCCCTCTCCCTCCGCCAAAACTGTTCGTCCAACAATTCTGCCTAACCGTTTTTCTGAAACCTTCGGCTCGACGCTGGCCCTAGGGCCTCTGCATCGCATGCACTAGTTACGACAATTCTTTTCTATGGCCGCGAGGAGAGAACTGACAACATACGCCACTTCGCGATCTTTCATGTCCACAAACAATGGTAGGTGGATCCCGCATCGCTCCGCGTTCTCGGCGCATGGAAAGCGCTCCATGGTCTTCGCTTTGTAAAATGGTTGCTTGTGGAGCGGCGTGAAAAGTGCTCGTGTCTCGACACCTGCACGGGCCATCGATTGTTGAACTGCAAGACGCTGCTTACGGCTGGCACCCCGGAGTAGTACAATGTATCCCCAGGGGCAGATGGTCGCCTCCATAGCCGCGGAAGGCCGGTCGAGGTTCGTCTCGTCGCCCAGCATGCGCTCGTAGTGCTCATAGGCTTCGTTGATCCGAGCGACAGCCTCGCTCACGAATTCCAACTGGGCATTCGCGAATGCGGCTTGTAGCCCCGATAACCGGAAACTGAAGCCGACTTCTTCGTGGGTGTACCGCGACTCAGGCTTGGCGCCGAAGCAGAGACTTCTGAGAGCACGAGCGCGGCTGGCGATGCGCTCGTCATTGGTCCCTATCATGCCGCCTTCGCCGCAGGTAATAAGCTTGTTGGCGTATAGGCTGAAGCAGGAAACGTCGCCCAGGCAGCCGACGGGTTTCCCATCATAAGATGCTCCCAAGGCTTCCGCGCCGTCTTCGACGATCTTTAGATTGTGCGCAGCACAAAACGATCCGATCGCGGACATCTGAGCCGGACGTCCAAAATTATGCACAGCCAGCACGGCGCGGGTGTTCGGCGTCAGTCGGCGTGCGAGCTCCGTCGGGTTTATGTTCAGATCCTGGCCTATGTCGACTGGAACTGGCCGTAGCCGATTGTATAAGACTGCGAAATAAACGGCTGCCATCGCGAGAGCTGGGACGAGTACCTCGCTGCGCTCCGGTAAATCCAGAGAGGCTAGTGCAAGGTGCAATGCGGACGTTCCGCTATTTACAGCCACTGCCGTTCGGCACCCGACGTATTTGGCAAACTGCGCCTCAAACGCCTCCACTTGCGACGTAGAACCCGAGAGCTCCAGTGCTTCAGCGGCACAGCGGACAGCTTCGGGCTCCGGCCCCCAGAGCCGGGGTCGGGATACCGGAACAATCGGCCTGTCAGCCTTGTGAGGCGAGCTCATCAGTCTTCCGGTAGCGCCGCTCGCGATCACGCGCCGGCAACGGCGAACAAGATGTTACATCCACCTGAGAGGCAGCATCCGCCAACGAGAGTTCCCATGGCCAAACGTTCCCGCGCCGGCGGTAAGAGTCGATGGTCCGTTTCAAGCCCTCTTCAATGCTTACGCGCGGCTGCCATCCGGTTGCGGCACGGAGTCGCGAGCTATCGCACCGGAATACGGAGATATCCATTCTGCGGAGGCGCGCAGCATCAGAGACTAGCCTCGGCGAAGCCACCCCCATCGCAGCGGCCGTGTGTTCGACGAGTTCTCGAACGCTCGTTACCTGACCGGAACCGACGTTGAACACGCCCTTCCTCGGCATATCAGCCGCCAGCAGCGAGTGCACCGCCGCGGCAGTGTCGGTCACATATGTGAAGTCGCGGGCAGCATCGAGGTTTCCGAGCCGCACCGTATCACCTCTAGACAGCTGCGAAATGATCTCCGGAATAACGTAGGGGTGAGTGGCGCCAGGCCCGTACGTGTTGAAAAGCCTCAGCACCGTGACTGGGACGCCGTGCTCGTCTGAATATGTAAAGCAAAGCTGATCGGCAGCCAGTTTCGTGACGGCGTAGGTGTTCACGGGCGCAATCGGGCTATTCTCGTTTAGAGCACTGCCGTCCGTAATGCCGTAGATCTCCGTTGTTGAAAGTTGCAGCATCCTTCGAACCGTGCCTATCCGGGCAGCCTGCAGCAAGTTGAGCGTCACTACGATATTGTTCGAAACAAACCTGCCAGGGTAGTCGTAAGCAGCAGGTACGAATGTATCTCCAGCGGCATTGACGATGTAGTCGATCTGCGCACTCGTTATCAATTCGGCCAAGCCGGAAAAATCCGAAAGGTCAAACTTGTGAACTCTCAATGGCAATCCCGACAGATTCTCGGGAACGCCGTGAAGGAAGTTGTCTACAGCAATCACTCTCAACCCGTGTTGCAGACAGGCACGCGTGACAGCCGACCCGACGAACCCTGCGGCCCCGGCAACAAGCACTGTCTCACCCATTTGAGTGTTCCTTAATTCGCATCAGAAGGGACGACGCACGCGGCGGGACAGGGTAACAAACGGTACACCAAGCTGTCCTGAATTGCCCTCGAGAACCCATCGTATGTGAAAGGATCTTTCGGCAGCGCGTTGAGATATCGATGAGCGTCGTCTATCGCTTGGTCGTCGGCAGCGAGAGCGGCGGCCTCATCGGTGGAGTCAAAATACAGCGGATAGTTGTCTCCTAAGTATTCGGGAACGCCACCGATTTTTCTGATCAAAAGGGGCGTGTTACGAATGATGCACTCGACGACGGTCGTGTTTGCTCCGGCGTCTAGCAAGTCGAGAAAAACTAATGATTTCGACAGTAACTCATCGTACTCAGCTTGACTTACCCGGGGCCTGACATGAACTGACTCATTCGTTTGCAGATTATATTTTTGCGGATCAAAACCCGGGTAGGCCAGAAATATTTTACGATAATTCGGTGCGTCTAGGTCGTAAAACGTTTGATACCGCCGCAGGAATTCGCCGATGAGAAGAAGCGTTCGCCGGCCGCCGCGAAACTCGTCTATCGAGAACGAGGGGCAGCAATGGTCGCCCGGGTATCGAACGACAGAGATCGGGACGTCAATCCCACTGAGTCGAAGAAACTGGCGTTGGTAGTTCGTCAGCGACCACAAGCCTCGGCAGGCTTTGAGGCTACGCTGAAATCCCGGAAGCGCGACCAGGCGTTCCAGATCCGGAAAGCGAAGTGTTTGTTTTGGTACTTGATGGATGAAGCCGACCCATGGCTCCTCAATCGTTCGGTCAGGAGCCTCGTGAAATACATCCTCCACTGCCGTGAGGCACAAGGTACCGCGCGTCGTGTGCATCGTCCGGCTTAGATGCTCCACAACGGCGCTCCACCCGCCCCGGTGATGTGCCCAGGCAATCGGGTCGGCTACATTCAGCTTGCGCTCGTGCCCGGACAGCATCTAAATCAAACCCGGTATTGATGTATGATAGTAGAAGTTTGTCACACGTCGGAGCCCGGTGCAACCTTTGTACCATGCAACGCCAAGCTGCAAGTATCAGCGAGGAATAACGAGCAGCATGCAAAAACGAGGTGAGGCACCGTTGACGTTATAATCCTCACTGGATGACGACCCGGATTAGTGCTGCCAATATAACCGTCAGTGATACATTGCTGTGAATTGTGAAGTTTTGTAGTCGATTGATCGATAGTTGCCTGAGAACGCCCATGTTGCTCACTGATTACACTTGACTGCAACATTACCTTGGCTTATTTTTTCAACAAAGAGATTATCAGAGCTTGATCTCTCAACTATAGCGTCGCCTCCCTATTATCTCCGTACTGGTACCGATGCATGTAATTTGGACTCGATCCATGCCGCCATTGCCTACCCTAAGGTGCATACGAGACCTGCACCGCGAGCCAGTGCGCGTTCATAGGCGCGCGAGGCGGCCGCCACGTCCTGGATGCCGGTCCCGGTGCTGTCGAAGATCGTGATCTCGTCGGCGTTCCGGCGCCCGGGCCTCTCGCCTGTGACGAGCTGGCCCAGCTCCGCGTGCACGTCGGCAGTGGTCATCGTTCCGGCTGCTATGGCGTGGTGGAGGTCGCCCATGAATAGCGCCTGCTCCAGCACGTCCGCGACCACGGTGGCATTGGCCATGAGCTGAGGCGTAAGCTCGCTCTTTGCCGGATTGTCCGCACCGATGGCGGCCACGAAGGTGCCTGGACGGACGTGCTCGATGCCGAGGAACGGCTCGCGTGCGGTCGTACAGGTCACGATCGCGCCGCTCGTGCGGGTCGCCTCGCCGAGCTCATCGACGGCCTGCACCGTAATGCCCGTCTCTGCCGCCATGCGACGGGCGAAGGCGCGGGCTACGTCCGCATCGGCGTCCCAGGCGAAAGCTGTCCGAAGGTCAAGGACGTGCCGCAGCGCCGCGAGCTGGATGCGGCCCTGCTCGCCGCAGCCGCAGATCGCGGCCGTCGTCGCGTCCTTCCGTGCGAGATAGCGGGCCGCGACCGCGGTCGCGGCGCCGGTGCGCTGGAGCGTGATCTCCGTCGAGTCCAGGAGCGCCAAGGGGCTGCCGTTGCCCGCGTCCGCGAGGTAAACCGCTCCCTGGATCGTCGGCAGCCCGTGACGGGCCTTGTTCGAGGGGAAGTTGCCGTTGATCTTCGCCGCCACATACCCCGTCCCGCGCGGCAGCGCGCCGGCCTTGATATGGAACGTGCCGTCCTGCGCCGGGATCTCGGTCGGGACCGGAGACTGGCACCGGCCTTCGACGAGCAGCCGAAATGCCTCCGCGACGGCTTCGACATAGTCGCCGAAGCGCATGAGCGATCGAAGATCGCTCCGGGACAGGACGCGAAAACCGCTCATCGCCGCTCAGGCCCCGGCGGCGGTTGTCGGCTCCTTTCTTCCTGTCGCACCGGCTGCGGCCGACGCAG
Source organism: Beijerinckiaceae bacterium (assembly GCA_036386395.1). GTDB lineage: Bacteria > Pseudomonadota > Alphaproteobacteria > Rhizobiales > Beijerinckiaceae > JAJKJG01. The sequence goes on along the minus strand of DASVVU010000237.1, from coordinate 15,502 downwards.
GGTCGAACAGCCGCGTCGGCCCTTGGGCGGCTTTCCACGCGAAGTGCCCCCCGGCCATGTAGCGCGCGTCGAAGCCCGCCTTGCGCAGGGTCGCGGCGGTCTCGCAGCCGATATGGAAACCGTAGACGCAGAACGTGACGACGGGGGCGCTCTTCGAGAGCTCGCCGATCCATTCGTCGACCCGTTCGGGATCGCGCCAGACCGCTCCTTCCATGATCTCCTGCGCCCGGCTGCTGTAGTGCCGCGGACGCGTGTCGATGATCTGGACGGGGGTGCCGGAGGCGAGCATGGCCTTGACGTCGTCGACCGTGACCGACGGCAGGTCCGCGAACTGCTTCTGCCCGAGGGGCCGCGGCGGCGCGACCTTGGTGGCGTCGTCGAGCCTCGCCGTCACGGCGTTCCAATCGATGTTGCGCATGAAGGTCGCGACGTAGGCGGTCGCGTTGGCCCCGAACTCCAGGTGATAGGCGTGCTCGTACATGTCGAGCGCAAGGATCGGGATGGCGCCCGCAAGGATATGGCCGTGATCCGCCCCGGCATGGTTCACGAGGCGACGATCCCGCGGCAAGTAGCTCAGAAGGACCCAGCCGGAGCCTGCGGCGAGCGCCTCAGCGAGAGCGATGAACTCGTTTCGCCACCTAGCCACGCTTCCGAAGTCGCGGCTCAGGACGGAGGCCATCTGCTCAGGCACTGCCCTGCCGTCCCCGCCCAGGCTCGCGAAATAAAGCTCGTGCAGCAGCGTGGAATTGAGGGCCGTAAGTTCGTCGCGCTTCAGGCGCGCGATTACATCCGGCGGCGTGCTCGCAGCATCGAGCGCCGCAAGCTCATCCGCGATGTCGTTCAGCTTGGCGACACCGGCACCGTAGATGTGTTCGTAATGGCTCTCGATCAGGCGCGGGGAGATGCCGTTGAGAGTCCAGGGGCGGCAGAAGAGCGGGGCAACGGAATAGCGTCGGGAAGCGAGGGAGGTCATGCGCGTGCGTCCTTGCAGGAGAGCTGGACGCGATGCTTCGGCATGTCGCCTCGTGGGGAGATCGCAGTCCCCAGAATGCATCATGAGTGCAGGAAATGCGGCTGTCGTCAACCCGCGGCCGTGTCAGGGTTGAGCATGAGGCGCCGGAGGCGCGGCGAGCTCGAGCACGCGCACGAGGTCCGCGATGATCGCTTCCGCGCGCGGCCGCCGGGTCTTGTCCGGCGTCTCCTCCGCGATGCCTGCGAGCGTGCTTGTCCATCCCTTCCCGCAGCCACTTTGCCGAGATGCGCAATGATTTGACGGTGCTGGGGGAACGGCTAGGCTGCCCGGAATCGCGCGATCGAGACGGCGTCAAGCCACGCGTCAGCCAGGGAGGACACTCAATGCGCCGGCTCTTTGCCCACTTCGCCGCGGCCGCGACCGCCGCCGTCTTTCTCATGGCGGCGGCGCCGGCCTCGGCGCAGACCGAGATCACGCTGTGGAGCCACTGGGCCGCGGAGAAGATCAAGCGCGACTTCGTCGAGGACGCGATCAGGCGCTTCGAGGAGAAGAACCCGGGCGTGAAGATCAAGGCGTCCTGGTACGAGAAGACCGCCCTCTACGCGGCGCTCAAGACCGCGCTCCGCGCCGGCCAGGCCCCGGACATCTTCTATGCCGAGCCGGACCAAGTCGAGTACATGGAGAACGGCTTCCTGCTCGACCTCTCCGGCCTCGCCTGGCAGAACATCGAGCCCTGGGCCAAGGAGGCGTGGAGCCACAAGGGCAAGCCCTACGGCTTCCCCCTCGAGGCCTCGACGGTCGAGCTCTACTACAACAGGACAATGGTTGACGCGCTCGGGGTGAGGATCCCCGAGACCCTGCAGCTGTCGCCGGACGCCTTCCTCGACCTCGTCAAGAAAGCCCGGGCGAAGGGCTGGACGCCGATGGCCCTCGGCGTCGGCGACCGCCCGTTCCCGGGCGCCTACCTGACGCACGAGGCGCTCCTCCAGAAGCTCGGCACCGAGGACTACGACAAGCTCCTCAGGGGCAAGCTGCCGTGGTCCGACCCGCGGATCGTCGACACGCTCAAGTGGCTGCGCACCCTCATCGACGCAGGCCTCCTGCCGACGAGCTTCACGAGCCTGAAGCTCGGCGAGGCGCACACCTACTTCCACACCAACCCGGGCGCCGTGATGTTCCTGAACGGGAGCTGGTACACCTCGCGCGCCTTCAATCCGCCGGACAAGGGCGGCCAGCCCAAGGACTTCCCGCTCGGCATCATGCGCTTCCCGGCGGTGCCGGGCGCCGCCTGCAACGAGTGCCGGACCCTCTCGGTGCAGGGCTCCTACGTCGCCAACGCCGACACCAAGCACAAGAAGGAGGTCCTCGCCTTCTTCAACTCGATGGCCTCGGAGGAGGCGGGCAACCGCTGGCTCGAGAACGTGCTCGTGCAGACCGGCATCAAGAGCGACCCGTCGAAGATCACCGGCCCCAACGCCGAGTACTTCCGCCTCCTCGCCGCGACCGGCAAGGGCGCGAAGTACTACTTCGGCGCCCCGATCCAGGTGATGCAGGGCAAGGCCAAGGAGGTGTTCACGCAGGTCATCAACAACGCCTTCCCGGCCGGCACCATCAGCGTCGACGACGCGGTGAAGCAGCTCTCGGCCTCGTATTGATCGGCTCTTGGTGAACCAATCGCAGCTCGTCCCGGAAGCCGCGCAGCGGCTATCCGGGACCCATGACGCCGACGCGCCGAGCGTGTTTTAGGTCCCAGCTCTCCGCGGAGTTGATCCTCGGGCCGGCCGGAGGTCGGACCCGGGGGCTGCGGCCGGGACGACCCACGTGTGTAGAAGCCGATGAACACCACCGTCCTCCCCGAGGCGCCTCCCGTCGCGCCCGTCCCCACCGCGGCGGAGGCCGGCGCGAGCGCCGCGGTCCCCGCGCCCGCGCCGCCGGACGACGGCATGCCGCGGCCCTACGGCACGATCCTCGCCTTCCTCCTGCCGGCGCTCGCGCTCTACGCCGCCTTCACCGCCTATCCCTTCTTCCGCACCCTCTGGAACAGCGTCCACAAGGTGCTGCCGCGCCGCACCGAGTTCGTCGGTGTCGAGAACTACGCGACGCTCGTCCACGACGAGCTCTTCTGGCGGGCGGTGCGCAACACGCTGGTCTGGGCTTCGACCTCGCCGCTGTTCGAGGTGACGATCGCGCTGCTGCTTGCGCTCGCGCTCTACGCCAAGGTGCCGGGCGCGCGCTTCTTCCGCGTCGCCTGGTTCACGCCGGTGCTGATGTCCTACGTGGTGGTCGGGATCCTGTTCGTGTGGATCTACAACTACGACTGGGGCCCGGTGAACGTCGCCCTGCGCTGGCTGGGCTTAAGCGACCTCGCGCGCGCCTGGCTCGGCAACCCCAACACCGCCCTGCCGTCGCTCATCGCCGTCACCACCTGGATGTGGACCGGCTTCAACATGGTGGTGCTGCTCGCGGCGCTGCACTCGCTGCCGAAGGAGGTGATCGAGGCGGCCGAGCTCGACAACTGCGGCTGGGGCCAGAAGCTCGTGTTCGTGATCCTGCCGCTCGTGCGCCCGACGCTGTTGAACCTCGTGGTCCTGTCCTTCATCGGCAAGATGAAGATCTTCGACCTCGTCTGGATCACCACCAAGGGCGGGCCGCTGTGGTCGACCGAGACGGTCAGCACTTATGTCTACAAGCGCGCCTTCGAGTGGTCGACCTTCGACCTCGGCTACCCGTCCGCGATCGCGTCCGTGTGGTTCGTGATCGTGCTCGGGGCGGTGCTTACCCTCACCTACGCCTTCCGCCTGCGCGAGAAGCTGGAGTACTGAAGGTGGCGGCCCTCAAGCGCGCGGCGCTCCTCCTCGGGCTCTCGCTCTACACGGCCTTCGCGGCCGGGCCCTTCGTCTGGGTCGCGATGATGTCGCTGCGCACCACGACGGAGATCACCCGCGACCACTTCGCCCTGCCGGTCCCGGCGCATTTCGAGAAGTTCCCGCTCGCCTGGTTCAACTCCAACTACAACGTCTATTTCTTCAACTCCGCGACCGTCGTGCTCTCGGCGGTCGCGGTGCTGACGGTCGTCGGCGCCATGGCGGCGCACTGCTTCGCCCGCTACCGCTTCCGCCTCAACCGGGCGCTCTACTTCCTGATCTTCTCGACCATCATCTTCCCGCCCCAGATCACGATCATCGCCCTGTTCCAGATCCTGGTGCAGTACGGGCTCTACAACACCAAGCTCGGGTTGACCGCGGTCTACGTCGCGATCCAGCTACCGCTCACCATCTACATCCTCGAGAGCTTCTTCACCCGCATCCCGGCGGACCTCTTCGACGCCGCCCGCATGGACGGCTATTCCGAATGGGAGATCTTCTGGCGGGTGTCGTTCCCGATCGCGCTCCCCGCCGTCGCCACGACGGTGATCCTCAACTTCATCCTCCTGTGGAACGAGTTCCTCTACGCCGTGGTGCTGATCAACGACGAAGCCAACCGGACCCTGCCGCTCGGCATCCAGCGCTTCATGGGCGACCAGCTCGAGGACACCGGCATGATCGCGACCGGCCTCATGATCGCGATCGTCCCGGTGATCCTGGTCTACGCCTTCTTCTCCGAGCGGCTGATCCAGGGGATGACGGCCGGGGCGGTGAAATGAAGGGTGCCCGCTGATGGCCATCGTCGCCCTCGACCGGCTCTCGAAGCGCTACGAGCGGGCGGCGAAGCCCGCCGTCGACGAGGTCTCGCTCACCGTCGCGGACGGGGAGTTCATGGTGCTGCTCGGGCCCTCCGGCTGCGGCAAGACCACCACCCTGCGCATGGTCGCCGGGCTCGAATCGATCTCGTCCGGGCGGCTTGCCATCGACGGGCGCACGGTCAACGCGGTCCCGGCGAAGGACCGGGACATCGCCATGGTGTTCCAGTCCTACGCCCTCTATCCGCACATGAGCGTGCGCCAGAACCTCGCCTTCGGCCTGCGCCGCCGCGGCGTCGACCGCGCCGAGGTCGGCCGGCGAGTGGCGGAGGTCGCCGCCACGCTCGGGTTGTCGGAACTCCTCGACCGCCGCCCGCACGCGCTCTCCGGCGGCCAGCGGCAGCGCGTCGCCCTCGGCCGCGCCATCGTGCGCGATCCCAAGGTGTTCCTGTTCGACGAGCCGCTCTCGAACCTCGACGCGGCGCTGCGCGCCTCGACCCGCCTCGAGATCGCGAAGCTGCACCGCCGGCTCGCCGCGACGATGATCTACGTCACCCACGACCAGGTCGAGGCCATGACCCTCGGCGACCGCATCTGCGTCATGCACGACGGCCGGGTGGCGCAGATCGGCGCCCCGCTCGAGGTCTACCGCCGGCCGGCGAGCGTGTTCGTGGCGCGCTTTCTCGGCTCGCCGCCGATGAACGTCGTCGAGGCCAGGCTCGACGGCGTGGGCGACCGCCTGTCGGCCCTCGCCGGCGGCGGCGGCTTCAAGCTCGACGGTGCGGCCGAGCCGACGGAGCGGCCGCCGGACGGCGCCATCCTCCTCGGCTTCCGCCCCGAGGACGTCGCGCTCGTGCCGCCCGCGAGCGGCCCGCGGGCGACGGTGCAGGCGGTCGAGCTCCTCGGCGCCGAGACCATCATCACCGCCACCCTCGACGGCGGCGGCGAGATCGCGCTCAGGGCGCCCCGCGACCTTGTGGCGACGCCGGGCGAGCGGATCGGCCTCGCGGTGCCGCCGCAGGCGCTCCACCTGTTCGATCCGCAAACCGGTGTGGCGCTCGCCCGCGCCTCGTGAAGGAGTGAAGCATGGCCGAACCCGCCCCCCTCACCATCCGCCGCGCCTGGCCGCGGATCGACGCCAAGCTGCTCGAAGTCTTCAAGGACGCCCCGACCGGCTTCGTCGCCGATGCGATCGGCCGCGCCGGGGCCCTCGACCATCGCATCCGCCCGGTCTGGGCCGGGCCGCACTTCGTCGGCTCCGCCCTGCCGGTGTGGACGACGGCCCGCGACAACCTCGCCCCTTACGCCGCGATCAGGTTCGCCAGGCCCGGCGATGTGATGCTGATCGCGACCGGCGAATACGTAGGCGCCGCGGTGATCGGCGACGTGGTCGTCGGCCTGATGCGGAACGCCGGCATCGTCGCGGCCGTGACCGACGGGCTCGTGCGCGACGTGCAAGGCATCGCCGAGGTCGGCATCCCGGTCTACGCCCGCGGGCTGACGCCGAGCTCGCCGTTCAAGCACGGCCCCGGCACGATCGGCCTGCCGATCGCGATCGGTGGGCAGACGGTCGCCCCCGGCGACCTCGTCGTCGGCGACCGGGACGGGGTCGTGATCGTGCCGCATTGGCGGGTCGAGGAGGCCGCCGCGGAGCTTGCCGCGATCCGCGAGAAGGAGGCCGGCATGGACGCCCTCGTGCGGTCGGGGGCGACCGCCCCGTCCTGGCTCGACGCGCGCCTCGGCGGCGACGACGTCCGCTACGTGGACGAGTGACGTGAAGCGCGTCCTCTACAACAGCCGTGGCGACGCGGCGCTCTACGCCATGCTGCGCGAGGCCGCGGCGGGGCGCTGCGAGGTGATCGGCCTCGACACCGACGACGATGCCGAGCGGATCGAGAAGCTTGAGGAGGCGGACGCGGTCATCGTCGCCTCGCGGCCCTTCACCCGGGCCCTGGTCGAGGCCGGCCGCAGGCTCGCCTTCGTCCACCACCAGGGGGTCGGCTACCACGACACGGTCGACACCGCGGCCTTGGCCGAGCGGAACATCCCCCTCGCGATCACGCCCGGCGGCACCACCGTCGGCGTCGCCGAGCACACGGTGATGCTGATCCTCGCGATGCTGCGCCGCCTGCCCTTCGCCGACGCGGAGCTGAGGCAGGGGCGCTTCCACATCAACGCGTTGAGGCCCGTGAGCCGCGAGCTCAGCGGGCGCACCGTCGGGCTCCTTGGCGCCGGCCGCATCGGCCGCGCCGTCGCGGAGCGGCTCAAGCCCTTCGACGTGCGACTCACCTATTTCGATCCGGCCGGCGTGCCGGCCGACGTCGAGCGGGCGCTCGGCCTCGAGCGGCGCGGCTTCGAGACGCTTTTGGAGGAAGCCGACATCCTCTCCCTGCACCTGCCGCTGACCGCGGCGACGCGGCGGATCGTCGACGGCCCGGCCCTTGCGCGCCTGAAGCCCGGCGCCTTCCTGGTCAACACGTCCCGCGGCGGGCTCGTGGAAGAGCCGGCGCTGGTCGCGGCGCTCGAGGCCGGGCACCTCGCTGGCGCCGCCCTCGACGTCTTCGACCCCGAGCCGCCGCTCCCCGGCAACCCCCTCTACGCCATGCCGAACGTGGTGCTGACGCCGCACGTCGCCGCCGGCACCCGCGACGCCTTCATGGAGAAGCAGCGCTTCGTCTTCGACAACCTCGCCCGCTTCTGGGCCGGCGAGCCCGTGCAAGAGTTGGTCGACCTCTCGACTGCGGGAAGTGCCGGCTCGTGAACGGCGCATGTCGATCGTGGTCTGGAGGTCGGGCGTTTGGTGCACGGGCGTAAGAATGTCGCGAGGCAGGTCTGCTATCATCCATGACGCGGGATGGTCTGCCGCTCATCGGCTAGTCCCCGGCGCCGCGGGAGCTGTCGTCGCACCGGCCATAGCGTCTGAAGAGGATCCTGAACGTGCCGGCAACCGGAGAAGCGGTCGCGGAACTCATTGCAGACGGCGCAGCTCGACGCGTCGACCTGACTCCGTTCTCGCCTGGGCGACGGCACCTCGTGACCTCAACCAGCAGGCCATAGCTATGGGAGTTCACACATGAGGGGAGCCGACCGTGTCGCCCGCGCCCTCGAGCAAGCCGGTGCGCGAGTCCTGTTCGCGCTCTCCGGCAACCACATCATGCCGATTTTCGATGCCGTCCTGGAGACGGACATCAAGATCATCCATGCTCGGCACGAAGCGGCGGCGGTCCATATGGCGGACGCCTGGGCGAGGCTCACCGGCGAATGCGGCTTCGCCCTGGTCACCGGCGGACCAGGGCACAGCAATGCCGTCTCGGCGCTCTATACGGCAAGGGCCGCGGAGGCCCCCCTGGTGCTTCTCTCCGGACACGCCGCAATCGGCGAACTCGGGCGCGGCGCCTTTCAGGAGATGGCGCAAGCCCAGATTGCCGAGCCACTCGCCAAAGCCTCCTGGATGGTGAGGTCGGCTCGCGAGCTGCACGGCGACGTGCTGCGGGCGGTCCGCATCGCGACCTCGGGCCGACCGGGTCCGGTGCACGTGAGCTTGCCGTTCGATCTGCTCGAAGCGGAGTCCGGCGGGGACGCTGTCGCGCCCCTCGCGGAAGAGCGGCGTGCGCTGAGCGCGGCTTCGGAGCGGGCCATTCTCGAAGCGCTGAGCGCCGCGGCTCGGCCGGTCATTCTCGCCGGCCCGCTTTTCTGCCAACCGTGCGCCGGCGACCTCCTGGAACGGCTCTCCGCCGCCGTCGGCGCGCCGGCAATCGGCATGGAAAGCCCGCGTGGCCTCAACGATCCGTGGCTCGGGGCCTTCGGCGACGTGCTCGGACGCGCGGATCTCCTGGTGCTGCTCGGAAAGCCGCACGACTTCACGCTGCGATTTGCGGAGCCGCCGTTCGTGAACGCCGACTGCAGGTTCGTGGTGATCGATCCCGACCCGGCCATGATCGACCGTGTTGTACGGGATAAAGGTGATCGAGTCCTGCTGACGGCCGACGCGGAGGCCCGCTCTTCGGCGGAACGCCTGTGCGCCGGAGCGGCGGCCGCCGGTCGACATGCCGCGTGGCACCAAGACGTCATGAAAGCGGTCGCGTTCCGGCCGCCGGAGTGGGACGGGATCGCGAGCCGCCCGGGAGAGAAGCTGCATCCGGTGGAGCTCTGCCGGGCGGTTCAGGCAGCGGTCGAGTCGAGGCCCGGGACGGTCCTCGTGTGCGACGGCGGCGAGATCGGGCAGTGGGCGCAGAGCCTCATCGGATGCCCCGATCGCATCATCAACGGCGTCGCGGGATCGATCGGCGCAGCCGTCCCCTTCGCGATCGGCGTCGCGGCCGCCGCGCCGGACAGGTCCGTCTTGGCCATCTCCGGAGACGGCGCCTTCGGCTTCCACATGGCGGAGTTCGACACCGCGGTCCGCTACGGATTGCCCTTCGTCGCGGTGGTCGGGAACGACGCGGCCTGGAACGCGGAGCATCAAATCCAGCTGCGCGCGTACGGCCCTCAACGGGCCCATGGCTGCCAGCTCCTGCCGACCCGCTACGACGAGGTGGTGCGCGCGCTCGGCGGGCAGGGGGAGTTCGTCGAGGCTGCCGACGAACTGCCGCCGGCGCTGGAGCGCGCGTTCGCGAGCCGCAAGCCCGCTTGCGTCAATGTGATCATCCGGCAGGTCGCGGCTCCCCTGCTGCGACGACCGTCAGGCGGGACTTGATCCGCGGCGCAGATCCTCGCGAAGCACGGGCCGCGGGGCTACTACTCAAACAGATGGCATGCGACGCGGCGTCCCGCCGTGAGCTCCCGTAGCTCAGGAGTCACGGCCCTGCAGCGGTCCATCACGAAGGGGCAGCGGGGGTGGAAGTGGCAGCCGCTCGGCGGGTCGACGGGGGAGGGCGGCTCGCCCTCCTGCAGGTTCATGGCAACCGCCTGGTCCGGGTCCGGCACCGGCGAGGAGGCCTTGAGGAGGCGGGTGTAGGGGTGGAGCGGCTCCTCGAAGATCGCCGGCACCGGCCCTTCCTCGACGATGCGGCCGAGGTACATGACCACGACCCGCTGGCAGAAGTGCCGCACCACGCCGAGGTCGTGGGAGATGAACACGAAGGCGAGGCGGCGGCGCCGGCGGAGTTCCTCGAGCAGCACCAGGATCTGCGCCTGCACGCTGACGTCGAGAGCCGACACCGGCTCGTCGGCGAAGATCAGGTCGGGGCCGAGGGCGAGCGCCCGGGCGATGCCGATGCGCTGGCGCTGGCCGCCGGAGAACTCGTGCGGGTAGCGCCGCGCCGCCGACGGCGGCAGCCCGACCTCGTCGAGGAGGCGGGCGACCGCGGCCGCGACCTCGCGTCCGCGCGCGACGCCATGCACCCGGATCGGCTCGCCGAGCGCCTCGGCGATGCGCTGGCGCGGGTCGAGGGCCGAGGCCGGGTCCTGGAACACGATCTGGAGGCGGCGCCGGAGCGCCCTGAGCTCGGACGGCCCGGCCGCGACCACGTCGACGCCGTCGAACCTGACCTCGCCGGCGTCGGGTGCGATCAGGCGCAGGCAGGCGCGGGCGACGGTCGACTTGCCGCAGCCCGACTCGCCGACGACGCCGAGCGCCTCGCCGCGGTCGACCGTGAACGAGACGCCGTCGAGGGCGCGCACCGCGACGGTCTTCGGCACCGGCCAGCCCTTCTTCGCCTTGAAGGTCTTGGCGAGGCCGCGGACGACGAGCAAAGGTTCGCCCGGTTCAACGGCAGTGGGCGGGACCGCGGTCACGGCGCCCTCACCCAGCAGCGCACCCGGTGCTCGGGGGCGCCGGGCAACGGGTTGAGGGGCGGGCGCTCGGCGCAGCGCTCGATGCGCAAGGGGCAGCGGGACTGGTAGCGGCAGCCGGCCGGCATGTCGGGCAGGACCGGCACCTGGCCGGGGATCGGCGCCAGCGCGTCGGAGGGGCGGTCGACCCGCGGCATCGCGGCGAGCAGCGCCTCGCTGTAGGGGTGGGTCGGGCGGCCGAAGAAGGCCTTCACCGGCGCGCTCTCGACCACGTCGCCGCCGTACATCACCATGACTCGGTCGGCGACCGAGGCGACGACGCCGAGGTTGTGCGTGATCAGGAGGACGGCGAGCCCCTCCCTCGCCTGCAGGTCGGCGAGGAGCGCCAGCACCTGGGCCTGGATCGTCACGTCGAGGGCGGTCGTCGGCTCGTCGGCGATCAGCACCTTCGGCGAGCAGGCGAGCGCGATCGCGATCATCACCCGCTGGCGCATGCCGCCGGAGAACTGGTGCGGGTAGGCGTCGAGGCGCTGCCCGGCTGCCGGGATGCGCACGAGCTCCATGAGGGCGAGCGCGCGCTTCTTCGCCTCGCGCCGGCTTAATCCCTTGTGCTCGATCAGCGCCTCGGCGATCTGGAAGCCGACCGGCAGCACCGGGTTGAGCGAGGTCATCGGCTCCTGGAAGATCATGCCGATGCGGTCGCCGCGCATCGCCTGGCGGCCGGCCTCGTCCGCCGCCGTCATGTCGACAGCGTCGACGGTGATGCGCCCCGCCGCGATGCGGCCGACGCCTGACGGCAGCAGCCCCATGATCGAGAGCGCCGTCAGGCTCTTGCCGCAGCCCGATTCGCCGACGAGCGCCAGGGTCTCGCGACGATGGACCTCGAAGCCGACGTCGCGCACGGCGTCGAACCAGCGGCCGGCGATGCGGATCTGCGTCGTGAGCCCCTCGACGGCGAGCGCCGCCGGCTCGGCGGCGGCCACCTCCGCGGCGGCGACAGCGACGGCGCTCACTGCGGCGCCCGCGGGTCGGTCGCGTCGCGCAGGCCGTCGCCGACGAGGTTGAGGGCGATCATGACGAGGAGGATCGCGAGGCTCGGGAACACCGACAGCCAGGGCGCGTCGAGGAGGTTGTCGAAGCCCTCGCGGATGATGCCGCCCCAGGTCGCGGTCGGCGGCGGCACGCCGAGGCCGATGAAGGCCAGCGTCGATTCGGTGCGGATCGCGGCGGCGAGCCAGAGCGAGCCCATCACCACGACCTCGTCCATGATGTTCGGCAGGACGTGCAGGAACATGATGCGCAGGTCGGAAAAGCCGAGCGCCCGGCAGGCGTCGACGAAGTCGCGCTCCTTCATGGCGAGCGTCGAGCCGCGAGCGACGCGGACGAAGGCCGGCACCGCCGTGATCGCGATGGCGAGGATCAGGTTGAACATCGTCGGGCCGAGCACCGCGACGAGGATCAGTCCCATGATGAGCTGCGGGAACGAGAGGAGGATGTCGGTCAAGGCGGTGATCAGCTTGTCGACGAGGCCGCCGTAGTAGCCCGAGACGATGCCGACGACCGTGCCGACGAGGATGCCGGCGAGCGTCGCGACCGAGCCGACGAAGAGCGAGACCCGGGCGCCCCAGATCACCCGCGAGAGCACGTCGCGGCCGAAGGCGTCGGTGCCGAACCAGTGCCCGGCCGCCGGCCCTTCGAGCTTCATGATCACGTCCTGCTCGTCGGGGTCGTATGGCGCGATCCAGGGCGCGAGGAGCGCGACGAGGACCATCGCCGCGACGAGCACGACGCCGACCGCGAGGCCGCCCGAGCGGGTCGCACGCTTCCATGCCGACGGCGCCGCGACGGCGGCGGAGGGGGCCGGGGCGGCGGCCGCGGTCGCGCCGGCGGCGGCGCTCATGCGGCCTTCACCCGCGGGTCGACGAGGCCGTAGGTCAGGTCGGTCAGGATGTTGGCGAGGACGATGGCGAGCGCCGTCACCACGATGAGGCCCTGCAGCAGGGCGTAGTCGCGCTGGTTCAACGCGGTCACGATGAGCTTGCCGAGCCCCGGCCGGTTGAACACGATCTCGGTCAGGACCGCGTTGCCGATGAGGACGCCGAGGTAGAGGCCGATCACCGTGACGACCGGGATCAGCACGTTGCGCAGCGCGTGGCGCCAGACCACGAGCCGGGCCGGCAGGCCCTTGGCGCGGGCCGTGCGCACGTAGTCCTCGGACAGGGCCTTGAGCATCCCTGAGCGCGTCACCCGGGTGACGTAGGCCACCATGATGAGACCGAGGTTGACCGCCGGCAGGGTAAGCGCCCGCAGGCGCTCGATCGGGTCCGATGTGTTGACGGTCGAGATCACCGGGAACCAGCGCAGCTCGACCGCGAAGAGGATGAGGAGGAGGATGCCGGACACGAAGGCCGGGAACGACAGCCCGGCGAGCGACACGACGCGGGCGAACCAGTCGACGAAGCCGTCGCGCCGCTGCGCCGCCACGACCCCGAGCGGCACGCCGATCAGGCTGCCGATGAGGAGCGCCGCGAGGGTGAGCTCGATCGTGTAGGGCAGGACCGCGGCGACGTCGGCCGAGATCGGCCGGTTGGTCACGATCGAGCGGCCGAGATCGCCTTTAGCGATCTGGACCATGAACTCGCCGTACTGGACGAGGATCGGCTTGTCGAGGCCGAGGCGCTGGCGCAGGGCCTCCCGGGCCGCCGGGCTCGCCTGGTCGCCGAGCACGATGATCGTGGGATCCCCCGGGACAATCCGGACGAGCACGAACACCAGCGTCAGCACCGCCCACAGGGTCGGGAGCGCGAGCAGCAGCCGCTTCAGGACGAAGCGCAGCATGGCTCAGGCCGCTCCGCCGCGCTCTCCTCCCCTCACCTCTTCGTCGTCGTCTCGGTGATCACCGGGCCGAGGTGGATCGCGTCGGTGAGCTTGAAGCCGAAGTCGACGTTCGCCTTGTGGGCCCAGACCTGGAGCTGCTCGAACAGGGGCACGGCGCAGACCTCCTCGACGATCTTGCGCTGGGCCGCGGCCCACAGCTCCTTCTGCTTTCCGAGGTCGGGCTCGCCGCGGGCCGCCTCGATCTCCTTGTCGGCGACGTCGCAGTGGGAGAAGTTCGTCACCGCGGTCGGCGTGCCGACGATCGAGCGCGAGTGGAAGAACTGCGTCAGGTACACGTCGGCGACAGGGAAGCGCGCCGCCGTGTAGTAGGTCGCGCCGCTGAGGTCCTTCCTGATGTTGGCGTGGAAGGTCTGGTGGTCGACGACCTCGAGCTGCAGGTCGATGCCGGCCTGCTTGAGCTGGCTCTGCAGGATCTGCGCCGAGTTCAGCATCGACGGCAGGGTCGACTGCACCGACCGGACCGCGACCGGGCCGGCGAACCCGGCCTCCTTCAGGAGCGCCTTCGCCTTGGCGACGTCGTAGGCCGCGAGCGGCACCTCGGCGGTGCCGAGGTAGCCCGCGGGCACGACCGAGACCGGCGGGTCGGCGGTGAGGTCGCCCTTGAAGGTGACGATCTGCTGCCGGTTGATCGCGTGCGCGATCGCCTGCCGGACGCGCTTGTCGTCGAGGGGCTTCATCTTGGTGTTGAGGTGGAGGAGGGCGAGCTCGGCCGGCCGCAGCACGTCGACGACGACGTCCTTCTCCTTCTTCATGCGCTCGACCCACTTCTGGTCCTGGCGGCCGTAGACGACGTCGAGCTCGCCCGAGGAGAAGGCGAGGTCGCGGGCCGAATCCGCCGGGAGCAGGCGGTAGACGATGCGGTCGATCTTCGGCGCGCCGCGGAAGTAGTCCTTGTGCGCCGTGAAGGTCACGCTCTCGTTCGGCTTGTAGGCCTCGAACTTGAACGGGCCGGTGCCGATCGGGTTGAGCCTGAAGTTCTCGCCGAGCTTCTCGACCGCCTTGCGGCTGACGACGAAGCCGCCGTGGTAGTTCGTCACGAGGCCGAGGAAGGCCGGCACCGCCTGCTTGAGCTTGACCCGCACCGTGGAGGGGTCGACCGCCTCGACCGATTCGATCGCGGCGTAGTCGGCGTAGAAGGAGGACGACTTCTGGTCCCCCGCGCGCTTCAAGGAGAACACCACGTCGTCGGCGGTGAGCTCGCCGTAGTCGCCGTGGAACTTGACGCCCTTGCGCAGGTAAAAGGTCCAGGTCAGCTTGTCGGGCGTGCTCTCCCAGCGCTCGGCGAGGTCGCTCTCGAGCCCCTCGAGGCTCGCCGAGCCCGGCTTGAAGCGCACGAGGCCGCTGAACACCCAGGCGGTGAGCGGCTTGTCCTGCGTCGTCGTCGCCCTGTGCGGGTCGAGCTGGTTCACGTCCGCCGCCGACATGCCGACGTTCAATGTCGTCTCGGCCCGCGCGGCGCCGGCAAAGGCGAGCGCCGCCGCGGCGGCGAGAAGAAGAAGCTTCATTTGCGTTCCCCTGGTTGATCGTTGCCCCGGGCGGCTCTTGCGGCCGCCGTCAAACGTTCGCCCATGTTAAGCCTTCGCACGCCGCCGCCAAGCGCTTCTTTGCCGCCGCGCCTCAATGCTCGACGCCCGCTGGGGCCGGAGGCTCGATCGAGGGTGGGAAGCGGCCGATCGCGAAGGGCGCGAGCGGCGAGGCGGAGCGGCCGTCGGTGATCAGCTCGGCGACGATCTCGCCGACCGCCGGGCCGAGCTGGAAGCCGTGGCCGGAGAAGCCGAAGACGTGGACGAGGTTCGGCGTCGTCGCCGAGAAGCCGATCACCGGGATGCGGTCCGGCATCTGGCCGTCGATGCCGGCCCAGGTGCGGATCACGTGCGCGCCCTTGAGGGCCGGCACGAGGTCGAGGGTCCTGGCCATGCCGGAAAGCGATTGGTCGGTCTCCGGGCGCGAGTACCTGAGGTCCGCGTCGCCCCATCCGCGGCCGCCCCCGAGGATGACGTTGCCGCGGGAGACCTGGCGGACGTAGACGTCGCCGCCGCAGACGCCGACCGAGCGGGTGACGAAGATCGGCAGCGGCTCGGTGACGAGCATGTTCGGCACCACGGGCCCGAGCGGCGGATCCTCGCCGAACCAGCGGGCGACCTCGCCGGCGCCGATGCCGGCGGCGTTGACGAGGAAGCGGCTCGCGACCGTGAGACCCTCCGTGCGGGTCTCGAACA
>DASVVU010000236.1:0-3430 GCA_036386395.1 Beijerinckiaceae bacterium | reverse complement strand
CGGCCGGCCGCAAGGGCCGTTTTCGGGCCGGGGAGGGGGGGCGGGAACCGGCGCCGCAGGCTCGCGTTCAAGCCGTGTGTGCAAACGCGGCGTCGTTTGACGCCGTCTGGAGTGCAACCAGCACTCTCAAAGACAGGAGAGAAACCATGCGTAAGACCCTCCTGGCCGGCGCCGTCCTGGCGGCCCTCGGCCTCCCCTTCGCGGCTCAGGCTCAGTCCGGCGCGGCTGCCGGCGCCACGACCGGCGCGGTCGGCGGTGCGATCGTCGGCGGGCCCGTCGGCGCGGTGGTCGGCGGCGCGGCGGGTGCCATCGTCGGCGGCATCTCCGACTCGCAGCAGCCGCAGTTCCGCCAGTACGTGGTGTCCCAGGGGCGGCCCTCGTACCGCTATGCGGAGGAAGTCCGCGTCGGCGCGACGCTGCCCTCGAGCGGCGTCACCTACTACGAGGTGCCGGAGCAGTACGGCGTGCGCGACTACCGCTACACCATCGTGAACGACACGCCCGTGCTGGTCGACCCGCGCAGCCACAAGGTAGTGCAGATCATCCGCTAAGCGCTTAGGCGGCTTCCCCTGGCTCCGTCCGGCTCGTCCGGGCGGAGCTTTCGGTTGAGCAGGGCTTGATTCGTGATTGGAACGAAACTAGAACAAGACCAGATATCTCCGGCGCTGTTGAGAACTCGTCGATAGCTGGGGAGAAACGGCGGCGCCTTCGTTGTGCTGGGGCCGGCGCCGGCCCAAGAACGAGGGCTTAGGAAGAGGAGCAGGTCCCATGGCGGGCAGCGTCAACAAGGTCATCCTCGTCGGCAATCTGGGCAAGGATCCCGAGGTGCGGCGGCTCGGCTCGGGCGAGCCGGTCGTCAACCTTAGCCTGGCGACCTCGGAGAGCTGGAAGGACAAGGCCACCGGCGAGCGCAAGGAAAAGACCGAGTGGCACCGGGTCGTGATCTTCAACGAGAACCTCGCCCGGATCGCGGAGCAGTACCTGCGCAAGGGCTCGAAGGTCTACGTCGAGGGCCAACTCCAGACCCGCAAGTGGCAGGACCAGTCGGGCCAGGAGAAGTACTCGACCGAGGTGGTGCTGCAGCGCTTCCGCGGCGAGCTCACGCTCCTTGACGGTCGCGGCGGCGGCGCCTCTGAGGGCGAGGAGTCCGGACAGGTGTCGCGCGGCGGCGAGTTCGGCCGCTCCTCGCCCATGGAGAAGCGCCCCGCCATGGCGGGCTCGGGGAATTCCGGCCGCTACAACGATCTGGACGACGACATCCCGTTCTAGACGGGACGTTAGGCCAGCTACCCAAACGAAAGAGGCACGCCAGACCTCGGCCCGGCGTGCCTCCAACATTGCTCTCGCTGGTTCCGCACCGGAGCGCGGACAACAAAGCCTTACGGGCTTACGCCGCGTCTCCAGCGAGGCGAGCCGAGTGACAATGAGACACTGGATCACCTCCTTTCGTTTGTGGTCGGGAGGGCACTATATGGGCGCGGGGCACGTCCGTACCAGGGCCGAAGCGGCGACATTCGGCCGCTCGTCTGCGCCCGGGCGTGCGTTCGCGGCCGCTTTCATGCAAAACAAGCAGGACGAAGGCGTCTGCTGACACCTCCCCGCCTAGCGGATGCGGCGGGCGGGCTTGCGTTCCGGGACGGAATGCACGATCTCGGCGAGACGCATGCCGAGAGGCGACCCTCCTCGGCCCCGGTTTGAACTCCTGACCTCAATGACATCGAACACCCACCCCGGCGACGGCGATCCCATCGCCCGACGCCGGACGTTTGCCATCATCTCGCACCCCGACGCGGGCAAGACGACGCTGACCGAAAAGCTCCTGCTCTTCGGGGGCGCGATCCAGCTCGCCGGGGAGGTGAAGGCCAAGAAGAACCGCGTCTCGACCCGCTCGGATTGGATGGGGATCGAGCGCGAGCGGGGCATCTCGGTCGTCACCTCGGTGATGACCTTCGAGTACGGCGACTGCGTCTTCAATCTCCTCGACACGCCGGGCCACGAGGACTTCTCGGAGGACACGTATCGCACGCTGACCGCCGTCGACTCGGCCGTCATGGTCATCGACGCCGCCAAGGGCATCGAGGCGCGCACCCGCAAGCTGTTCGAGGTCTGTCGCCTGCGCGACATCCCGATCGTCACGTTCATCAACAAGATGGACCGCGAGACCCGCGACCCCTTCGACCTGCTCGACGAGATCGAAAAGACGCTCGCCCTCGACACGGCCCCGGTCACCTGGCCCATCGGCCGTGGCCGCAGCTTCGCCGGCACCTTCGACCTGCGCCGGAACGTGGTGCGCCGCCTCGACGCCGACGAGGAACCGACGCCGGTGTCCGGTCCCGAGGACCCCCTCATCGACGATCTGCTCCCGCCCGAGGAGGTCTCGGCGTGGCGCGACGAACTCGCGCTGGCGCAGGAGGCGTGCAAGCCTTTCGCGCTGCAGCCGTTCCTCGAAGGCCATCTCACGCCGGTGTTCTTCGGCTCGGCGCTCAGGAACTTCGGCGTCCGCGACCTCATCGACGCGCTTGCCGCCTTCGCGCCGCCGCCGCGCGGGCAGGACGCCGACAGCCGCATCGTCGACGCCGGCGAGGACCGGATGACGGGCTTCGTGTTCAAGATCCAGGCGAACATGGACCCCAACCACCGCGACCGCATCGCCTTCCTGCGCGTGTGCTCGGGCAAGCTGTCGCGCGGCATGAAGGCGAAGCTCGTGCGCACGGGCAAGTCGATCAGCCTGAACACGCCGCAGTTCTTCTTCGCCCGCGACCGGGCCATCGCCGACGAGGCCTGGGCGGGCGACGTCGTCGGCATCCCGAACCACGGCACCCTGCGCATCGGCGACACGCTCACGGAGGGCGAGGACATCGTCTTCCGCGGCGTGCCGAGCTTCGCGCCCGAGATCCTGCGCCGCATCAAGCTCACCGATGCCATGAAGGCGAAGAAGCTGCGCGAAGCCTTGCAGCAGATGGCCGAGGAAGGCGTGGTCCAGCTCTTCGTGCCGTCCGACGGCTCGGCGGCCATCGTCGGCGTCGTCGGCGCGCTGCAGCTCGACGTTCTGAAGGAGCGGCTGCAGGCCGAGTACGGGCTGCCCATCGACTACGACACGACGCGGTTCTCGCTGTGCCGCTGGATCGGGGCGGCGGACCCCGTCGAGCTCGATCGCTTCGTCGAGGCGCATGGCTCGTCGATGGCGCGCGACCTCGACGGCGCGCCGGTGTTCATGGCCGCGACGGCCTTCTCGCTGAAATACGAGCAGGAGCGCTGGCCCGCGATCCGCTTCTTCGACGTTAAGGACTACCAGCGCCGCGACGAGGCGGCGTAAGTCTGCGCAACAAGCGAGGGCGGGCATGAAGATCGTTGCCATTCGCGACATCGTCGCGCCGATCAAGTCAGACATCGCCAACGCCTACATCGACTTTTCGACGATGACGGCGAG
>DASVVU010000235.1:0-9448 GCA_036386395.1 Beijerinckiaceae bacterium | reverse complement strand
CGGCTTCGGCGCAAGGGGCGGCCCCGCAGGCGGCGGCGAAGCCCGCCCCGAAGCAGCGCGCGCAGAACTAGAAGCCCACCCCGTGAAGCCGCTGCTCGACCCGAGGATCGCGAACCCGCACCTTGCCCGCGACGCGCGCCTCGGCGAGTTCGACGAGGCGGACGGCTTCGCGGCCCATCCTCCTTTCGAGGACGAGCGCTTCCGGGAGGATTACGCCCCCGAGGCGCTTCCGCCGGCATCCTACGACGCGCCGGAGGCTCGCGCCCCTGAGGCTCCGGTCGCAAGGCCCGGGTTCGTGCGCCGCTTCTTCGGCTTCGGCTCGAAGTCAAAGCCTTCCGCCACGACGGCGGAGGCGCCGTTCGGCGGGCCGGGCGTGCTCGCCGTCCGCGGCCTGCGCAAGAGCTATCGCGGCCGCACCGTCGTGCAGGATGCAGGCTTGCATGTGCGCAACGGCGAGGCGGTCGGGCTCTTGGGCCCGAACGGCGCCGGCAAGACCACGATCTTCTACATGGTGACGGGGCTCGTCTCCCCTGACGAGGGGATCGTCAGCCTCGACGGCCACGACGTGACGCAGCTCCCCATGTACCGCCGCGCCCGCCTCGGCATCGGGTATCTGCCGCAGGAGGCCTCGATCTTCCGCGGCCTCAACGTCGAGGACAACATCCGCGGCGTGCTCGAGGTGGTCGAGAGCGACCGCAAGGAGCGGGAGCGCAAGCTCGACGCGCTCCTGGAAGAGTTCAACATCGCGCGCCTGCGCAAGGCGCCCTCGATCGCGCTGTCGGGCGGCGAGCGGCGCCGCTGCGAGATCGCCCGGGCGCTCGCCGGCGAGCCGTCGTTCATGCTCCTCGACGAGCCCTTCGCCGGCATCGACCCGATCGCCGTCGGCGATATCCAGAACCTCGTCCGGCATCTGACCGGCCGCGGCATCGGCGTCCTCATCACCGACCACAACGTCCGCGAGACCCTGGCGCTCACCGACCGCGCCTACATCATCCACTCCGGCAAGGTGCTGACGGAAGGCCGCCCCGACGAGATCGTGGCGAACGAGGACGTGCGGCGGCTCTACCTCGGCGAGGACTTCAGGCTTTACTGAGCTGTCCCTAAGCGGTGTTGCTCAGGGAGCTTCCAGAAGCTACCTTGAGCCCATGCGCTCGGTCGGCCTCAAGGTCCTCAAGAACAAGCTCAGCGAATACGTGCGGCTCGCCCAGGCCGGCGAGACCGTGCTCGTCACCGATCGCGACCGGGTCGTGGCCGAGCTCGTCCCGCCGCAGCCGGGCCGGGGCCGTTTCATGGACAATCCCATCCTGGCCGAGGGCGTGCGTGAGGGTTGGCTCACGCCTCCACGCCGCACCGGCCCCGTGCCGGCCGGCAGGGCGGTGATGTCCTTCGAGGAGCTTATGGAAGAGCTCGATCGCGACCGTGAGGACCGGTGATCTACCTCGACAGCTCGGTCGCCCTCGCCCATCTCCTGACGGAGGACAAGAGACCACCGGAAACCCTCTGGGATCAGCCGCTCGTTTCGAGCCGCCTGCTCAGATACGAGATCTGGAGTCGGCTTCATGTGCGAGGCCTCGGAGCTTCAGATGGCGATCGGGCGCGCGGCCTCATCGGGCTCGTATGGCTGGTCGAGCTCTCTCCTCGGGTGCTGGAGCGGGCCCTGGCTCCGTTTCCAGTCTCCGTGCGCACACTCGATGGACTGCATCTCGCGACAGTCGAATTTCTCCGAAACCGCGGTCAGACGGTGGAGCTGGCGAGCTACGACAAGCGGCTCCTCGCGGCGGCGCGCGCCCTGAACGTGCCTATCTGCGAACTCTGACGCGCGTCTGTTCAGGCGGTCTTTTCGACTGGCCGATCGTCCTGGTCCGGGCAGCGGTCCTGGGCCGGCGGGTCGACGGCGATCTCGGCGAGGAGGCGGCGGACCTCGGCGACCCGCCGGCGGCGGGCGTCGTTGTCGTTGCCGTGGGTCGCCGGCATGGAGCTGGGGGCGAGACGGAAGTAGCGCAGCAGCAGCTTCACGGGGTCCCTCCTCGTTATGGTTGAGACCGCGTGTAGCGTGAGTCTGTTTCGGCCGTGTTTCGCGACGCCGCCCGAAGGGTTACGCGCTCAGTCCGGCCGCGGCGCGCCCGGCGCGATCGGCATGGCGGGCGGATGCGGGAGATATCCCCCGTTTCCCGGGCTGCGACATTCGTCGCGGTTTGACGGGCCTCTGAGACCCTCTATAGAAACCCTCAACAAGTTTATGCAAAAAGCATGCCGTGGAGCGGGGCCGGTCCGGCCGCCGCGGGGGTGATCCGATGGGTTTGTCGCAGCGGCTCCAGATTCGTCAGGCCCAGAGCCTGGTGATGACGCCGCAGCTCCTGCAGGCGATCAAGCTCCTGCAGCTGTCCCATCTCGACCTCGCGGCCTACGTCGACGCCGAGCTCGAGCGCAATCCCCTTCTGGAGCGCGTCGAAGAGGAGGGAACGCCGGAGACCTTAAGCGCGCCCCGTGAAGATTCCCCTGCCGGCGCCGACGGTGCCGACGGTTTCGACGGCGATGCCGACGGTATCGCCGTCGGCGGCGACGGCGATATGCCGGCCGACAACTGGCTCACCGAGGACCGCGGCGCGACCCGCGCCGAGCTTGAGGGCGAGCACGACACCGGTTTCGACAACGTCTTCCCGGACGAGGCGACGGACCGCCCGGCGCCCACGGGCGGCGACGCCGTGACGCTCACCCCCTCGCCCTGGTCGAGCGCCGGCGGCGGCAGCTTCGACGGGGAGGAGCCGGACTTCGAGGCGACCCTCACCAAGGAGGTCGGCCTCCACGAGCATCTTGCGGCCCAGCTCGACCTCGCCACCGCCGACCCGGTCGAGCGCCTGATCGGGCGCCATATCGTCGACGCCGTGAACGAGGCCGGCTACCTCGCCGAGACCGTCGAGGCCATCGCCGAGCGCCTCGGAGCGGAGCCGGCGACGGTCGAGCGGGTGCTGCGCCTCGTCCAGGCCTTCGAGCCCTTGGGCATCGCGGCCCGCGACCTTTCCGAATGCCTCGCGATCCAGCTCCGCGAGCAGGACCGCTACGACCCCGCCATGGCGGCCCTTGTCTCCCGCCTCGACCTCGTGGCGAAGCGCGATTTTCCGGCGCTGAAGCGCCTCTGCGGCGTCGACGACGAAGACCTCGCCGACATGCTGAAGGAGCTGCGCGCCCTCGACCCGAAGCCGGGCCGCGCGTTCCAGGGCAGCCCCATGCAGATCCTGATCCCGGACGTCTTCGTGCGCGCGGCACCCGACGGGAGCTGGATCGTCGAGCTCAACTCCGACACCCTGCCGCGGGTGCTGATGAACCAGGCCTACTACGCCAAGGTCTCGCGGGACGTGCGCAGCGAGGCCGACAAGACTTTTCTCACCGACTGCCTCCAGACCGCGAACTGGCTCACCCGCTCCCTGGAGCAGCGGGCCAGGACCATCCTCAAGGTCGCAAGCGAGATCGTGCGCCAGCAGGACGGCTTCTTCGCCAACGGCGTCGCGCACCTGCGACCTCTCAACCTCAAGACCGTCGCGGACGCGATCGGCATGCACGAATCGACCGTCTCGCGGGTGACCTCCAACAAGGCGATCGGCACGAGCCGCGGCACCTTCGAGATGAAGTACTTCTTCACCGCCGCGATCCCCGGCGCCGCCGGCGTCGACGCCCACTCCTCCGAGGCCGTGCGGCACCGCATCCGCCAGCTCGTCGAAGGGGAGGGCGCGGACGTGCTCTCCGACGACGCGCTCGTCCGGAAGCTCCGGGCCGAGGGCGTCGACATCGCCCGCCGCACCGTCGCCAAGTACCGGGAATCGCTCAGGATTCCGTCCTCGATCGAGCGCCGCCGGGAGAAGCAGGCGATGCGCGCCGGGGCCGTTCCGGCGTCCGTTGACTTAGGGGCGGCCGCTCCCTAACTCACCGCGAAAGCCGCGCGGCCTAAGTTTGGACAAGGCCTAGACATAAGCGGCGGCCGCCCGCCGGGCGAGCCCGGGAGGAAACGACGATGGCGCCGCTGGCCCGAAGCTTGCGTCGATCCGCACTCTAAGCGGGCCGCCTGCGCCCGAGTGATACGCCAATGCCTTTGCTCGAATTCCTGACGCCTGAGGCGGTCATCGCCTCCCTGCGCGCTCCGACGAAGAAGCAGGCGCTGCACGAGCTCGCGGCGCACGCGGCGAGGCTCACGGGCGAGGACGAGCGGCGGATCTTCGAGACGCTGCTCCAGCGCGAGCGCCTGGGGTCGACCGGCATCGGCGAGGGCATCGCGATCCCGCACGGCAAGCTTCCCGGCCTCTCCCGCCTGTTCGGGCTCCTCGCCCGCTTCGAGCGGCCGGTCGACTTCGAGGCGCTGGACGGGCAGCCGGTCGACCTCGCCTTCCTGCTGCTCGCCCCCGAGGGCGCCGGCGCCGACCACCTCAAGGCGCTGTCCCGCATCGCCCGTGCCATCCGCGAGCCCGGCACCCTCGATCGCCTGCGCAAGGCCCGCGACGCCGCCGCGCTCTATGCCGTCGTGACGGAGGCGAGCACGCCGCGGGCGGCTTAGGCGCGTTGCACCGCCCGTAGCCTGCCCCATACGTCGCTCGAGAATTTATCCGCATCTCAGATGCGTGAAATTCTTGTGCTCCGACGCGGCTTATGGAATTGTCCCGCATCTAAGATGCGATAATCCAATGGCGCTCCACCTCGTCGGAGAGACGATCGATCCCAAGCGCGCGCACCTCCGGGCCCAAGCGGGCGAGCTGGTCCAGCTCATCCGGGGAATCTATGTCGATCATGGGGGGAACGTCGAGGCTACGGTCCTCGGTCACGCCGTCCGGATCGCCCGTTATCTTTATCCCAGGGCCTACCTGTCCTCCGCCTCGTCAGTCCTGCTCGGCCCGATGCCGGATGGCCGTCTCTTCATCAGCGGGCGGCGGAACCAGCGCACACGGCTGCGGACGCTCGAGATCGTGCAGAACGAGGCGCCGCCGCATCCCTCGACCGCGCCCGCCGTTGTTGGGGACGATCTTGGCGAGCTGCGCGTCGATGTTTCTTCGCCGCGCCAGCGCTTCCTCGAGGCGTTTCGTCTGCGCAGCGAGCACGCCAGCGCGATCACGGAACCTATGCGGGCCGAGATGGCCGCGCGTGTCGTGGAGGAATATGGCTCCCCGCAAGCGGCGGCGGACGCGGTCTGGGCACTTGCCCGCGAGAATGGCTGGTATCGAGAAGGTGAGGGGGCCGAGCGCTATCTGACGTCTCGGCCAGGAGCGGCCAAGGCGCCCGTCAACAAGGCGGCGCTGGATCTGCTGGTGGCTTGGCACGACGAGCCGCTCGGCCGCCTCATCCACGACGGCTTCGAGTGGCGCTGGAAAACGGGCCGGAAAGGCGGGCCGCCGCTGATCCGTCAGATCGCTCCCGGGAAGCTCCCGGCCTTCATCGAGTCACTGCTGCCCGAAGGCTGGCTCGCCCAGGTGCTCCACCACCGCGATGAGCGGGAAGCGCTTCGCCGCGGCCGACGCTACATGTCGAATATCAAAATCGTCGAGAGCCGCGCGGAGCTCGAGAGGTTACCGGCGGATGTCCTGCTGGCGGAACTCAGGGCCTTCTCGGAGGACGGGCGCTTCACCGGACGCTATGCCGGGCCGCCCCGGGGCGAGATCGAAGAAGGCTTCGAGCAGAATCTCGCGCGGCTTTTCGCGCGCGCCGAGACCCCCAGGATCTCCGGTGTCCAAATCAAGGCGCCGATGTGCCTCACGCCGGAAGGAGAGCTCGTCCCGGCAGTCGACCGGCCGTTCACGCACATCCTCAAGCCGGCCGGCACGGCGGGGTTCGAGACCCTTCCGGTCGTCGAGTGGCTCTGCCTGGAACTCGGCCGCGCCGCGGGATTCGAGGTCCCGAGCGCCGCCCTGATCGACATGCCGGACGGCATGCCGCCGGCGCTCGTCGTCGAGCGTTTCGACATCCGACGCGGACCAGACGACCGGCGGATCATCGCGCTCGAGGATTTCTGCTCGATTCTCGATTTGCCGACCTCGGCCAAGTACGACGGCACGATCGAGCGGATGGCGCGGGGCTTGCGACCGCTCTCGACCGACCCCGCCGCCGATATCGAGGTCCTGTTCCGACGCGCGCTCTTCGCCTGGCTCATGGCCGATGGCGACATGCACCTCAAGAATTTCGCGCTTCTCAAGATCGCAGCGCCGGGCTCCCGACATTTCGATACGGTGCGGTTCGCGCCTCTTTACGACTCGGTCGCCACACGCGTCTTCCCGGCCCTAGCCGGCGACCGGATGGCGTTGAAGATCAACGGCAAGGATGATCGTCTGAACCGGCAGGATTTCTTGGCGCTCGCGCGCACCATCGACCTTCCTCTCGGTCGTGCCGAAGCGGCCATGGCAGAGATCACATCGCGCCTACAGGATGTGACGCCGGCGCTTGCGCTTCCCCGCTTCGCCAAAGGCGCCGAGGGCCGTCGAAGTGCGGAGGACAGGATGAAGGCGATCGTCCTTGAGCGTGCGGGCGCTTTCGCGTGACGTCCGCTGTAGCGATGCTCTTGAGCGCGCGATCAAGTTCCAATTAGCTTGGACAAGCCATTCCGATCGCCTTTACGCTTACCGTAGAAGGGAACGGGAGTAAGGCCGGATCTGAATAGCGGCGGCGCCGGTGATCCGTTAAGAGCCTTTCCTGTCCCTCGACGCTTCTGAGTTCACAAATGTCCGCCGCCCCGGCCTCCCGTCACGAACTGTTCCCCCTCGGTCCCGACGCCACGCCCTACCGCAAGCTCACGTCCGACGGCGTGCGGGTCGAGAGCCTGGGCGGGCGCGAGGTCGTGGCGGTTGAGCGGGAGGCGATCCGGGTGCTCGCCGAGCAGGCGATGGTCGACATCAACCACCTGCTGCGGCCGGGGCATCTCAGGCAGCTTGCCGCGATCCTCGACGATCCGGAGGCGACCTCGAACGACAAGTTCGTGGCCTACGATCTTCTCAAGAATGCCAACATCGCGGCGGGCGGCGTGCTGCCCATGTGCCAGGACACCGGCACCGCCATCGTCATGGGCAAGAAGGGCCGCCTCGTCTTCACCGACGGCACGGACGAGGACGCCGTCGCCGACGGCGTGCGCGACGCGTACCTGAAGAAGAACCTGCGCTACTCGCAGCTCGCGCCGCTCTCCATGTTCGAGGAGACCAACACCCGCTCGAACCTGCCGGCCCAGATCGAGATCTACGCGGAGG
Organism: Beijerinckiaceae bacterium; assembly: GCA_036386395.1. Lineage (GTDB taxonomy): Bacteria > Pseudomonadota > Alphaproteobacteria > Rhizobiales > Beijerinckiaceae > JAJKJG01. The sequence continues at coordinate 2,234 of DASVVU010000235.1, read as the reverse complement.
GCGAGGACGCCTACAAGTTCCTGTTCGTGGCGAAGGGCGGCGGCTCCGCCAACAAGACCTTTTTGTTCCAGGCGACGCCCTCGCTCCTCACCAGAGACCGCCTGATGGCGTTCCTCAAAGAAAAAATCCTGACGCTCGGCACCGCCGCCTGCCCGCCCTACCACCTCGCCGTCGTGATCGGCGGCCTCACTGCCGAGCAGACCCTCAAGACCGTCAAGCTCGCCTCGACCCGCTACCTCGACGCCCTCCCGACGCAAGGCTCGGAGGCGGCGCACGCCTTCCGCGACCTCGACATGGAGGCGGAGGTGCACCGCATGACTCAAGCGCTCGGCGTCGGCGCCCAGTTCGGCGGCAAGTACTTCTGCCACGACGTGCGGGTGATCCGGCTGCCACGCCATGGCGCGTCGCTGCCCATCGGCCTCGGCGTGTCGTGCTCGGCCGACCGGCAGGCCCTCGGCAAGATCACCCGCGACGGCGTCTTTCTGGAGCAGCTCGAGGCGAACCCGGCCCAGTACCTGCCGGACGTGGACGAGTCGTCGCTCGGCGGCGAGGTCGTGCGCGTCGACCTCAACCGCCCGATGTCCGAGATCCTCGGCACGCTGACGCGCCACCCGATCCGCACGCGCCTGTCGCTCAACGGCCCGATGATCGTCGCCCGCGACATCGCCCACGCCAAGATCCGCGAGCGCCTGGAGCGCGGCGAGCCCATGCCCGGCTACTTCAAGGACCACCCGATCTACTACGCCGGCCCCGCCAAGACGCCGGAGGGCTACGCCTCCGGCTCCTTCGGCCCGACGACGGCGGGCCGCATGGACTCCTACGTCGATCAGTTCCAGGCGGCGGGCGGCTCGATGGTGATGCTCGCCAAGGGCAACCGCTCCAGGCAAGTCCGCGAGGCCTGCCAGAAGCACGGCGGCTTCTACCTCGGCTCCATCGGCGGCCCGGCGGCGCGCCTCGCCCAGGACTGCATCCGCAAGGTCGAGGTGGTCGAGTACCCGGAGCTCGGCATGGAGGCGATCTGGCGCATCGAGGTCGAGAACTTCCCCGCCTTCATCGTCGTCGACGACAAGGGCAATGACTTCTTCCGCGAGCTGAACCTCGGATGAGCCCCTTCGCCCGCGCCCTCGCCGCCCTCGTCCTCGCCGCGGGCCCGGCGCTCGCCGCCCCCGGCGACGAGGCGTGCAAGCGCGAGCTGTTCATGGCCGACGCCGCGATCTCGGGCAGCTACCGCAACATGGAGATGGGCGGCGCGAAGCCCGAGGAGCAATGCGCCGCCTGGCGTCGGCACGTCGAGGCCATGCGCCGGGCGAGCGGGGCTTACGGGCGTTGCGCCGTCGGGCCGGCCAAGGCCAGAACGGCGGAGTTCGATGGCACCGCCGCCGACTTCCAGCGGCTCATCGGCGAGCGCTGCAAGGGGAAGTGACGGCGCGCCTGCGCGGCGCAACTGCCGTTACAGCGGCGCCTTCACGACCTCCTCGAAGTGCCGGTCGTGCAGCCGGTGCAGGCGGCGCTTCTTCGCCGCGATGACGGTGCCGTTGAGCTCGCCGCCGAACAGGAAGATCGCGGCGAGGATGTAGAGGAAGACGAGGGTCAGCATGGCGGTGGCGAGGCCGCCGTACATGGAGGCGTAGGCGCCGGGGTAGTACTCGAGGTAGCGCCCGAAGAGCACGCCGCCGAGGATCCACAAGGCGAGCGTCACGCCTGCGCCCGGCATGATGTGGCGCCAGGGCCGGCGCCCCGTCGGGATCAGCTTGTGGGCGACGATGAGCCCGCAGATGATGAGGATGCTGGCGATGCCGAAGCGCAGGAAGTCGACGATCCAGCCGAGGGGCTCGAGCCGCGGCAGCCAATAGACGAGGCCGCGCCAGATCAGCGGCCCGAACACCACGAGGACCGCGAAGCCGAGCATCACGAAGGCGCCGCCGATCACGAAGGCGATGGATTCGAGCCGCGTCAGCCACCAGGGGCGCGTCTCGCGAAGGCCGTAGGCGCGGTTGAGGCCGACGCGCAGGCTCTCGACCCCGCTCGAGGCGAAGTACAGGGCTAAAACCGCGCCGATGGTGAGGACGTCGCGGCGCTGCTCGGTGAGCACCCGGTGGACCTCGTTCGCCATCGGCTCGCCGACCTCGGAGGGCCAGGCCTCGAGGATGATGTCGGCGGCCTCGTCGGCGAGGTTGCCGGTGCCGAAGAAGCTCGCGAGCGCCGTCACCAGGATCAGGAACGGGAACAGGGAC
>DASVVU010000234.1:0-2468 GCA_036386395.1 Beijerinckiaceae bacterium | reverse complement strand
ATTCCTGAGCGGCTCCGCTGTGGCGGCGGAAGTCGTGGATGGCCGGGCCAAGCCCGGCCATGACGGCGCGGTGAGTTACGCGAGTTGGGACCGACCGCTCAGTCGACGTCGAAGCCAGCGCAGATGGCGCGACCGCGCCTTCTGCGGCGAGAGCGGTCCCTCACCCCTGCCCCTCTCCCTCTCGGGAGAGGGGTTCCGCGCACCGGATTGAAATGTTAAGGCCTTGCGGCATTCCAACGCGGGCGGGACAGCCCGGACCTACCCAGGAGGAAACACATGGCTTCGTTCACGAGGCGCGGGTTCATCGCGTCCACCGCCGCGGCGGCGTCGGCGGCCGGGCTCAAGGCCGGACCGGCGGCGGCGCAGGGCAACTGGCCTTCCCGGCCGATCACCATGATCTGCCCCTGGGGGGCGGGGGGCGGGACGGACGCGACGGCGCGGATCGTGGCCTCGCTCCTCGAGCGCGACCTCGGGCAGCCGGTCAACGTCGTCAACCGCACCGGCGGCTCGGGCGTCGTCGGCCACGCCGCGATCGCCTCGGCCCAGCCCGACGGCTACAACATCGGCATCATCACCGTCGAGATCTCGATGATGCACTGGCAGGGCCTGACCGAGCTCACGCCGCGGAGCTACACGCCGCTCGCGCTCATGAACGAGGACCCGCCGGGCATCCAGGTCAACGGCTCGGCGCCCTACAAGAACGTCAAGGAGCTCGCGGACGCCATCAAGGCGGCGCCTCCGGGCAAGATGAAGGCCTCGGGCACGGGCCAGGGCGGCATCTGGCACCTCGCGCTCATCGGCTGGCTGCAGGCCATGGGGCTCAAGCCCGACCAGGTCGGCTGGGTGCCCTCGAACGGCGCCGCGCCCGCCATGCAGGACCTCGCCGCCGGCGGGCTCGACATCGTCACCTGCTCGGTGCCGGAAGGCCGCGCCATGATCGAGGCCGGCAAGGCGCGCAGCCTCGCCATCATGGCGCCGGAGCGCAACCCGACCTTCCCCACCATCCCGACCCTCAAGGAGGAGATGGGGATCGACTACTCGACCGGCGCCTGGCGCGGCTTCGCCGGCCCGAAGAACTTACCCGCAGAGATCCAGGCGAAGCTCACGGCGTCGCTCAAGAAGGCCTACGACTCGAAGGAGTACAAGGACTTCATGTCGAGCCGCGGCTTCGGCGTGAAGTGGGGCGACCCCCAGGAGTTCGCCAAGTTCATGGACGCCGGCGACGAGCAGATGGGCAAGGCCATGAAGGCGGCGGGGCTGGCGAAGGCTTAACCTCCAATCCAACGGCGTCATCCTCGGGCGCGCGCAGCGCGACCCGAGGACCTCGCGGGGATTAGGCGCCTTCTGCGTCCCGAGGTCCTCGGCTCTCCCCCTCGGGTCGAGCCCGAGGGTCCGGCCGAAGATGACGAGCGATGGCTAGGTGATCCGAACATGCGTCTCCCGGACCGCGTCACCGGTCTCTTCACCTTCGCGCTCGGCGCCGTCTCGGCCTATGCGGGGTCGCGGCTGCCGCCGGTGCCGGGGCAGCCGGTGGGGCCGAACGTCTTCCCGCTCGTCGTCGGCATCGGCCTGTGCCTGTGCGGCGCGATGATCGCGCTCGGCATCGGCCACAAGTTCGAGGAGGAGGCGGAGGCCGACCTCGTCGCGCATTCGGACCTGCCGACCGAGGAGCAGGTGCTCGCCTCGCACGGCCCCCTCTACAAGCTGCGGGTCCTGATCCCGCCGGCGCTGCTTCTGTTCTACGTCTTCACGGTCGACGTCCTCGGCTTCTACGTCACGACCGCCGCCATGATCCTCGTCGCGGCCTCCGTGTTCGGGGCGCGGTGGCGGCTCTCGGTGCCGGTCGCGCTCCTCGCGCCGGTCGTCGTCCACCTCGTCTTCTACAAGCTCCTGCGGGTGCCCCTGCCGGCGGGCCTCGTCCCCATGCCGTGGTGAGAGCATGAAACCGTTCGTCGACGCTTTTTGGCTCGTCGCGGCCCCGGACGTGATGATCGCCATCCTGGCGGCCTCGGTCTACGGCCTCGTCATCGGCTGCCTGCCGGGGCTCTCGGCCACCATGGCGACGGCGCTCCTCGTGCCGGTGACCTTCTACCTCTCGCCGATCGCCGCGGTCGCGACCATCATCTCGGCCTCGGCGATGGCGATCTTCTCGGGCGACATCCCCGGGTGCCTGCTGCGCATTCCCGGCACGCCGGCCTCGGCCGCCTACACCGACGAGGCCTACGCCATGACCCGCAAGGGGCAGGCCGAGCTCGCGCTCGGGGCGGGCCTGTGGTTCTCGGCGCTCGGCGGCATCGCCGGCACGATCTCCCTCGTCGCCATGGCGGAGCCCTTGGCCGAGCTCGCGCTCAGCTTCTCGACCTACGAGTACTTCTGGCTCGCCTTCATGGGGCTGATGTGCGCGACGCTGGTTGCGCGCTCGTCGCCGGTGAAGGCCATCGCATCGATGCTGTTCGGGCTCCTCATCG
>DASVVU010000233.1:0-15961 GCA_036386395.1 Beijerinckiaceae bacterium | reverse complement strand
GCCCGCCGGCGCGCCGCGGGTCGCCGGCGACGAGCGCGCCGGAGAGCGCGAGCACGCCCGCCTCGTCGGGGCGTTCGGCGGGGAATACCGCGCCCCGGAAGCGCAGCGGCTCCTCGCCGAGATCACGGCCCGGCTCGTCGCCGCGACGGACCGTCCGGACGAGGGCTACCAGGTCACGATTCTCGACTCGCCCACCGTCAACGCCTTCGCCCTGCCGTCCGGCCGCCTCTACGTCACCCGCGGGCTCCTGGCGCTCGCCAACGACACCTCCGAGCTTGCCGCCGTGCTGGCCCACGAGATCGCGCACGTGACGCTCCGCCACGCCAAGGCGCGCAGCGAGCTCGCCCTCCAGTCCGCCCTCGTCAGCCGGGTGGTAAGCGACGTGCTGAACGACCCGGCCGCCGGCGCCATGCTCCTCGACCAGTCGCGCTTCAAGATCGCCGGCTTCTCCCGCGCCCAGGAGCTCGAGGCCGACCAGGCCGGCATCCGCACCCTCGCGAAGGCCGGCTACGACCCGCACGCGGCGGCGCGCTTCCTCAACTCCCTCGGGCGCAACGGCGGCCTCGCGCTCGCGTCGGCGGACGGGGCCGGAAAGGGATCGGCCGACATGCTGTCGAGCCACCCGGGCACGGCCGACCGCATCGCGCTCGCGACGCAGGGAGCGCGGCGGATCGGCGCCCCCGGCCTTATCGACGGCGAGCGCGCCCGCTACCTCGCCGCCGTCGAGGGGCTGTCCTTCGGCGACAACCCGGCCGACGGACTCATTCGCGGGCGCCGCTTCGTCCATCCCCGCCTCGGCGTCGCCTTCGAGGCGCCGGAGGGGATGGGCCTCGAGAACACGTCGAAGGCCGTCCTCGGCGCCTCCATGGACGGGAGCCGGCGGCTTCTCTTCGACGCCGTCGAGGCGGCGGAGGGGCAGAGCCTCGAATCGGTGCTGCAGTCGTCCTGGAACGAGAGCGTCGAGACCGGCAGCGTCGAGTCCGTCACCGTGAACGGCTTGCCGGCGGCGACCGCCGTCGCCAAGGGCAAGGACTGGACCTTCCGGCTTGCCGCGGTGCGGGTCGGGGGGACGACCTACCGCCTCGTGCTCGCCTCCCGCGGCGAGCCCCAGGCCCTTGAGCGCGCCTTCCGGGCTTCCCTCGACTCGATCCGCCCGGTGACGGCCGAGGAGGCGCGGGGCGTGCGCCCGCTGCGCCTCCAGCTCGTGACGGCGGGGCCGGACGACACGATCGAGAGTCTCTCCGCCCGCATGCTGGTCCCGAACCGGGCGGCGGAGCGCTTCCTCGTCCTCAACGGCCTCGACCGCGGTGCGCGGCTGAAAGCCGGCGAGCGCTACAAGATCGTGGCCGAGTAGGTCCCACCTCTCCCTCCGGAGAGGCGGCGCGCCGCTCTTCCCATCGGGATTTCAGCCTGTATTCTCGCCGGTGACGCGGTCTCCTCGCGTCCAAGAACGCACGACGGCAGACGCGCCGATAGCGGGAGACGTCATGTCAGCCAGACCCTGGAGAGCCACGGGGCTCGCCCTGATCGCCGCGGCCGCGCTCGCGCTAGCGGTCGCGCCCGCCCGCGCCCAGCAGGACGAGGACACCGAGAAGGCGCTGGAAAAATACCGCCAGATGCTGAGCGACCCGTTCTCGAACCCGGGCTACCTCAACGTCGACCGGGGCGAGGCGCTGTGGGCGTTGAAGCGCGGCGCCGCGAACGTGTCGCTGGAGACCTGCGACCTCGGCGAAGGCCCGGGCAAGCTCGAGGGCGCCTATGCGCATCTTCCGCGCTTCTTCGCCGACGCCGGCAAGGTCATGGACCTCGAGCAGCGGCTGCTGTGGTGCATGGAGACGATCCAGAAGCTCGACACGAAGGACGTCGTCGCGCGGCGCTTCTCCGCGCCCGGGCGCAACTCCGACATGGAGGACCTCGTCGCGTACATCGCCAACAAGTCGTCGGGCCGGAAGATCGAGCTTGCCCTCGCGCATCCGAAGGAGCGGGAGGCCTACGCCGTCGGCGAGGCGCTGTTCTTCCGGCGCTCGGCGATCATGGACTTCTCCTGCGCGACCTGCCACGCCGAGCCCGGCAAGCGCATCCGCCTCCAGGCTCTGCCGGACCTGTCGCGGCCGACCAAGGCCGCGCAGGAGACCATGGGCTCCTGGCCGACCTACCGGGTCTCGCAGGCGGCTTTGCGCACCATGCAGCACCGGCTCTGGGACTGCTACCGGCAGATGCGGATGCCGGCGCCGGACTACGCCTCCGACGGCGTCACGGCCCTCACCGTGTACCTCGCCAAGCAGGCCGAAGGCGGGACCCTCGAAGTCCCCTCGATCAAGCGCTGAGGAGGACGAACATGAAAAGGACCATCCTCTTCGCCGCCCTGATCCTTGCCGCTCCGGCGACATCGGCGCAGCAGTCCCCGCCGCAAGAGAAAATCGACCCGGCGGTCGTCGAGGCGACTGTGAAGGCGACCTGGAGCCGGGCGCCGGCGGACTGGCAGGGCCGCGTGCAGCAGGACGAGACCCAGCGGGTCTGCACGATCCACCATAACGCCCCGCCCCCCGCGGAGGCCGAGAAGATCGCGGCGCGGGAGAAGGCCACCATCGCCTACCCGGCCGACGGCAAGTTCTCAGGCGACTGGAAGAAGGGCGAGAGCGTCGCCCAGAACGGGCGCGGCGGCCAGTTCAGCGACGGCCCCGGCATCGCGAGCGGCGGCAACTGCTACGCCTGCCACCAACTCGCCCCGAAAGAGATCTCCTTCGGGACCCTCGGCCCGCCGCTCGTCGGATACGGCAAGCTGCGCGATTACGCGCCGGACGCCGCGAAGGCAGCCTACGAGAAGATCTACAACGCCCAGGCCGTCTTCCCCTGCTCCAACATGCCGCGCTTCGGGACGAACAAGGTGCTGACGCCGGAACAGATCAGGGATCTCGTGGCCCTGCTGATGGAGAAGGATTCGCCGGTGAACCAGTGACCGCGAGCGGGTCACCCCTGCGCCTTGAGATAATCCCCGAGCGTCCCGCGCTCGTAGGCCTTGTCGGCGACGTAGGCGAACAGCGTCCGGAAGTCCTTCGGCTCGACGTAGCCCTGGATGCGGTGGACCTCGCGCTCGCGCGGGCTGCGTTGCGCAAGCCCCGCGGCGGCGTCCGGGAAGAACTGGATCGTCGGCGTGCCGCGCACGCCGTACTTTCGGGCGAGCTGCTTCTCGGTGAGCTTCTCGCCGTCGAAGTCGGTCACCTCGCGGGCGCCGAGGATGTTGAGCTGCAGGATGTCGAAGCGCTCTCTGATGTAGCCCTCGATCGCCGGATCGGCGAGGTTCACGAGGTGCATCTGCCGGCAGGCCGGGCAGCCTTTGAGCTCCCAGATCACGGCGAAGCGTTTTCCCTTCGCGGCCGCGCCGTCGAGGTCCTCGGGCAGGATGAGGAAGCTCTCGAGGAACCAGCTCTCGTGGTAGAGCCCGTCGTCGGTGAGGATCGGCGCGGCCGCGGCACGCGGTGCCGTCGCGCCGACGGCGGCGAGCACCGTGCCGGCCAAAAGCGTGCGCCGCGTGATCATCCCGTGTTCTCGCGTCCTCGAAACCTGTTCAGCGTCCGCTATATTAGCGTAAATCCTGTCCGGAAGCTCCCGCGTGCCCGCATTCCTCAAGCGCTTTCTCGGCATGGCCCTCCTGCTCCCGGGCCTCGTCGCGGGCACGGGCCGGGCCGAGGCCGCCGAGCTCCTCATGTACCGCCGCGCCGGCTGCCCCTGGTGCCAGGCGTGGGACGAGGCGGTCGGGCCGGCCTACCCGAAGAGCGACCTTGGCCGGCTCCTGCCCCTGCGCGCCGTCGACCTCGACCGCGATCCGCCGCCGGCGGTCGCGCTCGTTCGCCCCGTGCGCTTCACGCCGACCTTCGTCGTGGTGGACGAGGGCCGCGAGGTCGGGCGGATCGAGGGCTATCCCGGCGAGTTCTTCTTCTGGGGGCTCCTCGACAAGCTCGCGCGCGGCCTGCCCCCGCATTCTTGACCTCTCCCTCCGCATTCGCGGTCGAACGGTCACCCGCTGACAATCGCAGGATGCTTTTCCCCAGGCCCCGGTTTGCGCTGGCGCGCGGCCTCGATTGCCGGTACGAATCCGGACGATGTTGCAGTGATTGCGTACCATACCTGAATTGCAAATGCCGGCCGTCCGGTGATTGCGAGCGTGGAATGCATGGGCCCGGCATAGCCGCCGCGCAGCGGCAATCGGCAAGGCGGGGCTGGGGCGTGGTCGCGGGCGCCTTCGGCGTCATGTTCGCGGCCTTCGGCTCGGTCTACTGCTTCTCCGCCTTCTTCACGCCCCTGCAGGAGGCGTTCGACGCCTCCCGGGCGTCGCTGTCCTGGATCTTCTCGATCGCGGTCTTCACCTACTTCCTGCTCGGCGCGGTGAGCGGCCCGCTCGCCGACCGGGTCGGCCCGCGCGGCACGACGCTCGCCGGCATCGCCGTCATCGCCCTCGGGCTCGTCCTCGCGAGCCGAGCCGAGGCGCTTTGGCAGATCACCCTCGCCTACGGGCTCGGCATCGGCATCGGCGTCGGCTTCGCCTACGTGCCGGCGATCGGCGCGGTGCAGCGCTGGTTCGTGCGCCAGCGCGGCTTCGCATCGGGGATCGCGGTCGCGGGCATCGGCGTCGGCACCCTCGTGACGCCGAAGGTCGCGGAGTGGCTCATCCACGGTCTCGGCTGGCGCGGCGCCTTCGTGGCACTCGGGCTTATCGCGCTTGCCTTAGGCGGACTCTCGGCCCTCCTCATCGACGGGCCGCCGCAGCGGCGCGGCCTCCTGCCGGACGGCGGCGTCGCGGGCGGCAGCGTCGCGTCCCCGCCGGTCGAGGGGATGTCGCTCGGCGAGGCCGTGCGGACGCGCCAGTTCGGGCTCTTCTACGCCTCGTATTTCTTCATCTCGATCGGGCTGTTCATCCCCTTCGTGCACCTCGTCCCCTACGCCCAGGACCAGGGCATCCCCTACACGACGGCGGTGACGCTGTTCACGCTTGTCGGGGTCGGCAGCACGCTCGGGCGCTTCTGCCTCGGCGGCGTCGCCGACCGGCTCGGGCGGCGGCGCTCGCTTGCCGGCATGTACCTCGGCGTCGCCGCCATGATGCTGTTCTGGTACACGGCCGACCAAGTCTGGGAAGTCGCCGTCTTCGCCCTCGTCTACGGCACCTTCTACGGCGGCTTCGTCGCCCTCGCCCCGGCCCTCCTGACGGACTACTTCGGGACGAGGAACGCGAGCGGCATCATCGGCGTCGCCTACACCGGGGTCGCGGTCGGCAACCTCATCGGCCCGACCTTCGCCGGCTACGTCTTCGATGCCACGCACTCATACGACCCGGCGATCGCGGCGAGCGCGCTCTTCTCGCTGATCGCCGCCGCCCTCGTCTGGATGGCGCCGGAGCCGCGGCGAAGCCCGCCGGATAGCGGGCCCGCCGGATAGCCGCGCTCTACTGCGGCGCGCGCTTGCGCAGCACCATCTCGCCGCGCATGAGGAAGCGCTGGGCCCGTTTCCCGGTGTCGACCTCCGTCGTGTAGACGTTGCCCTTCGAGTCGACGGCGATGTTGTGGACCCAGTGGAACTCGCCCGCCTGGCGGCCGTTGCGGCCGAAGGCGCCGACCACCTCGCCGGTCTCGCGCACGAGCGTCCTGACCTCGTTGTTCGCCCCGTCGGCGTTGAGGAGGAAGGTCTCGTTCTGATCGGGGAAGAGCTCGAGGTCCCAGGTCGAGCCGTTCGCGAGCGTGTTCTTCTCGACGAAGAACTCCTTCACGAAGGTGCCGTCCTTGCGGAACACCTGGATGCGGTCGTTCGCCCGGTCGCAGACGTAGACGAGCCCGTCCTGGGCGATGCGCACGCAGTGCACCGGGTTCGAGAACTGCTGCGCCGGCGCGGCCGACGGGTTGTAGGTCGGGAGCTTGTCGTCGGTCGGCGGCTTGCCGTAGGCGCCCCAGTGGCGCCTGTAGGCGCCGGTGTCGGCGTCGAACACGATGACCCGGTGGTTGTAGTAGCCGTCGGCGACGAAGACCTCGTTCGTCTGAGGGTCGACCACCATGTGGGCCGGGCGCCCGAGGCGCGTGGTGTCCTGGCTGTTGGTCTGCGGGCCGGGCTTGCCGATCTGCAGCACGAACTTGCCGTCGCGGGTGAACTTGAGGATCTGCCCATCCTGCTCGCCGTTCGCGGCGAGCCAGACGAAGCCCTTGTGGTCGATGTGGATGCCGTGCTCGTTCTGCGGCCAGTCGTAGCCCTGGCCCGGGCCGCCCCAGGCCTGGACGAGCTTGCCCTCCTGGTCGAACTCCATCACCGGCGGCGCCGGCTTGCAGCACTTCGTCCGCGGCGGGTCGAAGGTCGCGGCCTTCTCGTCGTCGGTGAGGGTCTTCGGGCGCTGCACGACCCAGATGTGGTCCTGCGCGTCGACGGCGACGCCGGCCGCCTGGCCCATGATCCAGTTGTTCGGCAGCGTCTTCGGCCAAGCCGCGTCGACCTGGAACTTCGGAGCATCCGCCTGCGCGGCGGTGGCGAGCACGAGCGCGGAAAGGGCGACAATGGCTTTCATGGCGTTTCCTCCCGCCTCGACTATGCACAGGCTGGAGCGGGAGGCGATTGAAATCCGCGCGAGCGGGCGTCTTCACCTCTCCCCGCTTGCGGGGAGAGGCCGACTCGCGAAGCGAGCGGGTGAGGGGCCGGGGGAGCGGAGACTGTGGACGTCTAGAACGTCGGCCACGCCCGCTGCGGGCCGCGCATGTCCTCGAAAGCGCGGGCCATGCGCATGACGCCGAGGTCGTCGAAGCGGCGGCCGACGATCTGCAGGCCGATCGGCAGCCCCGCGGCCGTATAGCCGGCGTTGATCGAGGCGGCGGGCTGCTCCGAGAAGTTGAAGGGCACCGTGAAGGCGATGTGCTCGAACGGCCGCGCCGGGTCATCGAGGGGCGAGGCGAGCTCCGCCGGGAAGGCCGGCACGGGGGCGACGGGGGAGAGCACGTAGTCGAAGCGTTTCGTCGCCGCGATAGCCGCGGTCTTGATCGCGAGCATCTGGCTCATGCCGTCGTAGACCTTGCGGCCCGAGAGCCGGCTGCCGCCCTCGGCCCAGGTCCGGATGTAGGGCAGGACCTTGTCCTGCCGCTCGGGCGGCAGCGCGGAGATGTCGGCCCAGGCGCGCTGGCGCCAGAAGCGGTCGAGTCCGGCCATCATATCCCGGGTCAGGAAGGGCTCGACGGCGTCGAGCTTGGCGCCGCGGTTCTGGAAGCGCTTCGCGGCCCGCAGGACCGCCGCCTCGACCTCCTCCTCGACCGGCATTCCGATCCCGGCGTCGAGGAGGAGGCCGATCCGCAGCGTCCGCATGGGCCGCGGCAGGTCGAGGTCGAGCCATGGGATTTCCTGGGGCGGCAGGCTCATGACGTCGCGGTCGTCCGACCGCGACAGCTCGCGCATCATCAGCGCGGCGTCGGTCACCGTGCGGGTCATGGGCCCGGCGACGCGGCCGTAGTAGGGCGGGTCGATGGGGACGCGGCCGAGGCTCGGTTTCAGCCCGAAGACGCCGCACCAGCCCGCCGGCAGGCGGATCGAGCCGCCGATGTCGGTGCCGAGGTGGAGCGGCCCGTAGCCCGCCGCTGCCGCCGCCCCCGCGCCGGCCGAGGAGCCGCCGGGATTCTTCGCGAGGTCCCACGGGTTGCAGGTCAGCGGGTGGAAGCTCGACAGGCCGGACGAGAGCATGCCGTAGTCCGGCATGGTGGTCTTGGCGAAGACGACGGCGCCGGCTTCTCTCAGGCGCGCCGCCGGCGGCGCGTCCTCGGGCGCCGGCTCGAGGGGGCGCGCGGCCGTGCCGAGGGGCACCGGCGTGCCCTTCGTCGCGACGTTGTCCTTGATCGTCGCCGGCACGCCGTCGAGGGGGAGCACCTTGTGTTTCGCCCAGCGCGCCTCGGAGGCCCGCGCCTCGGCGAGGGCGCGCTCGGGATCGAGGGCGTAGAGGGCCCGGATCTTCGGCTCGCAGCGCTCGACCCGGGCGAGCACGGCCTGCATCGCCTCGACGGGCGAGAGGCGCTTCGCCCGGTAAGCCGCGAGAAGCTCGGCCGCCGTGAAGTCGGCGGGGTCGGCGGCCGATGGAGGGGCGTATTCCCTTTGGGCGAGAGCCTGCGGCACGGTCGTCCCCGATTCTCGTTGTGTCGATGATGGCACCAGGGGGAGGGCGGCGCCAGCCGGAACGGCAAAAAGCCCGCCCTCCGGGAGGAGGACGGGCTTCTCGCCGCCGGCCCGGACCGCCTGAACGATGCGCGCCATCGACAGGATCATCATGCCCGGCGGGCGCGGACGGGAAGCCCGGTAGTGTCTCACTTTGAATTCGGCAGGCGCGGGGCGGTCTCACTCTTGCCTCGGAGCATGAGGCGCACGTAGCGCGCGGCCAGAATGAATGTGACTGCGATCGCGATCAGAAACGGGACACCAACAGCGGGCGCAAGGAACGCAACTATCACGGCGTTCCAAATGCCCCATGTCGACATCCATGCGATGAGAAGAAGCTTCGCAAACCACGCGCCGAGAGCGCGGCAATGGATTTCCACTACTATGATCACGAACTCGCCGCTGCAGCGGCCCGGCAGGAGGTCGAACCGGTTGAAATTTACTAGCGTCCCGAGAGGTATCGCAACAAGCCAAGCGAGAAAGCAGGCAGTTTCGACGCACCGACGCAGCAGGATCGCCGGACGCTCGCGTATCGCAAGCAAGTAACGACGGTATGGTGGCGGAACGCGCATGACCTGCAGGCTTCTGCGCAAAGCCTACATGTGGCTTAACGGGGTCTTCAAATCTCATGCGGCGCTGAGTTGCGCCGCTTGTCCGTAAGTCGGGCGATCTCAAGATCGTCAACCAAGCCCACGTGTCCCCCATGGACCACAGACGATCCGTGATGCCGGTCGCGGCTCGCGCTCCGGGCAGTACCGCCGTAAGCTCGGGCGTAGCTAAGAGGGAAACATGCGCCTGTCCCGCCCGATCCGCGCCGCAGCGTGCGCTTTCGCAATTGCCGTCTCGTTCCTCATGGGCGCGGGGGATGCCGAGGCGCAGAGGAAGCGCGACCGGCCCGGCGACTTCGACTTCTACCTCATGGCTTTCAGCCTCGCGCCGAGCTTCTGCGCCCTGACTGGCGCCGCGCAGGGCAAGCGCCAATGCGAGGACCCGAGCGACGCCGACTACCGCAGGACCCCGCTCACCGTGCATGGCCTGTGGCCGAACCGGAAGGGCGCCAGCGTGAACCGGCAGCCGTCGTCCTGCTCGATGGAGAGGCTCTCCCTCTCGCCGGCGCTGCGGCGCCAGCTCGCCGTCTACATGCCCGGGATCGCGGACGGGCTCGAGCGGCACGAATGGGAGAAGCACGGGGTCTGCTCCGGCCTCGCCCCGGAAGCGTACTTCGGCAAGGTGGTGGCGATCGCCGAGGAGGCGAACGCCACCATCGGGACCGTCCTCAAGGAGAAGGGGCTCCTCGGGCGCGAGGTGCCGATCCGGACGCTGCTCCAGGGCGTCGCCGAGAAGAACCGGGCGCTTGCCGACGCGATCGTTGTCGATTGCAAGTTCCCGCCGCGCCGCGCCAGCCGCGGCTCCGGGGGCGAGAGCCGCGCTTACGTCGCCGAGATCCGCGTCCTTATCAGCCGGGATGTGGGCGGCGACCCGGACCGCGACGGCTGGCCCGGCACCTTCGTGCCCCTGCGGGAGGCCGGCTTCCAGGCGAATTCAGGCTGCCCGGGCGGGGCCGGGTTCATCCCGGCCGGGTTCGGCCCGTGACCGGCGCCGTCAGGGCCGCACTGGCGCTTGTCGCGCTTTTGGCCTTGGGGGCCGGAGGCGCCCCGGCGCAGGACGCCTCGCGCGACCGGGCCGACTTCGACGCCGCCGCCGGCCGTGCGATGGCGGCCGCCGAACCGGCCCCGCCCGCAGGCGCCGAACCTGCCGCCGCAACGCCCGAGGGCCGGGCCCGAGGCGATCCAGGGGCGAAGCCGCCCCGCCAGGCCGTGCGCGTGGTCCTGCCGTCCCCTTACGGGCGATGATCCCGGCCGGCGCCGATGCGCGGCGTGGCACGACCGGGGGCTTTCAGAACCAGACCCCCGTCTCCATGCTCTCTTCCCAGCCGTCGGTCTCTTCGTCCTCGTCCATAAGGCCGAGCTAAGCGGCGGGCCGGCATCCTGGTAGAAGCCGCAGGGCAAGGGAGGCCTGCCCGTGGTGCAGCGTCCTATTGCCGCCGCTCGACGGATTGTGTGTGCGTCAAGTTCTGCAAAGGCTTGAGGGCTAGGCGGCTTGGCGGAGCTGGGCTTTCTTATGCTCTTTCAGGTCGTCCATGTTGAGGTAGCGGCGTGCTTCGAGCCAGTTCTCGTGGGTTTCGACGGCCAGCGCTCGGATGAGCCGGCAGCATGAGGCTGAGTTGGCGAAGATTCGGACGACGTAGGTTCGCCGCCTGATCTCCTCGTTGAGGCGCTCGAGCATGTTGGTGCTCTTGAGGTGCTTATGGTGCTGTCGGGGCAGGCGGTAGAAGGTGGGCGTCTCCTCGATGGTCTCCTCGGCCCAGGCGACCAGGCCGGGTAGCGTGAGCCCCATTTGGCGATCCAAGCCGCGAGATCGCGCCGGGCTTCCTCGGCCGAGCGGCGGTCGTAGAGCCAGCGCAGCTCCTGCAGGCAGTCGTCGTCCGCCTTGCGCGGCAGATGGTCGAGGGCGTTCCTGAGGAAGTGGACGTAGCAGCGCTGGAAAGCGGCCTCGGCGAGGACCTCGCGGATGGCGCCCCTGAGGCCGGCGTGGTCGTCGGCGACGACGAGCTCGACGCCGCAGAGCCCGCGCCGGCGCAGGCCGAGGAGGAAGTCCTTCCAACTCGAGCGGCTTTCGCGATTGACATCTCGACGGCGAGGATCGGCGCCGGCCGTCCCAGTCGATGCCGATGGCGATGACACGGCCTGGGAGCCGACGACGCCGTCCTCGCGGGCCTTCTCGTAGCGGGCATCCAGGATGAGGGGTAAGGCTCGGCGAGGGGCGCCTGGCGAAGGCGGCGAGGCTGTCGTCCAGGCGCTTGTTGATGGCCGAGATGGCCGAGGCCGAGAAGGAGTGGCCGCACAGCTCCTCGGTGATGGCCTTGACCTTCCTGGTCGAGACGCCTTGCACGTACATCTCGGCGAGCGTCGCCACGAGCGTCTGCTCGGAGCCTGTGTCGCCTGAGTTGCGCGTCTTTGCGAAGCATCCGGAGGAAACGATGGTGAGCGTGATCTCGTCGGCAAAATGGGTTGGAGGTAACAGTCCCAAGAAAGATGTTGAGATGCTTGAATTGGACTGAAATCTGAAGCGAAAGAAGCCGATGTTCAGTTTACAGCCTTGTTGACCACGGAAGACGCCTTCGCGGTGGTTGAGAGTACGAGTGGGTGTAAACTCCGTCGCGCCAGCCTCTTTCTTGCCTTCCGTCAAGCAGCCGCCGGTTCCTTCAAGAGATCTTCCAGGTCGAGTCGGCGCGTGTGCATCGCGAGGCGACCGTCCGCATCGCACGGCCAGGCTTCCTCGGGGCGGTCCCAGTAGAGCTCGACGCCGTTCTCGTCGGGGTCGCGCAGGTACAGGGCTTCGCTGACGCCGTGGTCGCTTGCACCGTCCAGAGGGATGTTGGCCGCGATTAGGCGCCTGAGCGCGTCGGCCAAGGCCGCGCGGGTCGGGTAGAGGACGGCGAGGTGGAACAGGCCCGTCGTGCCGGGCGGAGGCGGCTTGCCGCCGCGGCTCTCCCAGGTGTTGAGGCCGATGTGGTGGTGGTAGCCGCCGGCCGAGATGAAGGCGGCGTCCGCCCCGTAGCGCTGCATGAGCGAGAAGCCGAGGACGCCGCAGTAGAAGCCGAGGGCCCGCTCGACGTCGGCCACTTTCAAGTGGACATGCTCGATCTTCACGCCGGAAGCGATCGGGCGCGGCGGCGCGGCGAGAGGCGTCAAGGGATTGACCATGGCTGTCCTCGTTCCAAGATTCACGGGCGCACGGCCGGGGTCTCCAGGGGCATCCCGGCGGCGCGTGACATGAGATAAAGCTCGAGGTCGACGTACTCGGGCGCGCCGTAAGGATAGGCCTCGGCCCGCATGCCGACGAGGCAGTTGCGCAGGCGGCGCCTGAGCGATCCGACGCCCTGCCATTCGAGCCGGTAGAGCGGATAGCCCGTCGGGTGGGCCTGCGGGATGGGAGCGGCGGCGAGGTGCCGGCCCGGGTTGTCGTCGTGGCAGAGCGCGCAGGAGAGGTTGAGCTGACCCTGGCGCGCCTCGTAGAGGGCGCGGCCGCGCTCTCGGAAGGCGTCGAGGCGCTCGTCCCGGGGCGGCGCGACCGGCAGCCCGCGCGACTGGTGCGCGACGTACGTCGTGATCGCGAGAAGCTCCTGGCTTTCGTAAGGGAGCGGCTTCGCGCCCTGGCGCTCGCTGCGGCACTCGTTGATGCGCTGCTCGAGGTCGACCGGCCGCCCGGCCGCCTCGCTGAAGGCGGGGTAGCGCGCCGCGACGCCGCGCATGGAGCTCTTGGCGTCGTCGTGGCAGTCGGCGCAGGCGCGCTCGGCGGGGCCGGCCTTCTTCGCCCACAGGGCCTCGCCCTCGCGCACCCAGAGCATGCCCGGGTTCGCGGTGTCGTCCCGCTGCATCGCCTGGGTCTCGCGACTCATGTAGTCGAAGCCGGAGCGGCGCTCGCCCTCGGGAATCTCGGCCGAGGCCGCGGTCCCGATCAGGAGAAGGCCCGCGAGACCCGCCGTTACGCGCTGTGCCGATCGGCTCATGCCACCGTGATCTTCACCGTCTCGGTCTGGGCCTTGCCGGCGTCGTCGGTCCAGGTGAAGACGAGCTCGCCGCTCTCCGTCGCGACCGTGAAGAACGAGATGAAGGGGTTCGCGGCGATGGCCGGGAAGAGATCGGCCGAGAAGATTTCTTGGCCGTTGTAGGCGCAGGTGAAGCGGTTGACGATGTCGCGCGGGATCTCCTCGCCGCTCGCGCCCCGGCGGTAGCCGGTCTCCATGGGATGGCGCACGAGGGTCTTGATCTCGAACGGCTCGCCGCGCCGGATTTCCTTCGGGACGTTGATGAGGGCGCCGGCCATGGTCAGTCCTCCAGGCAGGCCGCGAGTGTTACGATCACGTCGGCGGAATCCTGCCAGAACGAGCCGTCGCTCATCTGCGCGACCGCCACTAGTTTTTGGGACGTCGCAAGGCGGATGCGGGTCTGTACCTGCGCCTTGCCGGAGCGGGGGCTCAAGGTGAACACGGCGACGTTCGGCTGCGGGTTCTTCTCGTTGAACACCGCAATCGCCTTCACGTGGTCAGTCACCGTCATCGGGCTCTCGACCGAGACGGTGAGCGTGACGGAGTTGCCGTTCTCGACGAGCGGCGGAATCTCGAGCTTGACCCGGCCTTGCCGCGCGGCGGCCTCGCCGACGAACTCGCGGACCGCCGCCTCCATGGTGGCCGGAGCCGCGGCGCGGGCGGGGCGGACCATCGCGACGGCGAGGAGGCCCGCGGCCGGGAGGGCCGCGCCGGCGGCGAGGAGGCTTCGTCGGGTCGGATGCCGGTCCATCGCTTCCTCCCTAGTCGCGCAAGGTCATGAGGTACGCGACCACGTCCTCGATCTGCTCAGCGGTCAACACCGGCTTGCCCCGAAAGTTCGCGGCGACGCGCGAGAGACCCTCGACGCGGTAATAGGACGGCATGATCGTGGCGGGGTTCAGGCGGCTCGCGTCGACGATGCGCAGGCGCAGCTGCCCTTCCGTCGAACGGGAGCCCGCGCCGGCAAGGCTCGGGGCGAGGTCGCCCTGGAAGCGCTCCTCCGGGAACGGGCCGGAATGGCACAGGATGCACAGGCCGACCTGCCGGTTCGCCACGATCGCGCGCCCGCGGGCGGGGTCGCCGGGGCTGCCCGTGAGGCTCTGCGGGATCGCGTCGCCGACGACCGTGGAGGGGCGGAGCTGCGCCTGAGCCCCGCCCGGCGCCGTCGCGAGGAGGGCGAGGACCACGGCGGCACGCATGATCTTCAGCCGAAGACCTCGTTGGTGATCGTCTTGAACCACGCCTCGGCGTAGTCCGCCTCGGCGCTGCGGTACGAGCGCGGCGCGTCGGCGGGGCTCACGCCGCCGGCGCCCTCGACGTCCGTCAGGACGCCGTTCACCGGCCGGTAGACGCCCGCGACCGAGATGCCGTAGTCCGGGGCGACGAGGCTGTAGCAGGTGTTGATGAGCTTCGCCTCGCCGGGCTTCTCGCCTTTGAGGAGGGCGGCGACGGCGGCGGCGCAGACCTTCCCTTGCGCGTTCGCCGTGAAGGCCGACTTCGGCATGCCGC
Source organism: Beijerinckiaceae bacterium (assembly GCA_036386395.1). Classification (GTDB taxonomy): domain Bacteria; phylum Pseudomonadota; class Alphaproteobacteria; order Rhizobiales; family Beijerinckiaceae; genus JAJKJG01. Next base: position 1,674 of record DASVVU010000233.1, on the reverse strand, counting down.
CCGCGATGGTGGCGTCGCCGACCACGTGGATGTTCGCCTGCTGGCGCGACTCGAAGGTCGCGGGGTCGATCGGACACCAGCCCGAGCGGTCCGTGACGCCGGCCGCTTCGGCGATGCGCCCGGCGCGCTGCGGCGGGATCACGTTCGCGACGGCGGCCTGGTGGCGGCCGAAGTCGGTCACGAAGGTCTTGGTTGCGGGCTCGACCTCGTTGACCTTGCCGCCTTGCGAGAGCGAGATCCATTCGAGGTTCGGATAGAGCTCCTTCCAGGCAGCCTGGAACAGGCGCTGCTTCGAGAAGGCGTCCTTGGCGTCCAGCACGAGGAGCTTCGAGCGCGGCTTCCTGGTCTTGAGGTAGTGGGCGATGAGGCTCGCGCGCTCGTAGGGGCCCGGCGGGCAGCGGAAGGGATTCGCGGGCGCCGACATCACGACGGTGCCGCCGTCCTCCATGGCCTCGAGCTGTCGCCGGAGCAGCGCCGTCTGCTCGCCCGCCTTCCAGGCGTGCGGCATCGCCTCGGCGGCGCCCTCGGTGTAGCCGGGCAGCGCGTCGAAGCGGATGTCGATGCCGGGGGAGAGGACGAGGCGGTCGTAAGGGAGGCGCGTGCCGTCGGCGAGGGTGACCGAGCGACCTTGCGGGTCGACGGCGGTCGCGGCCTTGATGACGACCTCGACGCCGTCCTTCCGCACGGCGTCGTAGCCGAACTGCTGCTGCGAAAGCTCGCGGAGGCCGGCGATCACGCCGTTGCTGAATGGGCAGGCCGTGAAGGTCGGGCTCGCCTCGACGAGGGTGACGGTCGCGTTCGGCAGATGCCGCTTCACCTCACGGGCGCAGGTCGCGCCGCCGAACCCGCCGCCCACCACCACGACGCGGGGCGCTCCTTGAGCGAGGCCTGGGCGCGGGAAAAGAGGGGCCGCGAGGGCGGCCGTCAGGCCTTTGAGAACGGTGCGGCGGCTCGCGTTCGCACGCATGGCGGGCCTCCCTATTTCTGCGCCGCAAGCCAGGCCGCGATGGCCTGGGTCTCGTCGTCCGAAAAGCCCTTGGCGATGCGGTCCATGATGGTGGCAGGGCGCTTCCCCGAGCGGAACTCCTGCATCGCCTGCACAATGTCCTTCGGGTCGCGGTCGCGGATCGGTGGGACGGAGGAGCCGAGCTGCGGCGGGGCATGGCAGCCGGAACACGCTGCTGCGCCCGGCGGCACGTCCCTCGCGGCGGAGGACTGCGCCGCTGCCGGCACCGCGAAGGCCATGCAGAGCACCGCGAGGACCGCGCGATTCGCTGTCATGAGGCGCCCCTCGAGAGGAAAGCGCGGTGCTTTCGCGTTGCCGCGCCGAAGGAAAGGTGCGGCGGCTTTCGGGCCGCCGCACGGGTTAGCTCAGGCTGCGATCACGCCTTGCCGAGGTCGTGGTTCTTGAGCGGCAGGTTGCGGATGCGCTTGCCGGTCGCCGCGAAGATCGCGTTGAGGACGGCCGGCGCCGCGACCGCGATCGTCGGCTCGCCGACGCCGCCCCAGAACCCGCCGGACGGGATCGCCCGCGTCTCGACCGCAGGCATCTCGTCGATCTTCATCACCGGATAGGTGTCGAAGTTCTCCTCGACGATGCGGCCGCCCTTGACGGTGCACTCGCCATAAAGAGCAGCCGAGAGGCCGTAGACGAAGGAGCCCTCGACCTGCCGC
>DASVVU010000232.1:0-11664 GCA_036386395.1 Beijerinckiaceae bacterium | reverse complement strand
CGAGGAGCCCGAGATGCCGGCGAAGAACACCGAGAGCAGCACGTTGATCTGCGCGAGCGCGCCCGGCCAGTTGCCGACCATGGCGCGGGAGAGGCGCACGAGGCGGTCGGTGATGCCGCCGATGTTCATGAGGTGGGCGGTGAGGAGGAAGAACGGCACCGCGAGGAGGATGAAGGAATTGTAGCTCTTGAAGGTCTCGTTGAAGAGCACCATCGGCGACAGCCGCTCTTCGAACAGCAGCACCGGCAGGCAGGCGAGGCCGAGCGCGAAGGCGACCGGCACCCGCAGGACGAGGAAGAAGAAGAAGGACCCGAACAGGACGATCGCCGCCATGCCGGGGGAGAGAGCTGCCTGGGTCATGACGCCTTTTCGCGGGTCGGGAGGGCGGCGGGGGCCAGAGCGGGCCTGGTCATTCGGCGCTGCGCCCGGGCAGAAGCTCTTCCGCTGGCTCCGCCACGTGCACGGCGGCCTGCGGCGCGGCGCGCCCGGTCAGGATCATGAAGTTGTCGTAGAAGACCTCGCCGAGGAACAGGAGCCAGGTCGCGCCGGCGATGGGCCAGGCGGCGAAGATCCAGACCATCGGCAGGTCGGCGAGCTCCGAGGTCTGGTCCCAGCCGAAGCGCACGAAGCGCAGGCCCCAGTGCAGGAACACGACCGCGAAGACGAGCACGAACAGGTGGGAGACGATGCGCAACAGCGCGTTCGCCTTGGGCCCGAGCTGGGGCCACACGTCGACCTCGAAGTGCGTTCCCTCGCGCACGCCGACCATGGCGCCGAGCATCACCATCCAGATGAACAGGAAGCGCGACAGCTCCTCGGTCCAGATGTAGTGCGGGATGAGGTGCGTGTAGCGCGAGACGATCTGCAGCGTCACCGGGAAGACCAGGATCGCGACGGTCGCGACGAGCAGCCAGATCAAGAGCCGGTGATAGGCGTCGATGAATTTTCTCATTGCGGTCTACGGGCGTTGCTCATCTGTGCCAGCCTCCTAACCTCCTCATCCTGAGGTGCCCGCGAAGCGGGCCTCGAAGGACGCACCCCGCCGGTGCAGCGCCCCAGCGCGGTGCGTGCTTCGAGGCTCGTCGCTACGCTCCTCGCACCTCAGCATGAGGAGGGTTGTGATGGTCTCGCCGCCGGTCACGAGGTCGCGTTGATCTGCTCGTAGATCTTGTCGGCGCCGATCTCCTTGGCGTAGGCCGCCATGACGGGATCGACGAGCTTCTTCATCTCGGCGCGCTCCTTGAAGGCGACGCGCTTGAGCTTGCCGGCCTTCTCCAGGGCGTCGAGCTTCGCGGCATCCTCGGACGATTCGATCTGGCGCCCGTGCGCGCCGCCCTCCTTGCCGGCCTTGAGCACCGCCTGCTGGAGGTCCGGCGGCAGGCGCTTGAAGCTCTTGCCCGCGAAGCACACGGGGCGGATGGTGATCGCGTGCTCGGTCATGATCAGGTTCGGGCCGACCTCGAAGAACTTCATCGATTCGACGCCCGCGGCCTCGTTCTCGCCGGCGTTGATGACGCCGTTCTGGATCGCGTTGTAGATCTCGTTGTAGGCGATCACCGTCGGCGACATGCCGATCGCCGCGAACGTCTTGCTCCAGATCGGCGCGCCCTGCACGCGAACTTTAAGGCCGCGCAGCTCGGCGAGGGTGGTCGCGGGCTTGTTCGAGAAGATGTTGCGCACGCCGCCGCCGGCGTAGCCGATCAGCATGACGTCGGCCCTCTGCGCGATCTCGTCGGCGACGGGCTTCAGGATGTCCTTGTCGAGCACGGCGTTCCAGTGGGCGAGGTCCTTGAACAGGAACGGCGCGTCGATGAACGGCGCGGCCTTGGAGAAGGTCGACATGTGGGCCGGCGACACGATCGCGTAGTCGACCGAGATGCCCTGGTTCATGTAGGCGAAGTAGTCCTTCTCGAGGCCGAGCTCCGAGTTCTTGTGCAGCACGAACTCGATCGGCTTGCCCCAGTACTGCTGCGTCAGCTCGGCGAACTTCGCCAGCGCCTTGGTGAAGGCGTGGTCGTCGTTGAACTGCGAGGCGCCGTGCAGGGTGATCTGCGCCTGCGCCTTGACGTAAGGCGCCGCGACCGCGGCGGCGGAGAGGGCGAGGCCGCCCTTCAGGACGTCACGTCTCTTCATGGTTTCCTCCCAAGTAGGCACACCCTCTGACGGGGTTGGACGCCACTATTGCAGAGCGGCGCGTGCGCGCCAACCGGCGTTCTGCGCTCCCCGGCCCCTCACCCTCGCCTTCGGCGAGTCGGCCTCTCCCCGCAAGCGGGGAGAGGTGAATCACAGCCCCAGCACCCGCGGCAGCCAGAGCGTCAGGGCCGGGATGTAGGTGACGAGGGCGAGGACGATCAGCATCGGGATGTAGAAGACGAGGATCGAGCGCGAGACCGCCTCCATCGTCACCTTGCCGATGGCGCAGCCGACGACCATCGTCGGCCCGACCGGGGGGGTGAGAAGGCCGATGCCGAGGTTGAGGATCATGACGATGCCGAAGTGCACCGGGTCGATGCCGAAGGTCTTGATCACCGGCAGGAAGATCGGCGTGCAGATCAAGAGCATCGGCGCCAAGTCCATGAAGGTGCCGAGCAGCAGGAGCAGGATGTTGATGTAGAGCAGGAAGGTGTACTTGTCGGACGAGATCGCGAGGAAGAACTCGGTCAGGATCGTCGGGATGCGCAGGATCGCCATCATGTAGCCGAAGGCGATCGAGAAGCCGATCATGATCATGACCATGCCGACCGTGCGCACCACGCGCCCGATGAGGGCCGGGAGGTCCCGCCACTTCACGTCGCCGTAGACGAACATGGTGACGAGGAAGGAGTAGACCACCGCGACGGCGGCCGACTCCGTCGGCGTGAACACGCCCGAGAGAATCCCGCCGAGGATGATCGCGATGGTGACGAGGCCCCAGATCGAGTCGGCCGCGATCCTGAGCGCCTGGCGCACCGGGATGACCTCGCCCTTCGGGAAGTTCTTCCGGTGCGCGATGATCAGGACGAGGATGACGAGCGAGGCCCCGAGCATCAGCGCCGGGATGATGCCGGCCATGAACAGCTGCGCGACCGAGATCGTGCCGCCGGCCGCGATCGAGTAGATGATCATGTTGTGCGAGGGCGGCACGAGGAGCGGCTGCAGCGATCCGGAGATCGTCACGTTCACGGCGAACAGCCGCGGATAGCCGTTCTTGATCATCTGCGGGATCATCACCGAGCCGATCGCCGCGGTGTCCGCGACCGACGATCCCGACAGGCAGCCGAACATCGTCGAGGCGACGATGTTGACGAGGGCGAGGCCGCCCCGGATGAAGCCGACGAAGACCTTGGCGAGGTTGACGAGGCGCTCGGCCATGCCGCCGACCGCCATGATGGCGCCGGCCAGGATGAAGAACGGGATCGCCAAGAGCGAGAACCCGCTCATGCCGCCCGCAACCTTCAGCATCACGGCTTCGAGCGGGATCTGCGTGTAGAGCGCGGCGGCGATCGCGGCGATGCCGAGCGCGTAGGCGACCGGCATGCCCATGAGGCAGACGACGGTGAACCCGCCGACGAGGATCGCGATTTCCATGGTCAGGCCCCCGCCTTGGCCGTCATTCGGTCGTCAGCTGGCTGACGGTCTCGATCTCGTGCTCCTGGAAGAACTGGCCCTTCAGGAAGCGCTCGACGATGAACAGCGCGGTCAAGCCGCCGCAGATCGGGATCGGCATGTACTGGAGACCGACCCAGACGATCGGGAACTCCGGGATCGCCTGGTACCAGGTCGCCTCGCAGAGCTTGATGCCCCAGACCAGCATGAACAGGTTGGTGGCGAGCATCAGGAGCTCGAGGACCCAGCCGAGATACGTCTTGGCGGGCTCCCCGAGGAACGCCGGCAGCACGCCGACCCCGATGTGCAGGTATTCGCGGTAGCAGATGATCGCGGACAGGAACGACAGCACGATCATCAGGAGGGTCGCCAGCGGCTCGGGCCACGACGACGCGGAATTGAGCACGAACCGGGTGAAGACCCCATAGGGGACGATGAGGACGATGACGACCAGGCACAGGCCCGCCACGAACAGGCAGGCCTGATGGACCGCGTCCATGGCGCGGAAATACTGCTCTCTCATGGTGCTGCCCCTGCCCCGACGCGTGCCCCTTGCATCGAGCCCCTTCCCGCGCGCCCGGCGGCCGCGGCCCTGAAGATTCCGGCGGACGGGCCGGCGCCGAGCGGGGCGCCGGCCTAAGGCCGGCTCCTACTTCACGTCCTGGATACGCTGGATGATCGGGCCGAGCTGGGCGCCGTACTTGTCCCACACCGGCTTCACGGCGGCCTGGAACTGCTTCTTGTCGGCGACCTCGACGATCTCGACGCCGGCCTTCTTCATCTCCTCAACCGACTTCTTCTCCATCTCGTACCAGAGGGCGCGCTGCTCCTGCTGCGCCTCCCTGGAGAACTTCATGATGAGGTCCTGCTCCTCCTTCGGGAGTGACTGGAAGGTGCGCTTCGAGAAGACCAGGATCTCCGGGATGATGAGGTGCCCGGTCATGGAGTAGTACTTGGCGTAGCGGAAGTGCTGGCCGGTCGTGTAGGTCGGCTCGTTGTTCTCGGCGCCGTCGACGACGCCGGTCTGCATGGCGTTGACGAGCTGGTCGAAGCCCATGGCGACGCCGTTGCCGCCGAGCGCGTTCATGGTGTCGACGAACACCGGGTTGCCCATCATGCGGATCTTGAGGCCCTTCAGGTCCTCGACCGTGCGGATCGGCTTCTTCGAGTTGTAGACGTTGCGGGTGCCGGAGTTCATCCAGCACAGGCCCACGAGGCCGGCGGTCGGGTGGTCGGTGATCTTCTTCAGGAGCTCGTCGCCGATCGGGCCGTCGATCACCTTCTCCATGTGGGCGGTGTCGCGGAACAGGAACGGCATGTTGAAGACGTTGAGCTCCGGCACGAGCGGGCCCATCGGGCCGACGCTGATGCGGGCGATGGCGAGCGCCCCGACCTGCGCCTGCTCGATCATCTCCTTCTCGCCGCCGAGCTGCATCGACGGGTACATCTGGATCGAGAGCCGGCCCTTCGTCGCCTCCTCGAGCTTCTTGCCCATGCGCACGACCGCCTCGACGGTCGGGTAGCCGAGCGGATGCACGTCGGTCGCCTTCAGCACCATCTTGGACTGGGCGAAGGCCGAAAGGCCGGAGCCGCCGAGGGCGCCCGCGGCGAGGCCCGCGGTCGAGAGCTTGAGTAGGTCGCGACGCTTCATCCGTTTCCTCCCTGATGTCCCAAACGCGCGCACCGTTCTGGCGCGGCGCGCGGTTTTACGGCCGCACTGTTCACCGCGGGCTCGCTTCGCGCAAGAAGCTATACTAATATATCAGCGGTTGGCTAGAGGCCGGCGGGCATCGGCGGCGGGACGTGGATTTGCACTCCGGAGACGGCCCGGGGCTGGCGCGGGGGCGGCGCCTTCCGCCCCGGCGGGACGGCAACGGCGCCCGCGCGACTGCGGCCGCGGCGATTCACGCCGAGCTGCGGGAGGCGATCGTGTCCCTCGCGCGCCGGCCTGGCGACGCGGTCGTCGAGAAGGAGATCGCGGCGGCTTACGGCGTCAGCCGCACGCCGGTCCGGGAGGCGGTCCTGCGCCTCGCGGACGAGGGGCTGGTCGAGGTCTTCCCGCAGTCCGGCACCTTCGTGGCGCGCATCCCCTTGAGCGCGCTTCCCGAGGCGATCGTGGTCCGCAAGGCGCTGGAGGAGACGACGGCGCGGCTTGCCGCCGAGCGCGCGACGCGGGAGCAGGTCGCTGCCATCGACGCGCTCCTGAAGCGCCAGCGCGAGGCCGCGGGACTAGGCGACCGGGAGGCCTTCCACGCCGCCGACGAGGCCTTCCACGCCGCAATCGCGGAGGCGGCCGGCCACCCGCGCATCTGGACCCTCGTGCAGCAGGTCAAGGTGCAGGTCGACCGCTTCCGCCAGCTCACCCTGCCGCAAAAAGGGCGCATGGCCCTCGTCATCCGCGAGCACGCCGCCGTCGCGGCCGCGATCCGCCGCCGCGACCCGGAAGCGGCGGCGGCGCGCATGGGCGCCCACCTCGAGCGCCTCCTCGGCGACATCGAAGGCTTCCGCCACCTCAATCCGGACTTCTTCGTCGACGACCGGCCGGCACGCCCGGCCGCCTGACGGCTACCCGCCGGAGATGCCCTCGATGACCTTGCCGGTGCCGCCGCAGGTCGGGCAGGGCTTGGCGCCGAGCTTGCCGCTGCCGCGGCAGTCCGGGCAGGTGTTCTCGCCGGTGCCGGGAGTGCCGGGCTTCGCCTGGTCGCCCGGATTGAGCCTTCCGCCGGACTGGCCCTTGTCGGATGCGTTGCGCTCGCCCATGGATCCCTCCTCCTCGTCCCTCCGGTCTCGACGGCACGACAACGCGCCCGCCGATGGAGAGTTTCGGCCCCGGCGCTTCGCGCCGGCGCTTCGCGCCCAAACGGGGAACGGCCCCGCCCGGGAGAGCGGAGCCGTTCACAGGGGGACGCCGGGTTCGAGGTCCGCGTCCCGCCTTCGCTAGGCTGAAACCTTATTCGCAGACCTGCTCGCGCCGGATGACCACGTCGCCGTACGCGTTCACGAAGCGGCGCTTCACCACGTAGCACTCGGTCTCGTAGACCGGCTCGGCGTAGGCCGGGCGGCTCGAAGCCGCGATCGCGCCGATGGCGAGGCCGCCGATCACGCCGGCCGCGACCGCGCCGCCGTAGCCGCGGTGACGGTAGCCCCAGCCGGCTTCGGCCGGAGCGGAGGTGGCGAGCATCGCGCCGCCGAGCGTCAGGGCGGCGAGGGCGGAGGTGAGGGTCTTCGTCGAGAAGGTCATGGCTGGTCTCCCTTGGATCCGGTGGCCGGCGTCTCGTCCGACCGTGAGAAGGAGAGTGCCACGGCGCTCCCGCGGCGGCGGTGCGGCAACGCACACGCCTTCACGGGTCCTCCGGAGCGGCTTAAAGACGGGTTGACCTTGCGGCATCCCGGACGGAACGATCGCGAGGCCGACCTCGTTGAAGGTCGAGGCCAGGGGACGCGACTTACCATGCCGCTCGTCGTCAAACGCAAGATCCACGAGACCTGGCGCGACGCCGTCGCGAAGCGCGCCGGCGAGCTCGGCTTCGAGGAGGAATGCCTGCAGGCCTTCGAGAGCCATCTCCTCGACGGCAAGCACGAGGCGGAAGCGGCCTATTTCAGCCTCGCCGAGTTCGACGGCCTCTACCGCGTCCCGGACGGCCCGGTGCCGGGCCGCCAAGAAGTCGTTTGACCCGGCATCTGACGAGCTTTCGGGCCCGAGAGCTTCGGTTAACCTCGTTCCTTGTAGAAGCACGCTAGAGGCCGCGTCCTTTACAGGGCATCAATGACTGACGTGCAATTCTGCGTCATCGGGGACGCACGATGCACGTTTTGATAGTCGACGATAATCAGACCAACCTCATTCTCCTGCGCAAGCTCGTCGAGAAGGTCGAGGGCTGCGTGCCGCTCGCCTTCACGGACCCGCTCCAAGCCCTGATCGCCGCCTCCACGGCGGCAGTCGACCTCGTCCTCGTCGACTACATGATGCCGGGGGTCGACGGCATCTCGTTCATCCGCCGCTTCCGCTCGTTCCCGCACGGCGACGAGGTGCCGATCGTCATGATCACGACCGTCGACGAGCGGGCGATCCTCCACGCCGCCCTCGAGGCCGGCGCCACCGACTTCCTGACGAAGCCGATCGAGACCGTCGAGTTCCTCTCGCGGGTCAGGAACCTTCTGCGGCTGCGCGAGGCGCAGAACCGGCTGCGCGGGCAGGCCCGGGCGCTCGCCGCCGAGGTCGCTCAGGCGACCGAGACCCTGATCGCCCGCGAGGAGGAGATCATCCTGCGCCTGTCGCGCGCGGCCGAGCAGCGCGACGACGGCACCGGCGACCATATCGTCCGCATGGCGAGCCTGTGCCGGACGATTGCGGAAGGGCTCGGGCTCGACCCGGAGCTTGCCCGCACCATCTCTCTCGCGGCGCCGATGCACGACGTCGGCAAGATCGGCATTTCCGACGGAATCCTGCTCAAGCCCGGCCCCCTCGACCCGCAGGAGCGGCGGGAGATGGAGCGGCACGCCGAGTACGGCTTCCGCATCCTCGACGGCAGCTCGTCCGAGCTCATCCGCACCGCGGCCGAGATGGCGCTGTCGCACCACGAGCGCTTCGACGGCAAGGGCTATCCGCGCGGGCTTGCCGGCGAGGCGATCCCGCTCAGCGGCCGCATCGCGGCGGTCGCCGACGTGTGCGACGCCCTCGCCTCCGAGCGGCCCTACAAGCCGGCCTGGAACCTCGACAAGATCAAAGCCTACCTGATCGAGAACGCCGGCACCCAGTTCGACCCGCAGTGCGTGCGCGCGCTGATCGCGCGCTGGAGCGATGTCGCCGCGCTCTACGGGGCCGAGGCCCCGCTCACCGCCGTCGCTTGAAGCGCGTCCAAGCGGGAGGAAACGGAATGGCGTTCGCGCGGCTCCGGTCGAAGCTCAAAGGGTGGCGCGGCGCCGAGGCCTGGGGGACGTCGCGGCGCCTCAAGCAGGGCATCGTCGGCTTCGGCGCCCTCATGCTGGCGCTCGGCTGGCTCTGGGTCGGCTCGAACCTGCGGGAGAGCTACGCCCTCACCGTCAAGCACACCGAGAACAACGGCCGCAACCTCTCCAACGCTTTCGCGGACCACGTCCAGCGGACGATCTCGACCATCGACCAGCAGCTCCTGCAGATCGGGATGGAGGTCGAGCGCTCCCGCGGCACCTTCTCCTTAAGGGATTGGGCGCGCCAGCAGGACCGGGCGCTTGCGCAGTTCCGGCAGGTCGTGATCGCCGACCGGAGCGGGCGGACGGTGCAGGCCTCGGAGGCCTTCGCCCGCGTGCCCTCACGGCTCGGCGATCCCGAGGCGCTGTCCCGCCACGCCGCCGCGAGCGACGGCGGCGGGCTCTTGATCTCCAAGCCCTTCTTGGACGAGGCGAGCGGACGCACCTGGATCCAGCTCTCGCGCCGCATCAACCGCGGCGACGGCTCCTTCGACGGCGTCGTCGCGGCCTTCATCGAGCCCGAGAGGCTCTCGACCCTCTACACTTCGGTCGAGATCGGTCCGAAAGGCTTCGTCGCCATTACCGGATACGACGGGATCGTGCGGGCCCGCGCGCCGCATCTCGACCACCGGATAGGCCGCTCGATCAGCCAAAGCCCGCTGTTCAAGCGCTACCGGCAGACCGAGTCCGGCTGCATCTCGACGGCAGCGCCGACCGACGGCGTCGAGCGGATCTTCTGCCACCGGCAGGTGCCTGACCTGCCGCTCCTTGCCGTCGTCGGCTTCTCCTGGGACGACGTTCTCCGCGACTACCGGGCCGCGCGGACCCGCCACGTCGCCGTGATGGGCGCCGTGACGGCGCTCGCCGCCGTCCTGATCTGGTTCCTCCTCGGCCACGAGCGCAGGCTCGCCGAGGCGAACGAGGCCCTGCGCCGGAGCGAGGCGCGCTACCGCGACCTCATCGGCAACCTGCAGGAGGTCGTCTACACGTCGGACGCCGAGGGCCGCTGGGTCTTCCTGAGCCCGGCCTGGGAGCGGCTCATGGGCGAGCCGGTGCCCGAAAGCCTCGGCCGCTGCTATCATGACTGGCTCCACCCCGAGGACCGCTCCCTCGAGATCTTCAGGCGCCACATCAAGCTCCGCCGGGACGCGCTGAAGCTCGAGATGCGCCTCGTCCGCGCCGACGGGCGGGGGGTGCGCGTCGAGGTCTCGGCGCAACTCGCCTACGACGACAAGGGGATCTTCACCGGCTCCCGCGGCGTCATCCACGACGTCTCCGACCGGCACGAGGCCGCCGAGGCCCTCAAGGAGAGCGAGGCGCGCTATGCCGAGAAGTCCGCCCTGCTCGAGGCCACCTTCGACAGCATGGGCGAAGGCATCATCATGGTCGGCCCCGACCAGCGGGTGAAGGTCGCGAACCGAAAGTTCAACGAGTTCGTCGGCTTCCCCGAGGGCGAGACCGGCGTCGGCCTCACGCCCGTGGAGGTCGCGCGCCGCCAGTTCGAGGCGGGCGAGTTCGGCGACCCGACCGACAAGACCATCCTGGAGCGCATCCTGCGCGACCTCGTCGGCCACAACGATCTCGGCAAGGTCCCGTCCCTCTATCACCGAACCCGCTCGAACGGCACGATCCTCGAGGTCCGCACGATCCCGCGCCCCGACGGCAGCTTCACCCGCGTCTACACCGACATCACGGCGCGCCAGAAGGCGGCCGAGGCCCTCAAGGCGAGCGAGGAGCGCACCGCCGAGAAGTCGGCCGTGCTCGAGGCCACCCTCGAGAACATGGGCCAGGGCATCCTGATGATCGCGCCCGACCTCACGGTGCCGGTCATGAACCGGCGCCTGAAGGAGCTCCTCGACCTTCCGGATGCGCTCTTCGAGCGGCCGGTGACCTTCCCGGAGGTCGTCCGCTGGCAATGGGACAACGGCGAATTCGGCCCCGGCGGCGCGCTGGTGGAGGACGAGACGGTGCGGGCGCACCTGACGAGCCCGGATCTCGCCGGCATGCCGCAGGTCTACACCCGGCGGCGGCCGAACGGCACGACGCTCGAGATCCGCACGACCGCGCTGCCGTCCGGCGGCTGGGTCAGGACCTACACCGACATCACCGACCACGAGCGCGCCGAGGCCGAGCTCGCCCGGGCGAAGGACGCGGCCGAAGCGGGAAACCGGGCGAAGTCGGCCTTCCTCGCCACCATGAGCCACGAGATCCGCACGCCCCTCAACGGCGTCGTCGGCATGGCGGGCCTCCTCCTCGACACCGAGCTCTCGCAGGAGCAGCGCGAATGCGCCGAGACGATCCGGGACTGCAGCGACGCGCTCCTCGCCATCATCAACGACGTGCTCGACTTCTCGAAGCTCGAGGCCGGGCTGATGACCTTCGAGGAGGCGGCGTTCGACCCGATGCGGCTTGCCCGCGCGGTCCTCGGCATCGTCGAGGCGCCTGCCCGCGCCAAGGGCCTCAAGACCGCGCTCGAGGCCGCGCCGGACCTGCCGGCGCACGTCCTCGGCGATCCCGGACGGCTGCGGCAGGTCCTCCTCAACCTCGTCGGCAACGCGGTGAAGTTCACGGACGAAGGCTCGGTGGTCGTATCCTTGTGCCGGCGCGGCGGCGCGCGGCGGCCGCGGCTGCGCTTTACGGTCGAGGACACCGGGATCGGCATCCCGGCCGAGGCGCGGGACCGCCTGTTCAAGGAGTTCAGCCAGGTCGAGGCCTCGATCACCCGCCGCTTCGGCGGGACCGGCCTCGGGCTCGCGATCTCGAAGAAGATCGTCGACGGCATGGGCGGCACGATCGGCGTGCGCAGCCACGCCGGCAAGGGCAGCCTGGTCTGGTTCGAGGTCCCGCTCAAGGAGGCGCCCGCCTCCGCGGTTTCCGAATCCGACGAGCCCGCCGTGCCGTCTCCCTCTCGGAGCCTCAGGGTGCTTGTCGTCGAGGACAACGAAGTCAACCGGCGCGTCGCCGCCGGGATTCTCGCCCGGATGGGGCATGCGGCGGACTTCGCCGCGAACGGGCTCGAGGCCGTCGAGCGGGTGCGGACGCAAGGTCCCGATGCGCCTTACGACCTCGTGCTGATGGACATGCAGATGCCGGAGATGGACGGCCTCGAGGCGACGCGCGTCATCCGAG
>DASVVU010000231.1:0-17103 GCA_036386395.1 Beijerinckiaceae bacterium | reverse complement strand
CCCGGCAGGTAATCGGGCTCGGAGCCGGGGCCCCGGGGCTCGCCGATGCCGGGGTCGTCCACCGGATAGGGCGTGCGCGGGCCGGTCGGGCCCTGGTCGGGCAGCTCGTCCGGCTCGCGCGGCGGCACCTCGGTCGGGATGTTGCCGCCGGGGATCGGCTCGTGCGCCGGATTGCCGGGCCGCGGCATGGCGTGACTCCTCGTGGATTCTCCTGGGGTCAACCGGCCCGGACGATGGCGGTTCCGCTTCTCACAAATGCCGTCATTCCTCGGGCGGAGCCATTGGGTCTGGCCTTCGGCCGGCCCGACGGTAAACTCCACGGAGACCCGAGGACCTCGCGCCGCAGAAAGCGCCAATCCCCCATGAGGTCCTCGGGTCGCGCTGCCCGCCCGAGGATGACGGCGCGAGAAAGAAAAAGGCGGCCCGAAGGCCGCCTTCTTGCCGTCTCGCGAGGCGCTTTACGCCTGCTGGATCGCCGACGCCTTCCACGGCCCGCCGTTGTCGCGGCGGAAGGTCCACAGCTCCGTGACCTCCTGGGGCCGGTCGCGGTCGCCCTCGACGACGCGGCCGGTGGTGCGGTCGAGGGTCACGTCCTTGAGGCTGTAGCGCATGGCGACGGTGGCGTAGTCCGCCGGGCCCTCGCGCCAGGCCTCGGCGAGGTCGCCCTGGAGGAGGCGCACGTCCGAGATCCGGTTGATCGCGTTGTTGCGGGCGTTGTCGTTCAGCTCCTCCTGGAAGTAGCCCGCCATCTCGGGGGTGGCGAGGTTCCACAGCGCCGCCACGTCCTCGCGGCCGTAAGCCGTCTGCACGTCGTGGAGCGTCTTCTCGAAGGCGGCGTAGTCCTGCGGGCCGATGCCGATCTCGTCGGCACGCTCGCGCCGCGCGGGCGAAGAAGCCGCCGCCGCGCCGCCGCCGAGGCCGCCCATCAAGCCGCCAAGGCCGCCGCCCGTCGGGCCGGTCGGACCCGCGTTGCCGCCGAGCGCCGAGCGGCCGTACCCGTCCGCCGCGGCGTAAGCCGGCTGCGGCTCGGAGCGCCGCCGGAAGAAGCGCACGGCGAGATAGATCAGCCCGCCGATCAGAGCCACCTGCAGCAGGAGGCCGAACAGCGAGGCGAGCCCGGCGAGCCCGCCGAGGAAGCCGTGCCCCATCAGCATGCCGATGAGGCCCGCGCCGAGGAGGCCCGCCATGAGGCCGGTGCCGAAGCCGAACCGGCGCGGCTGCTGCGCCGTCTGCCCGATCGGGGCGCCCGGACGCGGCTGGACCTGGCTCGGGGTCGTCTGCGTGCGCTGGATCGGCGCCGCGGTCGAGGGCGCCGTGCGGGTCGCGGCCGGCGCGTCGAAGGTGCGCGAGCCGCGCGAGCCGAAGCCGCCGCCCGACTTGCCGCCGGGGCGCGCATCGGCGACGCCCGACATCGCGAGCGCCAGAACGCCCGCGAGGGCGAAGGCGGTGCGTCCGCGCCTGGAAAAGATCATGCTCATGGGTTCAACCCGTTCCTCTCTGGCGGGGTCTCAAGCCCCTGCGGAAATATATAGGAAGGTCTTGTTCTTTCGTATAGAGGGCTGGAAGCGTAGCCATTTTTCTCGGGTACGGTTACCATCGCGCCTGCGGCTCCTTTTCCCCGGGGACTTTACCCACATGCGCATCGCCTTCGCCCTCGCCTTTGCCCTTCCGCTCCTGGGCGCCGCCCCGGCCTCCGCCCAGAAGCTCGACGTCGCGACCATCAAGTGCGACGACTTCGTCAAGAGCGGGAAAGAGACCATCGGCAACCTGATGATGTGGCTCTCCGGCTACTACACGGGCGAGGACGACGACGCGGTCATCGACTTCGACAAGATGGCGGCCGACGGCCAGAAGCTCGGCGCCTACTGCGCCCAGAACCCGACCATCAGCCTCCTCACCGCGGCCGAGCGGATCATGTCGAAGGAGTGAGCCGTCACGGTGCAGGCGGCGGGCTCGCTCCGGCGAGGCGGCGAAGCGCCGCCGAGACGTGGTGCACGGCCGGGCCGATCCGCGCCTTCGCGGCGCGCCAGCCCTCGCGGACGCGGGCGAGGAACGCGACGAACGCCGGCCACCAGCGGGTGCCCTTGAGGTAGAGGTGCACGCGGTCGCGGACCGCGATCACGAAGAAGTAGCCCTTGGCGAACCAGCCGATCGAGAGGAGCTTGTCGCGGCTGATGGCGAAGAGGCGCTCGGCCAGACCGATCCCCACCACCTTGGCGGCGACGAACGCGAGCGCCCCGTAAGCCACGTGCCCGAGGCCGATGAGGTAGAGCGCGTAGAGCTTGATCGGCCAGATCACCGCCATCGGGATCAGGAACAGGGCAAGCGTCGGATAGGGCGGCAGGCGCGCGACGGCGGCCTCGATGCGCCGCATCGGCTCGAGCGAGGCGAGCCACGCCAGGGCCGGCTTCATGGCGGAGCGGACGAGGTCGTCGAAGAGGACGACGAGCGTCGCGATCGCCGCGAGCGGCAGCGTCAGGATGCGCCTGATGAGGCGGGCGGGCCGGCGCGGCGGGTCGGAAGAAGCGGGATCGGTCGTCACGGCGGGTCAGTGTCCGGGCGGATGGCGGCTTTTGCGTGGAGGCTTAAAGCTCGTCGACGGAACGCTCGCCCATCGGCCCCGTTGAGGCGGTGCGGCCCCGCACGGGACCGTCTCCGGAGGATGTCCAATGCCTCCAACCCGGCAGCAAAACCAAGCGACCGTCGACGCCATCGCGGGCCTCGCCGAGGAGATCGCCCGCGCGAGTCCCGAGAGCGCCGACAAGGCGATGCAGATCCTCGACCTCCTCAAGGGCCTCGAGCACGGCCCCGACCTCGCCGCGATCGAGGACGCGATCGACGCCGGCACCGACGGCGGCCTGTCGGACACGGAGGTGCGCGGCGCCTCCCGCGAGGTCGCCCGCGCCATGCGCGAGGAGACTTGAGAGACGCCATGGCCGAGATCCGGGAGATCAAGGAGAGCGCCGCCGAGGTGAAGGTCTCGGCCCAGCGCATGAAGGCCTCGGCCGAAGGCATGAAAGCCTCGACCGAGGAGATGAAGGACTCCGCCGACCGGCGGACCGAGCTTGCCGCCGACCGTACCGTGCTCGCGGCCGAGCGCACCTATGCGTCCTGGGTCCAGCTCGGCCTCGGCTCTCTCGCTGCCGGCATTGGGGCCAAGAAGCTCCTCGGCGGTGTGGTGCCCGAGTGGATGATCATCGTGCAGGGCACGCTCCTCGTGCTGTTCAGCGCCTTCTGCTTTGGGGCGGCGGTATGGCGGCAGTTCTCGCCGGGCGTGCCGCCGCCGCGCCCGGACGTGCGCCGCATCCCGCCGCACATGCTGATGGCCGTGAACGCCTTCCTCGCCCTCGTCGCCTTCTCGGCGCTGCTCAGCATCTGGTTCGGGCGCACCGGAGGCTGACGCTCACGCCGATTTGCGTCCCCGCACCGACTGGCGCGGCCAAGCTCCGGAACCTAGGCCGTGGGGCAGGCGTTCGTTCCTGCGCAGCATCCCCGCCGGAATCCCGGGAGGATCCTCGAGGCAAGCCGCTGCACTTGCCTCAAATCAGGAGTTTCGATGATGAAGAAGGCCCTGTTGATCGCCTCGGCCGTCGCCCTGTTCGCGGCCGCCCCGGCGTTCGCCCAGCAGTCCCCGACCGGCCAGAGCTCGGGCGGCCCGGCCAACGTGTCGCGCGGCGGCACCGGAGCCGCCCCGATGGCAGAGCCGATGAAGCCGACGAAGAAGAAGGCGACGAAGAAAAAGAAGAAGAGCGGCGCGATCGTCGTGCAAGGCGGGACCATCGCCTGAGGCTTTTCGCAGGGGCCGCAAGGTCCGACCGACCCGAACCCGCCGGCGACCCCGGCGGGTTTTCTCGTGCCCGGAACCGCCCTCCCCTCCCCGGCATTGGTCGAGACGACCACGAATTCTTAAGGAGGCGAGGATGGCGTCGCGGGGCGTTGAGCGGACACACACCGAGAAGCAGGCCCTCAAGCAGCACACGAGGAAGGCCGAGCGTCAGGCGACGCAGAAGGAGGGCCGCCGGCGCGACTTCGTCAACGAGATCGAGTTCAACAACGCGGCGACCGGCGGCCACGTCGACGACCCGATCCCGACCCGTCCGAACTCCCGCAGCGCCGTCGCCGACCAGCGTCGCGCCGCCGAGAAGGGCACCGGCGTGATGTCGATCTCGAAGAAGATCGACCCCGACATCAAGGTGTCGGGCGTGCGCGACAGCCAGGGCCGGATGTCGGCGAGGGTCGACGGCACGAAGACGAGCCGCGGCGCGAAGTCGGCCGACAGGAGCCTCGACAAGGGGTCGCTCCGCATGGCGAGCCCGACCGTCACCTCGGGCCGGACGCCCGGAGGTAACCAAGACGCCAAGGGCGCGAGCCGCGACCCCGGCGCGACCCTGGTCAGGCGGACGAAGTCCAACGCCGAGATCGCCGACGGCGTCACGACCACGGCGAAGCGCAGCCCGGCGCCCCGCGCCGCCCAGGCCGACGGCGCGGGCACGGTCGCGCCGCGCACCATGAACAAGCGCACCGGCAACTCCCGCCAGCGGGTGCCGGCGCCCGGCAACGTCGTCTTCGTGCCGAAAGGCGAGCTGATCTCGGGCGTGCCGGAAGCGAAGAAGAGCGGCGTGCGCTCGACGGCGTCGAGCGGCGGGTCGAAGCCGCCGAAGCGCCCGGCCCGCGCCGGCAAGGGCGGCGGCGCCGCGAAGCCGAAGGGCGCCGACATGGGGATTGGGGAGTAGCCTCTGTTGTCATTCCGGGGCGCGCGCAGCGCGAGCTCCCCACGCCGTCATCCTCGGGCGGAGCGAAGCGGAGACCCGAGGACCTCAGGGGGCATAAGGCGCCTCATCGTCCCGAGGTCCTCGGGTCGCGCTGCGCGCGCCCGAGGATGACGAGCGTGTGGGAATCGTTCAATCCGACGGCGCGCCGTCGATCGCGCCGGCGAAGACGAGGAGCTCGCCGGCAAGGCGGCGCGCAGCCGTCGCGTCGAGCCGCAGCAGCGGATCGCGCGCAAAGGGTCCGGGCCGGACCTTGAGGACGATCTCGTCCCGCCCGTTGAGGACGACGACGTAAGGCGCGCGCCTGTCGTTGGACGCCGGCTCAGGCGCAAGCGCGCTGTCGAGGCCGCTGCCGAACGGATAGGGCCCGCCCGCTAAGTGAAACCCGCTGTGCAATCTTCTGTGCTGTTGCATTGTCCGTCCTCGTGCCCCCGAAGCGGTCCCGCCATAGACGGCCCGTGTTTCCGGGGTGTTTCGTGCCGCGGGCCCTTTGGTTGCGCCGCGTACGCGAGGCGCCGGAACCGCCAAGCTGTAGAGCCGTTCTCTCCTCGTCATTCCCGAATCATCAGGTGCTCCCCATGGCGAAGAAGAAGGACTCCAAGGGCAAGTCGGCGAAGGCGAAGAAGAACGACGCCGCGAAGGTCCCGAAGAACATGCGCAACGCCGGGGACCTGATCTCCTCGATCGTGAGCTCGCCCATGGCGCGCGAGCTCGTGGCCGACGCCTTGATCGCGGTCGCGGGCGTGCTCGCCGGCAACCGGCAGAGCCGCGAGGCGATCGCCGGCGCCGGCACCCAGGCCGCCTCCGGCGCGAAGGATCTCGCCCAGACCGCGACCGGCGCGGTGGCCGAGGTCGTCGCCGACGCCGCGCGCCGCATCCTGCCTTCCGCCATGGCCGGCGAAGAGAGCAAGAGCGGCAACGAGGGCGGCGGGCGTAGCCAGGGCGGCGCCGGCAACGGCGGCGGGCGCCGCCGGAAGGAACCGGCGAAATAACGCGCCGGCGCGTATCTCGACGGGATTTCGAGGCGGCCTCAAGGCGGCGTTCCAACGGGGTTCAAGGCGGCCTTTTCGGCCGCCTTTTTCGTATGAGCGCTCCTCAGGTGCGGCGCTGCGGCCACACCCGGCCGGAAGCTCCCGGGCCCGGCCCTTTATCCTTGGCTGCAGCTTGACCGCACGGCGGCGCTTGATAGCAATGAGCAACGCAACATTGTTACATTGGCATCGTTCCAAACTGGGGCTGGGCACATGAGGCTCGGACGCACCATCGCCGCCGCGGCGCTCGTCGGGCTCGCCCATGCGGCGGTCGCGCAGACGCCGGCCGGAGGCCGTCCGGAGCCGCAGGCCGGGGCCCCCGAGACCTCGGACAAGCCCTCGCAGCCGCCGCCGTCCATCGCCACCTCCCTCGGCCCCGCGGGCGATCCGGGCGGGTCGCGCAGCGCCTTGGAGAAGGCCGGCATCACGTACAGCCTCACCTACATCGGCGAGGTTCTCGGCAACGTGTCCGGAGGCATGCGGCGCGGCTCGGTCTACGAGGGGCGGCTCGACCTCCAGGTCGACGCGGACCTTCAAAAGCTCGCCGGCTGGGAGGGCGCGACGATCCACGCCCAGGCCTTTCAGATCCACGGCCACGGCCTGTCGCGGTACTACCTCGGCAACCTCATGACGGCGAGCGGCATCGAGGCTCTGCCCTCGACGCGCCTGTTCGAGCTGTGGCTGGAGCAGTCGTTCGCGGACGGCAAGGCGGCCCTCAAGGTCGGGCAGCTCGCGGCCGACACCGAGTTCCTGACGAGCCAGACCAGCGCCCTCTTCGTCAACGCGACCTTCGGCTGGCCGGCGATCACCGGCGCGAACCTGCCGAGCGGCGGCCCGGCCTACCCCCTCGCGACCCCGGGCGCGCGCCTCAAGCTCACGCCCACCGAGGGCTTCACGCTCCTCGCCGCCGTCTTCAACGGCGATCCGGCGGGGCCGGGCCCCGGCGACCCGCAGCGCAACGACCGCCACGGCCTCGAGTTCCGCACGAAGGACCCGGCCTTCGCCATCGCCGAGGCGCAGTTCTCTTATAACCAGGGCAAGGATGCCGCAGGCCTTCCCGGGACGGTCAAGGTGGGGGTCTGGCGCCACCTCGGCCGCTTCGACGACCAGCGCTTCGATCCCTTCGGGCTCTCCCTCGCCGATCCCGCCGGCTCAGGCCTCGCGGCGCGGCTTCGCGGCAACGGCGGCGCCTACGCCGTCGTCGACCAGATGCTCTACCGGGTGCCGGGCACCGCGGACCAGGGCCTCGCCGCATTCGCCCGGGTGTCCGCGAACCCGAGTGACCGCAACCTCATCGACTTCTACGCCGACGGCGGATTCACCTGGAAGGGCCTGATCGCGGGCCGCGAGGACGACACCTTCGGCGTCGGCTTCGGCTACGCCCGCATCTCCCGCGACGCCCGCGCCCTCGACCTCGACGCCATCGCCTTCACCGGCGCATCGATGCCGGTGCGGTCGAGCGAGGCCCTGATCGAGGTCACCTACCAGGCCCAGGTGATTCCCGGCTGGACCGTCCAGCCCGACTTCCAATACGTCTTCCGCCCCGGCGGCAACGTCGCGAACCCCCGCGATCCGAACGGCGAGCCGATCAAGAACGCCGTCGTCTTCGGCCTGCGTACGACGATCCGATACTGATCCCACCCGCCAAACCATTCACCCTGCCAGCCGACAAGCGTCGCCTTGGACAGGCCCCGTTGCTAGACACGCTCGGCCAACCGAGGGACCCATGGCGGCAGCGGCCGGATACGACGCGCTCGTCGCGCTCTTCGAGCGCGAGGGCTACGCGCGCGTGGAGCCGCCCGTGCTGCAGCCCGCCGAGGTGTTCGTCGACCTCTCGGGCGAGGACATCCGGCGGCGGATGTTCGTGACGCAGGACGCCGCCGGGCGCGAGCTGTGCCTGCGCCCCGAGTACACCATCCCGGTCTGCCGCGAGCACCTTTCGCGGGGCGGCTCGACGCCGGCGGCCTACAGCTATCTCGGGCCGGTGTTCCGGCTGCGCGCCGGCGAGACCGGCGAGTTCTGGCAGGCCGGCATCGAGTCGATCGGCCGGCGCGACGCGGCCGCGGCCGACGCCGAGATCTTAGGCCTCGCCCTCGAAGGACTGGAGACGCTTGGCGCGCCTTCCGTCTCCGTGCGGCTCGGCGACATGGGCCTCCTCGACGCTGTCCTCGACGCGCTCAAGCTCGCGCCCGCCGCCAAGCGGCGGCTCATGCGCGCGATCGTCTCCGGACGCGGCCTCGACGGCCTCGCCGAGCCGGCGAACGGAGCGGGCATCGGCGAGCACGCCGGGCTCCTCGCCGCCATCGAGGGCCAGGACCCGCAGGCGGCCAAGGCTTTCGTCGAGGACATTCTCTCCATCGCCGGCATCGCGACGGTCGGCGGGCGCGAGCCCGGCGAGATCGCCGAGCGCTTCCTCGCCCGCGCCGCAAACCGCTCGGGCGGCCTTCCCGACGAGGCCCGCGCGGTGCTCTCCCGCTACCTCGCGATCGCGGGCGATCCGGACGGCGCGGCGGCCGCGGTCCGGGCGCTCGCCCGGGACGCCGCTCTCGACCTCGACCGCGCCGTCGATGCGCTGGAGGAGCGCACCGGCTTCATGGCGGTGCGCGGCCTCGACATCGCGCGTTTCAGCTTCTCGGCCGAGTTCGCCCGCAGCCTCGACTACTACACGGGCTTCATCTTCGAGATCGCCGACCCCGGCCGGGCCGACGGCAAGCCCCTCGTCGGCGGCGGGCGCTACGACCGCCTGCTGCAACATCTCGGCGCGGCCGAGAGCGTCGCCGCCGTCGGCTGCTCGTTCTGGCTCGAACGGATCATCGAGACGCCGGAGCGCGCCCTATGAGCGACGGCCCTCTCATCCTCGCGGTGCCCTCGAAGGGGCGCCTGCAGGAGAACGCCGCCGCGTTCTTCGGCCGCGCCGGGCTCGCGCTCGCCCAGGGGCGCGGCGCGCGCGAGTACCGCGGCTCCATCGCCGGCGTGCCGGACGTGGACGTGCTGTTCCTCTCGGCTTCCGAGATCGTCTCGAAGCTCGCCGCCGGCGGCGCCCACCTCGGCGTCACCGGCGAGGACCTGGTCCGCGAGGGCATCGCCGACGCGGACGCCTCGGTCGAGCTCCTGACGCCCTTGGGCTTCGGCTTTGCCAGCGTGGTCGTCGCGGTGCCGCAGGCCTGGATCGACGTGCGCACCATGGCGGACCTCGAGGAGGTCGCGGCCGACCTTCGCGCCCGGCACGCCCTCAAGATGCGGGTCGCGACGAAGTACGTGAACCTGACCCGCCGCTTCTTCGCCGAGCGCGGCGTCGCCGACTACCGCATCGTCGAGAGCCTCGGCGCGACCGAGGGCGCGCCCGCCGCCGGCGCCGCCGAGATCGTCGTCGACATCACGACGACCGGGGGGACGCTCGCCGCCAACGCCCTCAAGGTCCTCGACGACGGCGTGATCCTGCGCTCCGAGGCGAACCTCGTCGCCTCCGTGCGCGCCGAATGGGGGCCGCGCGCCAGGGCCGCGGCGAGGACGCTCCTCACCCGCATCGCGGCCGAGGAGGAGGCGCGCACCACCGCCGAGGTCCGCGCCGCGGTCGATCCCGCCCGCCCGCCCGACCTTGCGGGCCTTTCCGGCGCGACCCTCCCCTACGGCCCGCCGCAAGGCCCCGAGCTCGTGCTGCGCTGCCCGAAGAGCCACGTCTTCGCCGTGGTCGAGGCGCTCTTGGCGGCCGGCGCCCGCGACGTCGCGGTCGGGGCCGCCGACTACGTCTTCCGCCCCGAGAACCCCCTCGCCGACCGCCTGTTCGCGCGCCTGCCCTGATCCGGCGCCGGACACGCGCATCGCTCCCGTTGCCTCCCCGGCGCGCCGCCCTTATGGTCCGCGCGATTTTGCCAGGAGAGGCTTCAGCCCATGAGAGCTTTGGGGATCGCCGCGATGCTGCTGGCCGCGCTCGCCGCGACGGCGGCCGACGCCCAGAGCCGCCGCCGCGGCGGGGACGACGAGCAGAAGAAGCCGCAGGGCGAGACGCCGCCGCCCCAGCAGCAGAAAGTCTTCCCGACCAAGGTGTCCTGGGTCGCGATCTCGCTCAACGGCAAGCCGTTCACCGGCGAGCGGCCGACCTTCATCCTCGACGAGCAGTTCCGCCTCCGCGGCTTCGGCGGCTGCAACACCTTCGCGGCGACCGCCTTCCCCTTACGCGAGCAGCGCTTCGCGGTCGGGCCGTTCGCGCTCACCAAGAAGACCTGCGACAAGGCGATCATGGACCAGGAGCGCAACTTCCTCATCGCGCTGCGCACCTCGGTCCAGTGGGACACCGCCGCCGGCGCTCTCATCATCAAGAGCCAGAACGGCGAGCTCAAGTTCGACCGGGTGCTGTAGAATTCCTCCCGAGAGGAGACCTTTGCGAAAGAATCCGGCGCCTCGCGAAGTGTTCCGTCGAATTTCCCTGTACGCGTACCTAGCCTTTGGCTCGCCGCCAGCGGGCAAGGAAGCCGCCGCCAAGGCAACAGAGCGAAAGAAAGCCTGAGGCATAAACAACGTAGTACATGGGAGGCTCGCGTGATTCCGTCAATATCGGCACGGCAAGCGTAAGGATCGACAGCGCCAGATAGCAGCCGAACCATATGACGTCCCCCCTCGTGACGGGTGGCTGACCCGCAGGTGGATTTTTGAAATCCCAATCTCTTGCAGCAAAGAGCACCGCGAGAGCCAAGGCACAGAACAAGAGGGTGGTGGTGTCGGGCGAATAACGCATTTTTCCGGCTCCGTAGCACCCTCCCCGTCGTTGCTGGAAAGACTGCTCCCCGTTATCCGGGAGGTCTTTTCCACTCCGGTTATCGTTAGGCGGCTTCCCCCATCGGGAGAGGCTGGCCCCTACTCGGCCGCGGCGGCCACGCGGACGTCGGCCGGGGCGAAGAGGCCGCCCGGCGCCGGGCGCATCTCGATGCGGCGGTCGTGGAAGGCCTTGAGAGTCGAGCGGTGGCCGATCGAGACGATGGTGGTGCCGGGCAGGCGCTCGCGCAGCATGCGGTAGATCGCCTCCTCGGTCGTCTCGTCGAGGGCGGCCGTCGCCTCGTCGAGGAAGAGCCAGTCGGGCTTGGCCAGGAGCGCGCGGGCGATCGCGACCCGCTGCTGCTCGCCGAGCGACAGCGACTGGGCCCAGGCGCGCTCCTCGTCGAGCTTGCCGGCAAGGCCCGGCAGGAGCGCGGCGTTGAGCGCCTCCGCGATCGCGGCGTCGTCGTAGGTCCCCTCGGCCGCCGGATAGCTGATCGCGCCGCGAAGCGGGCCGATCGGGATGTAGGGCCGCTGCGGCAGGAGCAGCGTCGAGGCGCCGCGCGGAGTCGCGATCCTTCCTGAGCCGAACGGCCAGATCCCGGCGAGCGCCCGGAACAGGGTCGACTTGCCGGAGCCGGAAGGGCCGGTCACCAGCGCGCTCTCGCCGCGCTTGAAGGTCAGCTCCTCGGCGGCGACGATGCGGCGGCCGTCGGGCAGGTCGAGGGCGAGACCGCGCGCTTCCACCGAATCCGCCGGATGCTCGGCCAAGCGGATCGCCGCGTCGCGCCCGAGCGCGCGCCCGGCGGCCATCGACTCGTCGAAGGTGGCGAGGCGGTCGACCACCGCCTTGTAGTCGGCGAGCGAGACGTAGCGGTCGACGAAGAAGGACAGCGCCGCCTCGACCCTGGCGAAGGCCCCGGCCGTCTGCGTCAGGGTCCCGAGCTGCACCTTGCCGAGGAAGTAGAACGGCGCCGCCACGACGTAGGGGATCACGACGCTCACCTGGCCGTAGAAGGAGGTGAAGATCATGAGGAGCTTGCGGCGGTTCACGATGCGCCAGAAGTTGTCGACGACGGTGCCGAAGCGCCCCATGAGCAGCCGGCGCTCGGTCGGCTCGCCCTCAAGGAGCGCGACCTGCTCGGCGTATTCGCGCAGGCGCGCGAGCGAGAAGCGGAAATCGGCCTCGTAGCGCTGCTGGTTGAAGAACAGCGGGATCAGCGGCCGCCCGATGAGGTGGGTGACGCCGGTCCCGAACACGGCGTAGACCAGGGCGACCCAGAACAGCAGGCCGGGGACGACGATGTCGGTGCCGGGGAGGGCGAAGTCGGTCGAGATCCCCCACAGGATGATGGAGAACGAGACGAGGGTGGAGACCTGGCTCAGAAGCTGGATCGAGAAGGCGTAGGTGGTGTCGGTGAACTGCTTGATGTCCTCGGCGATGCGCTGGTCGGGGTTGTCGGCCGCGCCGCCCCGGAGCGCCATCCGGTAGTGCGTGCCCTCGCCGAGCCAGTCGCCGACGTACTGCCCCGTCAGCCAGCGCCGCCAGCGGATGAGGAGCGCCGACTGGACGAGGTACTCGATCACGTTGCTGGCGATCAGGACGAAGGCCCAGAACAGGAAGACGGTGAACAGCAGCGACCAGAAGGACGCCTCGTCCTTGGTCTGGATGGCGTTGAACCAGTCGCGGTTGAAGAAGTTCAGGCGCACGCTGATCGCGACCTGGGCCTGGTTGACGAGGACCAGGAACACCACGGCCGCCTTGGCGAGGTGGCGCTCGCGCCCCTTCCAGGCGAAGAGCGAGCGTACCCGTGCGGTCGTGGCGTCGCCGGTCTCGAAATAGCGGTCGGCGATGCCCGTGATGGTGCGGATCACGGGGATGTAGGACACGGCGACGACGAGGATGCCGAAGATCCCGACCGTGACCGGGAGGCTCGCCGGCGGCAGGAGGCCCGACAGGAACCCCGGCCACAGCCCGGTGCCGCTCGCCAGCACCATCGCGCCGAAAACGACATACTCGATGGTGAAGATCGTCAGGAAGATCCGCAGGAAGCTCGAGATCGCCGGGGCCTGCCATATGGCGGCCGCAAGGACGAGGCCGGTGGCGCCGAGTCCGACGGTGCCGGACAGGTTCCAGACGGCGCCGACCGCGAAGGCGACGGCGGCGAAGGCTGCCGTGAGGAGCGCCAGGAGGCGCATCCTGTCCTGTCGTGCGATCAATGGGATCTCCGTCGGGGGCCGGGGCGCGGCCGCCATCCCTTGAGGGCGAAGCGATCCGGGATCAAGAGGGAAGATTCTCGGGGGCCCATGGACCGGCCTCGTGGCGGGAGCATGGCGGAAACGGATGCCGGCCGTAACCCTATTGGACAAAAGTTCAAATTATACGGAATTTTGAACACCACCCCCTTGTGCTTCCCGCCCCCGGCGTCATTGAGTACGAGTCTCTGACGCGGGCCCGAGAAAGCCCGCGCTTTCGGGAGGAAGCCATATGACCAAATCCAAGACCCCGGCCGAGACCGCCTCGCGCCGCAAGTTCCTGAGCGGAGCGGCCGTTGCGGCCGCGGCGACCGTCGCGGCGCCGAGCGTCGTCAAGGCGCAGGGGCCGATCAGCATGCGCTGGCAGAGCACCTGGCCGTCGAAGGACATCTTCCACGAGTTCGCGCAGGACTACGCCAAGAAGGTCAACGACATGACCGGCGGCGACCTCAGGATCGAGGTGTTGCCGGCGGGCGCCGTGGTGCCGGCCTTCGGTCTCCTCGACGCCGTCTCGAAGGGCACCCTCGACGGCGGCCACGGCGTGCTCGTGTACCACTACGGCAAGCAGACGGCGCTCGCGCTCTGGGGCTCGGGCCCCGGCTTCGCCATGGACGCCAACATGCTGATGGCGTGGCACAAGTACGGCGGCGGCAAGGAGCTCCTCGACAAGCTCTACGCCTCGGTCGGCGCGAACGTGGTCTCGTTCCCCTACGGGCCGATGCCGACGCAGCCGCTCGGCTGGTTCAAGCGGCCGGTCACCAAGGTCGACGACTTCAAGGGCCTCAAGTTCCGCACCGTCGGCATCTCGATCGACGTGTTCACCGGGCTCGGCGCCGCCGTGAACGCGCTGCCCGGCGGCGAGATCGTCTCGGCCATGGACCGCGGCCTCCTCGACGCGGCCGAGTTCAACAACGCCTCGTCCGACCGGGCGCTCGGCTTCGCCGACGTCTCGAAGGTCTGCATGCTGCAGAGCTACCACCAGAACGCCGAGCAGTTCGAGATCATGTTCAACAAGACGAAGTACGACGCGCTGCCGGAGAAGATGAGAGCCATCATCGCCAACGCCGTCGAGGCGGCCTCGCAGGACATGCAGTGGAAGGCGATCGACCGCTACTCGAAGGACTACGTCGAGCTGCAGCAGAAGGACGGCGTCAAGTTCTACAAGACGCCGGACGCGATCCTGAAGCGCCAGCTCGAGGTCTACGACGAGGTGGTGAAGAAGAAGGCCGCCGAGAACCCGATCTTCAAGGAGATCCTGCAGTCGCAGATCGCCTTCGCCGAGCGCGCCACGCGCTGGGAGCAGGACACGGTGGTCGGCCGCCGCATGGCCTTCGACCACTACTTCGGCCAGAACGCGGCCGCGAAGAAGCTCTGACGGCTTCGACGTAACGGCAAGGCGCGGTCCGGGAAGTCCCGGGCGGCGCCTTGCAGCGCAAGACCCCTCCCTCGAACGGCAGTCCCGCATGAGCGTCGAGCGTTTCCTCCACGCCATCGACGGCATCAGCACGTGGCTCGGCAAGGCCGCGGCCTGGCTGATCATCGGGCTGATGGGCCTCGTCTGCATCGAAGTCTTCAAGCGCTACATCATGAACATGCCGACGGCGTGGATCTTCGACGCCAGCAACATGTTCTACGGCACGCTGTTCATGCTCGCCGGCGCCTACACGCTGGCGCAGAACGCGCACGTGCGCGGCGACTTCCTCTACAGCTCGATGCGGCCGCGCACGCAGGCGACGCTCGACATCATCCTCTACGTCGTCTTCTTCCTGCCCGGCATCGCGGCCCTGATCTACGCCGGCTACGACTACGCCGCGCTGTCCTGGCGCATCGCCGAGCACTCGAACGTCACGGCGGAGGGCCCGCCGGTGTACCACTTCAAGACCGTGATCCCGATCGCCGGCGCCCTCGTCATGCTCCAGGGCATCGCCGAGATCGTGCGCTGCGTCGTCTGCCTCAAGACCGGCGAGTGGCCGAGCCGCCTCAAGGACGTCGCCGAGATGGACGTCGTCGGCGAGCAGCTCGCGCACAGCGAGATCGTGGACGACGAGGAGCGCAAGGCCGCGATCGCGCGCGCGCAGCAGATCGACGAGACGGCGCGCCAGCGCGGCATGGGGGGAGACCTGCAGACATGATGAGCGATCCGGCGCTCGGCCTTCTGATGCTCGCCCTCATCGTGGTCGTGATCCTGATGGGATTCCCGACGGCCTTCACGCTGATGGGCCTCGGCATGTTCTTCGGCTTCTACGCCTTCTACAACCCGGCGGAGCACTGGATCGACAACCGTGCCTTCGACCTCATGGTCCAGCGCACCTACGGGGCGATGACCAACGACGTGCTGATCTCGATCCCGCTGTTCGTGCTCATGGGCTACGTGATGGAGCGCGGGGCGCTCGTCGACAAGATGTTCTACTCGATCCAGCTGTCGTTTCGGCGGGTGCCGGCCTCGCTCGCCGTCGCGACGCTGATCGTGTGCACGTTCTGGGGCATCGCTTCAGGCCTCGTCGGCGCGGTCGTCGTGCTTATGGGGGTCATCGCCTTCAACCCGATGCTGCGGGCCGGCTACGACGTGAGGCTCGCCTCCGGCGTCATCACGGCCGGCGGCACGCTCGGCATCCTGATCCCGCCCTCGGTGATGATCATCGTCTACGCGGCGGTGGCGGGCCAGTCGGTGGTGAAGCTCTACGCCGCCGCGATGCTGCCCGGCTTCTTCCTCGCCTTCCTCTACCTCGTCTACGTGGTCGGGTGGGCGATGATCAACCCGAAGATCGCTCCTGCCCTGCCGTCGGAGCAGACGCAGGTGCCGGTGCCGGCGTGGCTGCGGCAGGTCCAGGCGGCCTACGGCGACAACATGCTCGTCGCCTTCGCCAAGGCCCTGGTCTCGCCGGGGCGGGCGCGCGGGATCGAGGCCGAGGGTCGGCCCCTCGGCTATCTTGCCCTCGTGAAGCACTTCCTGATCGCGCTCGTGCCCTTCGCGCTCACCGCCGGGACCCTGTGGCTCGTGTGGTGGTACGTCGTCATCCACCAGCAGGCGGCCGCGGCGGAGGCCTTCGAGGGCGTCGAGCAGCTCGGCTCGCCGAGCTCCGGCCCGGCGGCCGCCCCCTCCGAGGCCGGGCCGCCGGAGGGCTTCTATCTCTGGTTCTCGATCAGCGCCGCCGTGCTGACCTTCATGACGCTGCGCTACTACTGGCGCATGAACGCCGAGCGCTTCGAGGTCTTGAAGCTCCTCACCGCCTCGGTGATGCCGCTCGGCATCCTCACCGTCGTCGTGCTCGCCGTGATCCTGTTCGGGATCACGACGGCGACCGAGTCGGCCGCGGTCGGCGCCGCCGGGGCCTTCATCCTGGCGTTCCACGCCCGCACCCTCGACTGGAAGCGCACCAAGGAGGCGGTGTTCCTCACCGCCAAGACCACCGCCATGGTGTGCTGGCTGTTCGTCGGCTCGGCGCTGTTCTCGGCGGTGTTCGCGATCCTCGGCGGGCAGGCGCTCCTCGAGCAATGGGTGCTCTCGCTCAACATGTCGCCGGTGCAGTTCATGCTGCTGTCCCAGGCGATCATCTTCATCCTCGGCTGGCCGCTCGAGTGGACCGAGATCATCATCATCTTCGTGCCGATCTTCCTGCCGATGCTGAAGCACTTCAACATCGATCCGATCCTGTGGGGCACGCTCGTGTTCGTGAACCTGCAGGCGGCGTTCCTGTCGCCGCCGGTCGCGATGTCGGCGTTCTACCTCAAGGGCGTCTCGCCGCCGCACGTGACGCTGAACCAGATCTTCGCCGGCATGATGCCCTACATGCTGATCGTCATCGTCTGCATGGTCATCATGTACCTCTGGCCCGGCATGACGCTGTGGCTGCCGAACTACCTCTACGGAGGGTGAGGGCTGCGGCGTCCCGCCGCGATCCGCGCCTTGATCCGGCGCGCCGCCGACACTAGGGTCCGCCCCGATTTGTGAAGGGGCGGAGAACCATGGCGCTCTCGCTGGTGAACGTCGAGGCGGTGCGCAACGCGCCGGTCTCGCACGAGCCGTACGACTATTTCCTGGGGTCGGGCATCCTCAAGGAGGAGGCGGTCCCGGACCTCAAGCGCGACTTCCCGGAGATCGAGAAGCCCGGCTACCTCACGGTCGACGAAGTCGCCCTCAAGGGCCGCTTCAAGACCCTGATCGAAGAGCTCGAGAGCCCCGAGTTCACGGAGGAGATCTCGAAGAAGTGGGGCAAGGACATGCACCCCTACCCCCGCCTCACCACCATCATGAAGCGCTCGCAGCCGAAGTACGGCGCGATCCACACCGACGG
>DASVVU010000230.1:0-7218 GCA_036386395.1 Beijerinckiaceae bacterium | reverse complement strand
GAAGAAGTCGCGCACGATCGGGGCCGAGAAGCCGCCGCCGGTCGCCCGGTCGCCCAGCGTCTGCGGCTTGTCGTAGCCGAGGTAGACGCCCGCCGCGAGGTCCGGCGAGAAGCCGACGAACCACACGTCCTTGGCGTCGTTCGTCGTCCCGGTCTTGCCGGCGATGGGCTTGCCGACGGCCTTCAGGGCCGTGCCGGTGCCGCGCTGCACCGCGCCCTCGAGGATCGAGACCATCTGGTAGGCGGTGAGCGGGTCGAGCACCTGCTCGCGGTTGTCGACGAGCTTCGGCTCGTCCTGGCCCTTCCACTTCTCGGCCGCGCAGCCGATGCACTGGCGCCCGTCGTGGCGGTAGATGGTCTGGCCGGTGCGGTCCTGGATGCGGTCGATGAGCGTCGGCTTGATGCGCCGGCCGCCGTTCGCGAGCATCGAGTAGGCGGTGACTTGGCGCATCACCGTGGTCTCGCCGGCGCCAAGCGCCATCGACAGCACCGGCAGCATGTCGTCGTAGATGCCGAAGCGGCGGGCGTACTCGGCGACGAGCGGCATGCCGACGTCCTTGGCGAGCCGCACCGTCATCAGGTTCTTCGACTGCTCGATGCCGTAGCGGAGCGTGTGCGGCCCGGTCGGCTTGCCGTCGTAGTTCGACGGCGACCACGCCTCCTGGCCCGGCCCCATGTCGATGGTGATCGGCGCGTCGAGGACGATGGAGGACGGCGTGTAGCCGTTGTCGATCGCGGTCGCGTAGACGAAGGGCTTGAAGGACGAGCCCGGCTGGCGCATCGCCTGCGTCGCCCGGTTGAACTCGCTCTGATCGAAGGAGAAGCCGCCGACCATGGCGTGGACGCGGCCCGTGTGCGGGTCCATCACCACCATGGCGCCGGATATCTCGGGGATCTGGCGCAGCCGCCACTGGCCGGCCTTGCCCTCGATCGGCTCGACGTAGACGACGTCGCCGGCGGAGAGCACCTGGGCGACGTTGCGGCGGGTCCACTTCACGCCGTCGGCCCCGACCGCACCGATCTCCCGGTCGCGGGCGATCTGGCCCGAGCTTTCGCGCGGCGGCTGGAGGCCGACCCGGGCCTGCCCGCCCGCCACCTCGAGCACGACGGCCAAGCGCCAGGGCTGCACGTCGCCGAGCGCCGGGACTTCGGCCAGCGCCGTGCCCCACTCGCGGCCGACGAGGTCGAGCTTCTGCTGCGCGCCGCGCCAGCCGCGGTTCTCGTCGAAGCGGACGAGCCCGTCGACGAGGGCCTTGCGGGCATAGGCCTGCATCTTCGGATCGAGCGTGGTGCGGACCGACAGGCCGCCCTCGTAAAGCTTCTTCTCGCCGTAGCGCTCGGCGATCTCGCGGCGCACCTCCTCGGCGAAGTAGCCGGACGCGATGGTGTTCGGCGAGATCACGCGGGGGCTGACGGCGAGCGGCTCCTTCTTCGCCTTGTCGGCCTCGTCGCGCTTGATGTAGCCGTTGTCGACCATGCGGTCGAGGACCCAGTTGCGGCGCTCGAGGGCGGCCTGCTTCTGGCGGAAGGGGTGGTAGTTGTTCGGCGCCTTCGGCAGCGCCGCCATGTAGGCGGCCTCGGCCAGCGTCAGCTCGTGCACCGACTTGCCGAAGTAGTTCAGCGCCGCGGCCGCGATGCCGTAGTTCGACAGGCCGAGGTAGATCTCGTTGAGGTAGAGCTCGAGGATGCGGTCCTTCGAGTAGGCGGTCTCGATCCTCAGCGCGATCAGGGCCTCGCGGATCTTGCGCTCGTAGGAGCGCTCGCTGCCGACGAGGAAGTTCTTCGCCACCTGCTGGGTGATGGTCGAGGCGCCCTGCTGGCGCTTGCCGCCGCCCTTGAAGTTCATGACGACGGCGCGCACGAGCCCTTCCGGGTCGACGCCGCTGTGGCGGTAGAAGTTCTTGTCCTCGGCCGAGAGGAAGGCGCCGATGACCTGCTTCGGCACCGCCTGGACCGGGATGTAGAGGCGCCGCTCGCGGGCGTACTCGGCCAAGAGGCTGCCGTCGGCGGCGTGGACGCGGGTCATCACCGGCGGCTCGTACTTGGCGAGCGCCGCGTGGTCGGGCAGGTCCTGCGAGAACTTCCAGTAGCCGTAGGCCGCGACGACGGCGCCGATCAGGAAGAAAATGGCGCCGACGCTGAACAGGAAGCCGAAGAATCGTAGAACGAACCGCATCCCGAACCTGACCCCCGCCTATTGTCGTTTCGCCGTCCGGCGTCCGTCAGCCGGCAGGAGAGCCCCCTCCGCTGTGCCCCGGCTCTTGAAGGCCTTCGGCACGCTATCCGAGGATTCGGGGTCCCGCCATGTCCGACGGCTCTTTCGACACCGCATCTATGGTGAAACTGGGGCGGTGCCCTGGCTCTCCGCGCCCTGGCTCGCGACCCGGGTGCCGAAATACTGGTCGATCGCTACCGTCATGGCGGCCGCCGAGCGGTCGCGCCAGGCGTCCGAGGTCAGGAGGTCGATGTCGCGCTTGCTCGACAGGTATCCGAGCTCGACCAGGACCGAAGGCACGTCGGGCGCGCGCAGCACCACGAAGCCCGCCTCCCGGTGCGGCTTCTTGGAGAGCGTCATCACCGGGTCGAGCTTGCCGAGGAGCCTCTTGGCGAAGCGGTGCGAGAAGCCGCGAGTCTCGCGCAGCGTCAGCTCCTGGAGGATGTCGGCGACGTCGTTCGCCGTGTCCCGGGGGACGAGCCCCGCAACCTCGTCAGCCTTGTTCTCCCGCTCGGCGAGGTTCTGGCTTTCGGTGTCGGTCGCCCGCTCGGCGCCGGTGTAGACCGTGCCGCCGCGGATGTGCGGGGCCGAGGAAATCGAATCGGCGTGGATCGAGATGAAGAGGTCGGCCTTGGCGGCCCGCGCCATGCGGACGCGCTCGTCGAGGGGAACGAACACGTCGTGGTCGCGGGTCATGAGGACGCGGTAGCGGCCGGTCGCCTCCAGGCGCTCGCGCAGGCGCTCGACGAAGCTGAACACGATGTCCTTCTCGAAGGCGCCGGTCGAGGCGACGGCGCCGGGGTCGATGCCGCCGTGGCCGGCGTCAAGGACGACGAGGGGCCGCTTGTCCGCCGACGCCACGCTGCCGGTGGCCTCGGGATCGGCGGCGGCCGCCGCCAGCGCGGCCGGCGCCTCGGGCCGCGCCGCCCGGCGGAAGGTCTCGCGGTCCGTCCGCGTCAGCTCGACTGTGAGGAGGGCCGCGCCGTCGGAGGCGCGCGTCGCGGCCTCGACCCGGGTCACGAGCGCGGGCTGGGCGAGGTCGATCACGACCCGGGAGCGGCCGGCCGCGAAGAGGCCGTAGCGGAAGGAGGCGACGAGCCCCTCCCGGCGCCGGCCGGCTTCCGGCGGGAGCTGGAAGTTCACCCGCGGCAGCTCGACCACGACCCGGTCTGGCCGCTCAAGCACGAAGGGACGGGCCTCGACCGGCTCGGACAGGGTGAAGGTGAGGCGGGTCCGCGGTCCCTCGGCCTTGACCTCGGCCGCGACCGCGAGCGGGGCTTGGTCCTGCGGGGCAGACAGAGCCGGCGCGGACAGCGCCAAAGCGGCCGGGAGAAGCCCCAGCGCGACATAGGCGAAAGCCAAATTCCTCAAGCGGGCGAACGACATCGCCGTCTCGATACTCCGCAAACGCCCTTGAGAGGGATAGCCCCGCTTGGTTAACGAAGCTTCTAGCATACAAGTTAACTGGGATGTACCCGTTGCATTTCAGCCACACAGGCCCGACATCTCTTGCCAAGCGGGCCTTCGGGTCTGTAATGGTTCTGACCCCGTCCGGCATCACCCGATTCCGACGGCGGCCAGCGGGAACCGGTCGCGACCGACCGACCGCCGGATCGTCGTCCTGCATGCGGCACCTCCCGGACCGGGCGTCGAATTCGGCGACTTGATCGTCGCCAATCGCTCCGGTGGCCGGATTCCCGGCGCATCGTTTTTGGAAGGTCGTGGATCGATGGGCGCGAGGACGGGATCGGCACTGCTGCTCGACCGTTCGGACGCAAGGCCGTCCGCGATCAGGATCAACCCCAGGCGCGCCGCCCGGCGCGCGACGGCGACCGCCGACACCCTCCGAACCTTCGCGCCGCCTCCGGCTCCGGCCGGGATGCGGCCCCGCGTCTCGCGCCTCGAGCCCTCGTCGGGCGAGGGGCCGGAAGCAGGAACAGGAGCGCCGCCGGCCGCCATGAGAGTTCGTCATGGCCAACAAGATGCTTATCGATGCCTCGCACCCGGAAGAGACCCGGGTGACGGTGGTGCGCGGTCAGAAGGTCGAGGAGTTCGACTTCGAATCCGCCTCTAGGCGGCAGCTTCGCGGGAACATCTATCTCGCCAAGGTCACGCGGGTCGAGCCGTCGCTGCAGGCGGCCTTCGTCGAGTACGGTGGCAACCGCCACGGCTTTCTCGCCTTCAGCGAGATCCATCCCGACTACTACCAGATCCCGGTCGCCGACCGGCAGGCCCTCCTCGAGGAGGAAGCCCGCGCCGCGCACGAGGAGGAGCGCGAGGACGAGCGCCGCCGCAGCCGCCGCCGCCCCCGCCATGCTCAACGCCGGACAAATGAGACTGACGGGTTTGTCAGCGAGGGCGAGGGCAAGGTCGTCGTCAGCGGCGAAGCTGGTAGCGGCGACAGCCAACCGGATATCGCTCCAGTCGGAGCCGCCGAGACCCCGCCGGTGCTTGCGCCGGCCGAGAGCTTCGACGAATCCGGTGCTCCCGTCACCGAGCTTCCGCCGGGCGAGCGGGGCGAAGGCGACCCCGGGCACGAGGCGACCGAGCGCCGCGGGTCCGAAGTCGGAGAGGCCCGAAATGCATCGACAGGCCCCGACACCGACGCCCTGATCAGCAAGGCTGCAAAAGCCGAGGAGGAGGAGGAAGAAGAGGAAGAAGAGGAAGAGGAAGAAGAGGAGGAGACCGAGGCTGGGTCTGAAGCCCACGCCGGCGAGGCCGAGGTCGAGGACACCGGCGACGCCGGCTCCGGGAATGGCGACGAAGAGGACGCCGAGCCCGTCATCGAGCAGGTCGGCGGGCGCGGCGACGCCCTCGAGGAGTTGCCCGAGCGCCGCCGCCCCTACCGGCGCCAGTACAAGATCCAGGAGGTCATCAAGCGCCGCCAGATCCTCCTGGTCCAGGTCGTCAAGGAGGAGCGCGGCACGAAAGGCGCGGCGCTCACCACCTACCTCTCGCTCGCCGGCCGCTACTCGGTGCTGATGCCGAACACCGGCCGCGGCGGCGGCATCTCGCGCAAGATCACGAGCGCGGCCGACCGCAAGCGCCTCAAGGAGATCGCCACCGATCTCGAAGTGCCGGAGGGGATGGGCGTGATCCTGCGCACGGCCGGCGCCTCGCGCACCCGAGCCGAGATCAAGCGCGACTTCGAATACCTGATGCGCCTGTGGGAGAGCGTGCGCGAGCTGACGCTGTCCTCGTCCGCTCCGGCCCTCGTCTACGAGGAGGGCTCGCTCATCAAGCGCGCCATCCGCGACCTCTACAACAAGGACATCGACGAGGTCCTGGTCGCTGGCGACGAGGCCTATCGCGAGGCCAAGGACTTCATGCGCATGCTCATGCCGAGCCATGCCAAGGCGGTGAAGCCCTACAAGGACCCGCAGCCGCTCTTCGCGCGCTTCGGGGTCGAGCAGCAGCTCGACGCCATGTTCTCGAACCACGTGACGCTGCGCTCGGGCGGCTACCTCGTCATCAACCCGACCGAGGCCCTCGTCTCGATCGACGTGAACTCCGGCCGCTCGACCCGCGAGCACAACATCGAGGACACGGCGCTGCGCACGAACCTCGAGGCGGCCGAGGAGATCGCCCGGCAGCTCAGGCTCCGCGACCTCGCCGGCCTCATCGTCATCGACTTCATCGACATGGAGGAGAAGCGCAACAACCGCGCCGTCGAGAAGAAGCTCAACGAGTGCCTGAAGAACGACCGCGCCCGCATCCAGGTCGGGCGCATCTCGCCGTTCGGGCTCCTGGAGATGTCGCGCCAGCGCATCCGCACGGGCGTGCTCGAATCGTCGTCCGTCCTCTGCCCGCACTGCGGCGGCGCCGGCCACGTGCGCTCGACCCCCTCGGTCGCGCTCCACATCCTGCGCTCGGTCGAGGAGCACCTGATCAAGAGCGCGACGCATAACCTCTGCGTGCGCACCCGGCCCGAGGTCGCGTTCTACATCCTCAACCAGAAGCGCACGCACCTGCGCGAGCTCGAGGACCGCTTCGGCGTCGTGATCAGCGTCGTCGCCGACGAAGGGCTCACGGGCCAGAGCACCTTCGCGATCGACCGCGCCGAGCCCGTCGCGCCGCGGACGGAGCCGCGCCCCGCCGCGACGGTCAGGATCGACGCCATTGCCCCGATCGACGAGCCCGAGGAGGCGGACGAGGCCGAGGAGGCCGACGCCGAGGACCGGGACGAGTCCGAGCCGGCCCGCGCCGAGCGGGCTCGCACCGAGCCGGGCGAGCGGGGCGACCGTCCCGAGCGACCGGGCGAGGAGGGCGAAGGCGGACGCCGCCGCCGGCGGCGGCGTCGCCGCCGGGGCCGCAACGGCGAGCCCCGCGAGGACCGGCTCGAGGCCGGCTCGGCCGAAGGGAGCGGCGCCCAAGGGACCGGCGAAGACG
The DNA here is from genome assembly GCA_036386395.1 of Beijerinckiaceae bacterium. GTDB lineage: Bacteria > Pseudomonadota > Alphaproteobacteria > Rhizobiales > Beijerinckiaceae > JAJKJG01. The sequence continues at coordinate 615 of DASVVU010000230.1, read as the reverse complement.
ATGGCGACGAGGACGAGGGTCCCGAGGAGGCCACCGCGGAGCCGGCGGGCGATACGGGCGGGGAGCCGCGCCGGCGCGAGGACGGCGAGCGCCATCATCGCCGCGACCGCCGCCGCCGGGGCCGCGACCGCTGGCGCGACCGGGACGATGGCGAGCCGCGCGAGCGCCGTCCCGAAGCCCACGAGGCCCGCGAACTGGTCGAGGCTTCCGGGCCGGCCGGCGAACCGCGCGAGGAGACCCCTGCCCCGGACCGCGCTCCGGCTCCTGGTTCAGCGCCCGCCTGGACCGAAGCCCGGCAGGAGCCCGGGAGCCGGCCGGAGCCGGAAGGCGGGCCGCAGGAGCGGACGCCTGAGGCTGCAAGCCCGAACGGAGCCGGCGAGACGCCGCAAGCCCCCGCCGAGCCGGCGCGACCCGCGGAGCCCGAGCCAGAGCCCGTCGCCGTCGTCCTCACGCCCCCCGACCCCAACCGCCCCAAGCGCGCCGGCTGGTGGTCGAAGGCCAAGGCGGCCCTGAGCGGAAGCTGAGCGAATCACCTCTCCCTCTCGGGCTACGGCATTCACACATCGTAAAAGGTCGGCACAGGCGCCTCTCCTCCCTCCCCGAAGGGGAGGGCCG
>DASVVU010000229.1:0-14313 GCA_036386395.1 Beijerinckiaceae bacterium | reverse complement strand
ATGAGCGAGGAGTCGTACAGGAGGCCCATCTCCCTCTCGATCCGAAGCGTGTTCGGGCTGAAATCCCATGAGGGGGTGCGCAAACCCACGGCGCGCACGCCCGTGATCGTCTCCAAAGCGTCCGCCGCGCGCATCATGAGGTCGCGCTCGGCGTCGTAGGGCAGCACCGAGTTGAGCTCGTGGATCCAGCCGTGGATGCCGATCTCGTGGCCTTCCGCGATCACCCGGCGCTGCTCGTCCGGGTAGGTCAGGGCGGCGACCGCCGGCACGTAGAACGTCCCCTTGATGTCATGCCGCTTCAGCAGCGCGAGGATGCGCGGCACGCCGACGCGGCTGCCGTACTGGCCCCAGCTCATGCGCCCGATCGACTTGCCGCCGTCGCGCAGCTCGTTGGTCTCGTGGTCGGAATCGAACGACAGGGCGACGGCGCAGCGCGCGCCGCCCGGCCAGGACTTCGGCCGGTACGCGCGCCCGGCCCGGACCTGGTTGACGAGGCGTCGCCAATGCTCGTCCGGCCATTGCCAGGGCTCGAGGGGCTTCTGTTCGGTCATGGGGGCTCCGTCGGGGCTGTCCGGCGCGCGGCCGTCTGCTATGAGCGGCAGTTCAGCACAGGTGAGGCCATGACCATACTGAAGATTGCGCTCGTGATGGGCGACGCCGCGGGCGTCGGCATCGAGCTTGCGGCCCGGCTCCTCGCGGCGGACGAGATCGGCGAGGCCGGCGTGCTCGCGATCGGCGACGCCGGCCTCCTCAGCCGGGGCGCTACGGTCGCGGGCCTCGACCTCGACTTAGCCGTGGTGCGCGACGCCGGCGAGGCCGCCTTCCGGCCGGGCCGTCCCGAGCTCCTCGACCTCGGCCACAACGGCGCGGGCGACATCCCGCAGGGTGTCCCGACCCCCGAGAGCGGCGCCTTCGCCATGCGCAACTTCGGGACGGCCCTCGACCTCGCAAAGGCCGGCACCGTCGACGCGATCTGCTTCACGCCGTTCAACAAGCAGGCCCTGAAGCTCGCCGGCAACCCCTACCTCGACGAGATCCATTGGGCCGCCGACCGGCTCGGCTTCTCCGGCCGCACGTCCGAGTACAACTTCTTGGACGGCCTGTGGAACTGCCGCGTGACCTCGCACATCCCGCTGGCCGAGGTCGCGTCGGCGCTCACCCGCGAGGAGGTGCTGGAGAGCATCCTCGACGCCGACCGCACCATCCGCCGCGCCGGCACGGCGCGCCCGCGCCTTGCGGTCGCAGGGCTCAACCCGCATGCCGGCGAAGGCGGCCTGTTCGGGCGCGAGGAGATCGACACGATCGCCCCCGCCGTCGCGGACGCGAAGGCGCAAGGGATCGCGGCCGAGGGGCCGTTCCCGGCCGACACCGTGTGGCTCAGGGCGAAGCGCGGCGACTTCGACGCGGTCGTGACCATGTACCACGACCAGGGCCAGATCGCCCTGAAGCTCCTCGGCTTCACCCGTGGGGTGACGATCCTCGGCGGCCTGCCGGTGCCGATCTGCACGCCGGCCCACGGCACCGCCTACGACATCGTCCGCGAGGGCAAGGCCGATCCGGGAGCCACGCTCGCGGCGTTCCGCACCGCCGTGCGCATGGCGAAGGGTGCGGTCGCGGAGCGCGAGCGCCGGCCCGCGGCGGCGGAATAGCCTTCAGCCCGCCGGCGACACCGCCGTCGGCGCGCCCTCGCGCCCGTGCTCGGTCGGCGCGCCTTCGGCCTTCGCCTCGCGGCGGCGCGCGTGCAGGATCCACTCGGTGTAGCCGTTCGGCTGCGCGCGGCCTTTGAAGATCAGGTCGCAAGCGGCCGCGAAGGCTGGGCCTTCGAACGTCGGCGCCATCGGCCGGTAGAGCGGGTCGCCGGCGTTCTGGCGGTCGACCACCGCCGCCATGCGGCGCAGCGTCTCCATCACTTGGCGCTCCGTGACGATGCCGTGGCGGAGCCAGTTGGCGACGTGCTGGCTGGAGATGCGCAAGGTGGCGCGGTCCTCCATCAGGCCGACGTCGTGGATGTCCGGCACCTTGGAGCAGCCGACGCCCTGGTCGATCCAGCGCACCACGTAGCCGAGGATGCCCTGGCAGTTGTTCTCCAGCTCCTCCCGGACCGCGTCCGGCGCCCAGTTCGACTGCGACACCGGGACGGTGAGGATGTCGGCGAGCCTCGCGGGCGGGCGGGAGCGCAGCTCCTCCTGGCGCCTCGCCACGTCGACCTTGTGGTAGTGCAGGGCGTGGAGCGTCGCGGCGGTCGGCGAGGGGACCCAGGCCGTGTTGGCGCCGGCCTGCGGATGGCCGATCTTCTGGGCGATCATGTCCGCCATCTTGTCCGGCGCCGCCCACATGCCCTTGCCGATCTGCGCCCGGCCGGGCAGGCCGCACCGCAAGCCGACATCGACGTTGTTGTCCTCGTAAGATCTGATCCAGGCGGTGCCGCGCATGTCGTTCTTGCGGATCGTCGGCCCGGCTTCCATCGACGTGTGGATCTCGTCGCCGGTGCGGTCGAGGAAGCCGGTGTTGATGAAGCACACGCGGTCCGCGGCCGCCGCGATGCAGGCCTTGAGGTTGACCGTCGTGCGCCGCTCCTCGTCCATGATGCCCATCTTGAGGGTGTGGCGGGGAAGGCCGAGCATGTCCTCGACGCGCGAGAAGAGCGCGTCCGCGAAGGCGACCTCCTCGGGCCCGTGCATCTTGGGCTTGACGATGTAGACGGAGCCCGCGCGGCTGTTGCGGAAGTCTCCGCCGCCGGCGAGGTCGTGCATGGCGATGAGCGAGGTGACGGCGGCATCGAGGATGCCCTCTGGAATCGCCTCCCCGGCCTCGTCCACGACGGCGTCGGTATCCATGTGGTGGCCGACGTTGCGGACGAGCATGAGGCTGCGCCCGGGAAGCCGCACCTCGCCGCCGCCGAGCGCGCGATAGACCCGGTCGGGGTTGAGCCGGCGCTCCAGCGTGCGGCCGCCTTTCTCGAAGGCGGCCGAGAGCGTGCCCCGCATCAGCCCGAGCCAGTTGCGGTAGACCTCGACCTTGTCGTCGGCGTCGACCACGGCGACCGAGTCCTCGAGGTCCATGATGGTGGTGACGGCGGCCTCGAGCACCACGTCGGCGATGCCGGCCGGATCGTCGCGCCCGGTCTGGCTCTGCCGGTCGAACCTGATCTCGACGTGCAGGCCGTTGTGGCGCAGGAGGATGGCCGAGGGATTCGTCTCGTCGCCGCGGTAACCGGCGAACTGCTCCGGGTGGGCGAGCCCTGTCGCCGATCCGTCCTTCAGGCCGACCCTGAGCCTGCCGCTCTCGACCGTGTAGGAGGTCGAGTCCGCGTGGCTGCCCTCCTGGAGCGGCGCCGCCTCGTCGAGGACGCCGCGGGCGTAGGCGATGACCTTCTGGCCGCGCGCCCGGTTGTAGCCGCGCCCGCGCTCCGCCCCGCCGTCCTCCGGAATCGCGTCGGTCCCGTAGAGGGCGTCGTAGAGCGAGCCCCAGCGGGCGTTGGCGGCGTTCAGCGAATAGCGCGCGTTCGATACCGGCACGACGAGCTGCGGCCCGGCGATGCGCGCGATCTCGTCGTCGACGTTCTGGGTCGCGATCGCAAAGTCCGCCGGCTCCGGGACGTGGTAGCCGATCTCGCGCAGGAAGCGCTCGTACGCCGCCGCGTCGAAGGACTTGCCGGCCTGCTCGCGGTGCCAGGCGTCGATCCGCTCCTGCAGCTCGTCCCGGCGGCGAAGCAGCGCGCGGTTCCGCGGCCCGAGGTCGCGCACGAGGGCGGCAAGCCCGGCCCAGAACGCATCCGGGGCGACGCCCGTGCCCGGCAGCGCCTCCCGCTCCACGAAGTCGTGCAGGACCTTCGCGACACCCAAGCCCGCGACTTCGACCCGCTCCATCCCGCTCTCCGCCGTGCCGCTCCGCGCCTTCGGGCGCGCATAGCAGGTGAACCGCCGGGGCGTAAGTCCGGTTGCACGGGGGCACCGGCGCTCGTCAGAACAGCTTCGGGGCGGTCTCCAGAAGGGCCATGATGTCCTCGGCGTCGGTCAGCGCGATCGCGGCGGTGAGGGCCGCAAGATGCGCCGCGACGAGGCCGACGTAGCTTGCGGCGGCAAGCGTCAGGCCCATGGCACGAAGCGGCCGGCGCTCCGGGGGGAGCGGCGCGGCGATCCAGGCGAGCGCCCCGATGACGAAGAAGATCATCAGGACGGGGGCCTTCAGGTAGAGGGCCGCCGCCATGCCGGCGAGGATCAGGAGGCCAGAGACCGCGGCAGCGACCTTCGGTCCGAGCGGGCGGAGCAGCGTGCGCGTCACCTGCCCGCCGTCGAGGGGCGGGAAGGGGATGAGGTTGAACAGGTTCACGATGACGAGGAAGAACGCGACCGCGGCAAGCCACTCCTGCCCGGTCATGCCGTAGGCGGCGAGCGCCGCGAGGCCCGGCACGATCCCGAAGGCCGGGCCCATGAGGGCGATCTCGGCGTCCTCGGCGTCGGAGCGCGCGATGCGGTTGCCGACCGCGACGCCGCCGAAGAACGGGATCAGAAGAATCCGCGGCGCCGCGTGGCCGTGCCGGCGCATCGACCACACGTGCCCGTACTCGTGCACGAGCAGCATGATGAGGAGCGACAAGCCGACCAAAAGGCCGAACTCGTAGGCGAGCCACGCGACGGTCGCGGCGGCGAGCAGCACGGGCCAGCGGAACAGGCCGCGCCGGATGCGCTGCGCGCTCGTCTCAAGCGCCGGGGCGGGCCGGCCCCAGGGCAGGCTCCGCTCGGAGGCGCGGCGCTGAAGCTCCTGGCGGGCGAGGGCGTGGAAGATGGCGATCTGGAACGGATAGACGAAGCGGTGCGCGAGGCCGTTGAAGAGCCCGCGCCGCTCGAACGCGAGCTCGGTCCGAAGCTCGGTGCGGCCGTCGGCTTCGGCGAGCGTGCAGCGGCTGTAGGCGACGTCGCCGTAGTCCTTGGGGCTCCAGCGGTAGGCCACCATGGCCTCGTGCCGGCGCGGCTCCTCGACCAGGAGGATCCGCTGGCGCATGCCCTGGCCGGTGTGGAGCGCGATCTCCATGTCCCGGCTCGCCTCGTCGATCCAGGTCACGGCCTTGACGTTCTGCATCCAGCAAGGCCGCCCGGGGCGGATGTCGATGAGCTCCCACACCTCGGCGGCGGTCGCCTCGAAGACCGTCCGGCCGCGGTAGCGCTGGACCTTGCGATTCACGAAGGCCGCGTAGGCCAAGACGGCAAGGCCGATGGCCGCCGCGATCCAATACTCCTGCTCCATCTCGAACCTCGGCCCTGGTCGCTCCAAGCCTTGCTAGACAGGGACCGTCGGCCTCGGCGTGCGGCCGCTCACATGCTCGGCTGCGCCGGTCGGAAAATGGCGAAGCTTTCGCCGGGTGCCCCCTTAAAAAGCGCCGGGGCATCCCCATTTCGTAGCATAGAGCCGCCCCGACGCGGCCGCCGGAGAGGAACCGCAGCCATGAATGACCAGGAACGTCAGGTCATTTCCGACATCTTCCAGCGCCTCGAGCAGGTCGCGAGTCAGCCGCGCGACCCGGAGGCGGAGCGTTTGATCCAGGAGAAGATCCGCCAGCAGCCCTACGCACCCTATGCCATGGCGCAGGCGATCGTCGTCCAGGAGCAGGCGCTGCAGAATCTGAACGAGCAGCTTCAGGCGCTCGCCGCCGAGAACGAGGAGCTGCGCAACCGGCCGCAGGGCGGGTTCCTGTCGAGCCTGTTCGGCGGCGGCGCCCGCGAGAGCGAGCGGCGCGGCTCGTTCTCGCAGCCGCAGGGCGGCGGCGGGCCTTGGGGCCAGCCGCAGCCCGGCATGGGCCAAGGCATGGGGCCCGGACCGGGCCAGGGCGGCCCGTGGGCCGGCGGCCAGCCCGGCATGGGTCAGCCGATGGCCCAGCCCGGTTCGCAGATGGGCCAGCCCGGCGTGGGCGGCGGCATGTTCGGCGGCGGGCGCGGCGGCAGCGGCTTCCTCGGCTCGGCGCTGACGACGGCGGCGGGCGTCGCCGGCGGCATGATGCTCGGCAACGCCCTCGCCAACGCCTTCGGCGGCAGCCACGGCGGCGCGCAGAGCGCCCTCGGCGGCCTCGGCGGCGGCTCGCAGGCGGGCGCCGGCGGCGGATCGAACTTCAGCGATCTCAGCCCGTTCGGGAATTCCGGCTCCGGCTCGACCGCGGCTTCCGGCAATTCGGGCTTCGGCAACGCCGACGACGCGAGCTTCCAGGACGCCTCGTTCGACGAGGGCGACGACTTCGGCGACGGCGCCGACTTCGGCGGCGGCGGCGACGACTTCGCCTGATCCGTCCTGCACCTCAGCAACGAAACAGCGCCCGCTCCGGTCTCCGGGGCGGGCGCTTCGCTATTGTGACGGTGGTGCGCCCATCATGACGAGAGTGCGCCCATGATGGGCGTCAGATCACGATCACCCTCGTGCCGACCCCGACGCGGTCATAAAGATCGGTCACGTCCTCGTTCATCATCCGGATGCAGCCCGAGGAGACCGACTGGCCGATGGTGTGCGGCTCGTTCGTGCCGTGGATGCGATAGAGCGAGGAGCCGAGATAGAGGGCGCGGGCGCCGAGGGGGTTCGCCGGCCCGCCGGCCATGTGGCGCGGAAGGTCCGGGCGGCGCCTCAGCATCTCGGGCGGCGGCGTCCAGTCGGGCCACTCGCGCTTCATCGAGACCGTCTTGACGCCGGCCCACGTGAACCCCGGCCGCCCGACCCCGATGCCGTAGCGCAGCGCCTTGCCGCCGGGCTGCACGAGGTAGAGGAACTTCGCGGGCGTATCGACCACGATGGTGCCCGGCGCGTGCGGGCCGGCGTAGTCGACGGTCTGGCGCCGGTATTTCGGGTCCATGACGCGGCCGATGCCGATCTCCTCGCCCGGGAGGGAGCCGGGCAGGGCCGCCACCTGCGTGCGCCCATAGGGCTGCGCCGTCCCGTAGAGCGGGTTCGGCCGCACGGGGCGGATGGAGGGGCTCGGGTCGCGGCCCGTCATCAGAAGCTCGATGAAGCCGCCGCCATAACTCTGGGCCTGCGCCCCCGTCGCGGCGACGCCCGCCGTCAGGAAACCGGCCAACACACCGAAAGCCACCACCCCACGCATGACAACCCTCGCTCGAACGCAACACGCCCGGACGGGCCACGGCCCGCCGACGCCCCGATCGTCCGGCGGCGCGCTTGAGGAAATGGTGAATCGGAGGGTGAGGAAGAGGGTGAATCGGCTCGAGGAGCCGAAAACGCATCCTTATGGTTACCCCCGTTCTGAGGAACAGGATGAACGGCGGGCTAACGCGGATTACGCGGTTTCGATTGGCGATCCGTTCAGCATCCGGCAACGATTTCCCCGGAAGGTTGGGACGCTCCAGAAGGGTGCGCGTCCATGGGTCACGTCGGCAAACGCTATCGGATCGAGGAGAGCCTCGGACCCCGGGACGCCGGCGCCGACCCGGCCGGCGGCGACTACCGCATCGGCGAGATCCTGAGCGTGGTGCAGGACCTGAGGCGCTGCTTCGAGCCGTCGCAGCGCACGGCGGCCGACGTGGTCGAGGCCTACCGGCGCGAGATCGCCGAGGTCTACGCGTTGAAGGCCGAGCTCGACGGCATGAAGAGCGCCATCGCCTCGACGAAGCGCGAGATCGCGACCCTCTCCCGCTCCGATCATGATGGCCGGGGCATGCGCCGCGTCGCCGGCGAGCTCGACGCCGTGGTCGGCGCGACCGAGGAGGCGACGACGACGATCCTCGCCGCCGCCGAGGACATCGAGGCGCAGGCCAACATGCTGCGCGCCGCCGGCATCGCGACCGGCGGCAACGACTGCGTCGGCGCGATCCTCGACCGCACCGTCGCCCTCTACGAGGCCTGCAACTTCCAGGACCTCACGGGGCAGCGCATCACCAAGATCGTCGGCGTCCTGAAGTTCGTCGAGGAGCGCCTCGACAAGGTCATCGGCCTCTGGGGCGGCCTCGAGGCCTTCCGCGAGCTGATCGACCAGGAGGCCGTCGAGGCGCCCGGCGAGCGCGCCCTCCTCAACGGCCCCAAGCTCGACGACGACCCGGGCCACGTCTCCCAGACCGACATCGACGCGCTGTTCAACTGAGTGCGACTCGCGTCAAGCGCCACCCTCGTATTCCGGGCCTCGCCTTCGGCGAGACCCGGAATTACAAGCACGGAGAGCGGCTATGCGGACAAGCCAACAGGGGAGAACGGACGAGGGCCGAGCGCCGGATCAGCCGCGCATCACTTGCGCCGGCAAGATAGAAATCTTAGAATTCGACCCCATATCGTGAGCAATCAGCATGGCTCCCGGAGAAAAGGTCAGAATTCCGGACATCGGCGCCTCCAAGGAGGTGCAAGTCACTGAAGTCTATGTGCGGGAAGGAGAGTCGGTCAAATTCGAGGATCCGCTCGTCTCCAGCGCATCTGGGACCGAACCCGAGATAGTCGTAACGGTGGTGACGCCTTCGGACGACATCATCGAGACGCATGTGATCAAGGTCGGCGATACCATCAGCGAAGACAAGTTCATCCTGTCCCTGAGGCCCGAGCCGGAGCCCTCGACCGAGCGGCAGCGGGAGGCCGGCGCAGGGCTGCCCTCGACGTTGGCTGCGCCGGACTACAAGCCGGCCCCTGCGATGATCGCGCTCGTTCGACAAGGTTTCGAAGTCGCTGTAGCCAGGGACCGCTCGGTCCTGGCCGAGGGCCTGGGGCGTTTGACCGATAAGCACCTCGGCGACTTCATCATGACCCGTCTGAGGCGGATGTTCTCCGTTCTGGCCGACCAATTCGCCGAGAGGGGCGATTTCTTTCCGCAGCTTGGCGAGCAGTATAGGTTCAACGAGGATGTGGCCGCGCTGATCACTGAACGGCTGCCGGCGTCGCCGGAAAGCGCGGAACTTCTGTGTCGCCAGCTCTTCGTGGACCTTGCCACCCAGATTCAGGCGGGGCGCCGGTTCGAGGGAGCCTGGGGGCAGCTCGCCCGCGACGGTGACGCGCTGTTCATGAGGATCGATGGGCCACACACATGAGGATCGGTGCCCCCATCGCCTGAAGTGCGGAGCTCGGATCACGCCCTTGGCCTTGCGGTGGTTCCATGTTCAAAATCGCTCATTTGTCCGACTTCCATATTCGCGCCGATTGGAAGCATTCAAGCAAGACCGCCTTCATCGTCAATCTGGTGCATCCTTTCAAGGCACAGGCGAATTTCAGCAGACATAGATCCCAAACCTATGATCCTGACCTGTTCAGCAAGACAGTTAGTTTCATTAAACGGCATCCAGAATTGAAGCTGGTGGTCATTTCAGGAGATCTGGCTGGATCGGGCATGGCAAGCGATCAACTGGCGGCAAGGGAGGAAATTTCAAGATTGTCGGCATTCGGCATTCCGATCATGCTCATGCCGGGGAATCACGATCGCTATTATGACTATGCGGCACTTCCAGGCTGCACGGAATTCGATAATGTCTTTTCGAGCTTCCGCAACGTCCAAGACCACGTGGAAACCAGGATTCTCGAAGATGAGCGCGGAGCCAAGCTGGCCGTCATTTCTGGAGATTTCTGCCTGCGATCACAGGAGGATGCATCGCGCCCAAGGATAATCTTCCGATATGGTCAGGGCAACGTCTATGGTGATGTCCTGGATAGGATGAAAAGCGAAACCGAGTCCGTCAACGCCGGTGCGATATGGGTTATTCATTTTCCTCCGTCGGACGACGTCAAGGACACACTCAAGCTGCACCACTGGGACCGGGTCATCGAGGCTGCAGAAGATAGCGGCGTCAAATACATCCTCTCCGGCCATCTCCATCGGAGCGACAGCTTCCACGAAAAGCATAAAAAAGGCGTCACGGTCCTGTGTGCCGGAGCGGCCTGCGCCGATCCCGAACCGGAAGGCAACTGGCTTCACATCCTTGAATTTGCGATCGAGGACGGAAACCTCGACCTCCGCGGGCGCAGCAATTACCGGTGGCATGAAAAACGTGGAGAGTTCGAACGGGCTTGGTAATCGCGCATCGCTGTGGGTCGCAACACGGTTCTCTATTCGGCCGGCGCCGGCACGGGGCGGGCATGGTCGAGGCGGGCGCGCAGCAGGGTGCGGGCCGAGGCGAGGTCGAGGGCGTAAGCGAGGGCGGCATAGACAGTGACGCCGAGGGTCGCCGCGAGGGCGAGGGCGAGAGCCGGCGAGCCGATGCCACGCAGGGGCAGGACCGCGGCGCTCATGACGGCGGTCGCGAGGGCCATGAGGCCGAGGTCGCGCCAGGGGAGCTTCAGGCCGCCGGAGCGGACCGCGAGGGCCGCGAGGAAAATCGCGCCGAGGACAAGGCCGGCGAGCTGCGCCGCCGCGACGCCGGTCGGCCCCATGATCTTTAGGAGGACGGGCAGGAGGGCGGCGTTCGCCGCCAATCCCACGAGCGCGGCGAGGACCGCCGGCGCGGTGCGCGTCCGGACCTGGAACGTGGGGTTGAGAGCGTATTGGATCAGGGCGAAGGCGACGAAGGCCGGGATGAGGAGCGTCGTGTAGGCCGAGAAGGCCCCGCGGAAGGCCTGCGGCACGAGGAGGGCCTCGAAGGCCGGCAGGACCGCCCAGAATCCGGCCGCGAGCGGCAGGAGGAGCGCGGCCACGACCGCAAGGTTGTGGGCGATCCGCCGCTCGGCTTCGGCCCGGCCGTGCGTCTCCTCGGTGCGCACCGCGATCTGGAACAGGAGGATGTCGAGGGCGGAGCCGAGCGTCATGAACAGGCGAAGCCCGAGATCCGCCGCGAGCGAGAATTTCCCGGCTTCCGCGTAGCCGTCCGTGTAGGCCAGCGCGGCGCGGTTCATCAGCGGCATGAGCTGGTAGAGGAGGTTCGCGGCGACGAGGGGCGCCGCGTAAGTCCAGAACGTCTTGAGGTGCCGGCGCCCGGCGAGGCCGAGACGCAGATCCGGATCGGCGAGCGCCCGGCGTGCCACGAGGAGCGCCGCCACGCCGCTCAAGGCCGCCCCCATGAGCACGAGGGCGGCGTTCCGGAACAGGAACGCGCCGCCCACCATGAGGGCGAAGGCGGCGGCGTTCTTCGACAGCACGAGCGCCGCATAGGAGCGATCGAGGAAGCGGGCGCGGGCGAGCGCCGCCCGGTAGTCGAAGAGGCCCATGCCGATCCCGGCGGCGGCCGCGGCGGCAAGGAGCGCGGCCGGCATCCCGAGATCGAGGCGCAGGAAGTACGCCACGCCGACGAGGCCCATGAGGGAAAGCGAGACGGCGGCATAGCCGAGGTCGAGGGTCGCGCGCAGGCCGGGGTCGGAGCGGCGCCGCTCCTCCGAGTAGAACCGGGTCGCCGAGAGGCGCAGCCACTCGAAGGCGACGGTGTTGATGACGACCGCGACGGCCATGGCGACGGCGTAGCGGCCGAACTCGTCCGGCCCCAAAAACTTCGCCACGAGGAGGCCGAGGGCGAAGTTCAGGCCGGCGTTGACGAGGAAGGCTGCCACGATGGTCATGCGCGGCGAAGGGTAGCCAAGACGCACGAACAATGTCTTACGTGCGGCCCCTCCCGCGATTCACCCGCGCCTCTGCCCCGAGCCCCATGGCGAGCGACCCCTTCTTCCTCCTCGTCGGCTGGCTGACGGTGTTGGCCGTCGCCGTCGGCAAGGGCGCCTTCGGCGGCGGGCTCGCCATGCTCGGCGTCCCGCTCCTGTCGCTCGCCGTCGATCCGATCGCCGCCGCCATCATGATGGCGCCCCTCGTCGCCTTCATGGACGTCTTTGCGGTCGGCGCCTTCGGGCCCTCGACCTGGTCGAAGCCGGATCTCGCCTGGCTCCTGCCCGGGCTCCTCGCCGGGATCGCACTGGGCACCATCGTCGTAGGCTTTGTCGATCCGCGCATCGTCGCGCTCGTGATCGCGGTCGTGACCCTCGGTTTCACGGCGCATTACTTCCTGCGCGGGCGCCTCGCCGAGCCCGGGCGCATGCCGGTCAGGCCGCCGCTCGCGCTTGCGGCCGGAGCCGCCTCCGGCTTCACGACCTTCGTGGCGCACGCGGGCGGGCCGCCCGTCGCCCTCTATCTCCTCGCCAGGGGCGTGCCGAAGACCGTCTTCGCCGGCACCAACGTCGCCTTCTTCGTCTTCGGCAACGTCCTCAAGCTGCCGTCCTACATCGCGCTCGGGTGGAGCCGGCCCGGCGTGTTCTGGGCCGCGGCGGCGCTCGCGCCGGCGGTGCCCCTCGGCGTGTGGCTCGGCAAGCGCCTGCACGACCGGCTGCCGCAGCAAAAGCTGTTCTTCTGGTGCTACTTGATCCTCGGCTGCGCCGCCCTGAAGCTGCTCTTCGATGCGCTCCGGGCGCTCATGCCATGATCGTCGGCGCCTTCGCGCGGGCCGCGGCCGCGATCGCGGTGCTGTCTGCCATGGACGCCGTCATCAAGGCGATGGCGGCGAAGTACCCGACCTTCGAGGTGGCGTTCCTGCGCTTCGCCTTCGGCCTCGTCTTCGCGTCGGGCGCGCTCGCGCTCGCCCGCCCGGGCCGGCCCTCCCGCGAGACCGTGATCGCCAACGCCGGCCGCGCGGCCATCGCCGTCGTGACCGCCACGACCTTCTTCTTCGCGCTGGGGCAGCTGCCCCTCGCCGAGGCGCTGGTGCTGACGTTCCTGTCGCCGATGTTCGTGGCGCTGTTCGGCGCGCTGATGCTCGGCGAGCACCCGGACCGGCGCATCCTCGCGGCCCTCGTCGCCGGCTTCGCCGGCGTCCTCATCGTGGTCTCGGACCAGTTCGGGACGGGGGCGCAAGCGCGCTCGCTCGTGGGCGTCGCCGCGGCCCTCGTCGCCGCGGTCTGCTATGCCTTCGGCCTGGTGCTGCTGCGGGCCCGGGCGCAGCGCGACCCGATGGCCTACATCGTATTCTTCCAGAACCTCGGGCCGGCGCTGATCCTCGCGCTCCCCGCCTACGCCGTCTGGGTCACGCCGACGGCGGCCGACCTTGGCGCCTTCGTCCTCATCGCCATGCTCGGGGTCGGGGGGCACTTCATCATGACGAGCGCGTTCGCCCGGGCCGAGGCCTCGCGGCTCGCGGCCCTCGAATACACGGCGCTGATCTGGGCCGCGCTCTTCGGTTATCTTTTCTTCGCCGAGGTGCCGACGCTCGCGACGCTCCTCGGCGCGGTGCTGATCGTCACCGGCGCCGCCGTGGCGTCGCGACGGTAAGGGCGGCTCAAGCCCCCGGCCTGAGCTCGATCTCGTCGCGCAGCGCCGCCTGGACGATCCGGTCGGGGCCAATCTCGTCGATCTCGTCGAGGCCGAGGAGCTCGGCCAAGCGCTTGCGGGCGCGGTTCACCCGGCTCTTGATGGTGCCGACCTTGGTGCCGCAGATCTCCGCCGTCTCCTCGTAGGTCAGCCCCTCGGCGCCGATGAGGAGGAGCGCCTCGCGCTGCTCCGGCGAGAGCTTCGTCAGCGCGCCGCGGAAGTCGGTGAAGTCGAGGTAGGCGCCCTGCTCCGGCGGGATCGCGACCTTCGCGGCGTAGAGGCCGTCCGCGTCCTCGACCTCGCGGCGGCGCTTGCGGTAGTTCGAGTGGAACTGGTTGCGCAGGATCGTGAACATCCAGCCCTGGAAGTTCGTGCCGCGCTTGAACTGATGCAGGTGCGAGAGGCCGCGCAGCACCGCCTCCTGAACGAGGTCGTCCGCCCGATCGACGTCGCCCGTAAGCGAGATCGCGAAGGCGCGCAGATGCGGCAGGGCCGAGAAAAGCTCCTGTCGGATGTCGTCGAGCGCTACGGGCGCCTCGCTGGCCACGGCGATCTGCATCATGTCACCCTTTGACGGCCGGCAGCCGCTCCGGAGAAAGAGAAAGGCTTGGCAATCGATCAGAGTCGAAACCCTATTCCTGGATGTTTGTTCCAGTGTCGTTAAGCGTACTAAAAGGCTAGAGATGAATTAACTTATGTTAACTCTATAAAACTGATAATAATCTGGAAGTTAATAGAAGCATAGGTAATGTATAAATTTGCGCAATGTCTTTCAATATTGAAGTAGAAGATCGGCTCTTGCAGATTAGTCGGCGGCCGTTCATCCCAGGTTCATCCTTGTCCTCGGAACGTGGCGCAGCACTCGTTAGGCGCATGTGCCGATGCGTACCGATCTCAGGTTGCGCAATGACCAACCCGGATCGTCGGGCGCGGGGAAGCACGCTGGTGCAAAATGGTCCCGCCGGGCAGGGGAGAGCCGCTGCCCGGCGGGTGGATGTCTGGCAAGGCGGCGGTTGGGACCGGGACCCGCCAAGGATCCATCCCAGACGCAGGCATGTAAGCCCGCGCCCAAAGCCCGGTCATTTATCCATGTGAATTGCGTTTGGACTGTCTGGATGCGTAGTACG
>DASVVU010000228.1:0-15424 GCA_036386395.1 Beijerinckiaceae bacterium | reverse complement strand
CCGCGGGCGCCCGGCGCCGCGGGAGAGGCGGCGCCGCTGCGCTCGGACGGCGCCGCGCCGCCGCGCTCGGGCCGCGCCGATGGCTGCTCGGTCGAGGAGCGCCGGTCCGGACGGGCCGATGGCTCCTCGCCCTTGCCGGCGCCGGAGGCGCCTGCGCCTGAAGCACCCGGCGTCGCGTCGAGCCGGCGTGCGCCGGCCGCCGGCGGGGCCGGCGGAGTGCGATCGGTCGAGCCGGTCGCGTCCTTGTCGGAGCGGCCGCGCTGCGCCTGCCCGCGGCCCTTGTCCTCGGTCGCGGCGGGCGACGAGGGCGGGGTCGAGGCCGAGGTCGAAGGCTGGGCCGCCTTGTCGGGCGAGGACGCCGACGTGGCCGACGGCTTCTCGCCGGGCTTGCCGGCGTTGCCGGTGCGCGGCGAATCCGTCCGCGAGGTTGCGGCCGAAGCCGGCTTGTCGTCGCCCTTCGCTCCCGCCGCCGTGGCGGGCGAGGCGCCGGGCGAGGTTGCCGTCGAGGCCGCGGGCTTGTCGCCCGAAGCGGCACCGGTCGCGCGCTGCGAGGGCGCGACCGCCGTGCCCGACGACGTGGCGCCGGAGCCCGAAGGCTGGCCCGTCGCGGCCGAGCCCGACGGCTGCGATCCGCTCCGCCCGGCCGTGCCCGAAGGTTGGCCTGTCGTGGAGCTGCCCGCCGTAGAGGGCTGGCTCGTGGCCGGCGTGCCGGCAGTCGACGGCTGCCCGGCGGTGGAGCCGCCCGCCGTGGAGGGCTGGCTCGTGGAGCTGCCGGCCGTCGTGCCACTCGGGCTCGGACTCGACGCCGTGCCGCTCGCAGGGGCTTGCGTGCCGGACGGCGCGGTCGCCGAGGTGCCCGTCCCGGACGGGGACGCCCCCGGCGCTGCGGTCGTGGAGGTGCCCGTGCCGGTTCCGGTCGGCGAAGCAGGCGCCGCGGTGGTCGAGGGACTCGTTCCGGACGGCGAAGCGCCCGGAGCGGCGGTCGTGGACGTGCTCGTGGCGCCGGCGCCGGTCGTCGCGCCCGTGCCCGTGCGGGTCGTGCGCGTCTCGGTCGAGATCGCCTGCACCTGCGGCGGCACCGGGGCGGCCTCGGCCCGCGGGAGGTTCTGGGAGCGGATCGTCACGCGGGTCTCGCGCTCGATCACCTGCGGCTGGATCGCGAAGTTGACCGCGATGCCGCCGCGGCGCTCGACGCGCCCGATCGGCCGGGTCTCCTCGTAGACCTCGACGACGCGCTGGCGCGGCACCCGCACGGTCGAGATCTCTTCCGAGACGATGCGCTCGGTCGGCACGAACACCCACTCGTCCGCGACCTCCTCGACCTGCGCCCCGCCGCGGCGGCGGGTGGTGGTCGTCGTGGTGGTCTTGGACTTCGAGGCGACGCGCTTCGGCGCGTTGTCGGGCGGCAGCGGCCGCCAGCCGACGACGTTCTTCGAGCGCCGCCACTCGACCCAGGCCGGGGCCCAGGTGTCGCCCGCGACCCAGACCCAGCCCTCGACCGGGTCCTGGTACCAGCGGCCGTAGTGGTAGGTGATCTCGGCCCAGGGCTCGTCCGACTCGAAGTACCAGCCGACCTGTTGGTTGAAGATCCAGCGGCCATGCGAATAGGGCGTCCAGTCGGCCTGGACGTCGCGCGGCTTCCAGACCTCGCCGAGGCCCTCGACCCGGACATAGCCGCCCTGCGGCTCGAGGCGCTGGCGGAACTCGGTCACGTCGACCCGGGTCTGGGTTTGGCTCGTGCCGGCCGAGCCGCCGGCGGTCACGTCGCGCGTGTCGCGCCGCTCGCCGCGCATTCCGGCCCGGTCGCGCCCGCGGTCGTCCGGGCCTGCGGCGTCGCGCGTACGGCCGCCCGTGCCGATCCGATCGGAGCCTTGGCGATCGTCGCGGCCAAAGGCAGTGTTGTCGCGGTTGTCGCGGCCCATGCCGGCATTGTCGCGCCCGGCGGCATCGCGGTTGTCGCGGTTCCGGCCGCGCATGTCGGTGCCGGTCCCGGACGGCTGGTCGGAGGACGAGCCCATCGCGGACCCGGTCGGGGCGCCGCCGGACGCCGTGCCACGGGTGTCGGAAGCCGTTGAAGAGGGACCGGAACGGCTGCCGGATGCGGCGCCCGAGCCGCGCCGCTCGCCTTGCGCCGCAGTGCCCGGACGGGTCGAGGACGGGTTCGCGCCCGTAGCGCGGCCGGTCGAGGGAGTATCGGGAGAGGCCGAGGCGCCGCCCGGCGCCGCCGGAGGCGAGGCGGACGAGCCGCCGGGGGCGGACTGCGCCACGGCGGAGGTGAAGGCGGCGGGGGCGCCGAGAAGGAGCGCGGCAACCGCCGCTCCGGTGAGGAAGCGGGCTGTCTTCAAGGAATCCTCCTGCATGCCAAAATTTCGGGGTCGAAAGGCAACGATTGCCGTATGGATCGGTTCCGCCGCCGCCCTGCCCAGGAGGATTCGCCCTTGTACGCGCTCTACTACTTCCCCGGGAACGCCAGCCTTCTACCGCACATGATCCTGCGCGAGATCGGCGCGCCCTTCGAGCTTCGACTTGTCGACCGCGCCAACAACGCCCAGAAGAGCCCTGAATACCTGCGGCTCAACCCGAACGGGCGCATCCCGGTCCTCGTCGACGGCAACCTCGTGCTCTACGAGACCGCCGCGGTCGCGCTCCACCTCTGCGACCGCCACCCGGAAGCCGCCCTTGCGCCGCCCCTCGGCACGCCCGAGCGCTCCCTGTTCTACCGCTGGATGGTCCACCTCACGAACACGCCCCAGGCCGAGTACCGGGCCTGGTTCTATCCGCACGAGCACGTCGCCGACGAGGCGGCGGCGCCCGCCGTCAAGGCCGCGGCGCAGGCGCGACTCGAGGGCATGTTCGACCGCATCGCGGAGCAGCTCGGCGCCGGCCCCTGGCTCCTCGGCGAGCGCTTCTCCGCCGCCGACCTCTTCCTCTTCATGCTGATCCGCTGGGGCCGCGGCATGCCCCGCGCGCCCCGCGCCCTGCCGGCGCTGGGGTCGCTCGCCGATCGGGTGTTGGCGCGCCCGGCCGTGCAGGCCACCATCGCGGCCGAGGAGCTGCAGCCGCCGATCTTCTAACCTCTTCCTCCGGAGAGAGGGGGGTTCCGCCGCGCCTACCTCAACCCAAATCCCCCGCCGCGGAAGGCGAAGCCGCCCATCGGCCGGCCCATGCCGTAGCCGCGTCCGCCTGGCATCGGGCCGAAGCGACCGGGGCGGCCTATGCCTTGCCCGAAGCCTGGGCCGCGCCCGCCGGGCCGATATCCGCCGGGGCGGCCGCCGTAGGGTGGGCGGACGCGGATCGGGACGTCGTAATGCGGGCGCCAGGGGCGGCCGTAGCCGGGCTCGTCGTAGACCTCGACCACGCGCCTCGGGCGCATCGGCACGACCTCCTCGACGGGATCGGCCTGCACGACACGGCGGCGGGGGAGCGTGCGCTGCGGCGGCGGGTCGTCGCGCACGACGCGGCGGCGCGGCGGCTCGGCCTGCGAGGGCTTTGCGGCGAAGCGGGTCCTCGTCTGCTTCGGCGGAGGCGTCTCGGCCGCCGCCGTGACGGTGCAGGTCCGGCTCGCGGCCGAGAGGCACCGGCTTGCGAAATCCGAGGGGCCGGGTCCGCCGGGGCGAGGGCCCTCGATGGCGTTGCCGGCAACCGTGATCACGTCGCCCTTGCGGGTGAGCATCCGGCAGACGCGGCGCGGGCCCGTGGTGCAGACCTCGACTGCGCCTTCCTGCAGCACCACCGTGGTGCGCCGTCCGTCGGCGACGAGGTCGAAGATCGTGCCGCGCACGCCGATCGTCGCCTGCGGCGTCTTGATCCGATAGGCGGAGGACGGCGAGAGGCCGCTCACCCAGCGCATGGCGCCCTTGGTCATGGTGACCGCCATCTCCTTCGCGGTCTTGTCGGGGTTGAACACGTAGCGGTCGAGCTTCACCGAGGCCTGCGGCCCGAGCGAGAGGTCCGTCTCGTCCACAAACCTGAGCTTCGCGGCGCTGAGCGCCGCGGTGCGAACCGTCTCGTCCAGGAAGACGTCGTCGCCCTGCGCGACCTTGCGCTCCTCGCCCGGGAGCGCGCCGGTCACGTCGCGCTCGACCGCCGTCGCGCCGCCGATCTTCTCGCGCGCAGCGTGAGCCGGGGACACCAGGGAAAGACCTACGAGCACCGCGCCGAGAGCGGCCGGGGAATGGAGACGAGGCATGTCGACCTCCTCGCGTGCGAGACGCCGGAGCCGCGGATGCGGCCCGGCCGTGCCCGCGAACCTAAGGAGAGCCGCCGCCGATCGTCGGTGCTCCGGCGCACGTGCCGGAGCGCCCGCGTTTGCCAAAGAGGAGAAAAGCCGTTCTCCGCCGGCCGTTTCCGGTGTATGCTGCCAGCCAGGTTGAAGACGCATCAGGCGCGGACCGGAACGGAAAGGGGACGTTCGAGTTGGTGGGACGAGGGGGTTGGAGGTTCTGCGAATGGCTGCGAACGCCCTCTCTTTCCTGGTCGGCATCGTCCTTCCCTTGAGCGGCGCTATCTGGCTCCTGACGCACTGACGGAACTGCGCGTCCCGCGCTCTCGCAAAGCCGCGCCCGCCTCCCATATCTCCCGCCGAATACAGCGGAGCGGGACCATGCGCGTCTTCGTGCCTCTCCTCGCGGCGATCGTCTCCTGCGCGGCGGTGCTCCCGGCAGCGGCCGAGGAGCCCGACCGGATCTTCGACAAATCGACAGTGTGGCGGCCGCTGACGCCCGACGACAAGCTCGTCGTCTATGGGCTCGACGATCCGCTCGTCGAGGGCGTCGCCTGCCACTACACGACGCCCGAGCGCGGCGGCCTGAAAGGGGCCATCGGCGTCGCCGAGGAGGTCTCCGACATCTCGCTCGCCTGCCGCCAGATCGGGCCGGTGCGGTTCAAGGAGAAGTTTGCCCAAGGCGACGTGGTCTTCTCTGAGCGCCGCTCGCTAATCTTCAAGCGCATGCGGATCGTCCGGGGCTGCGACGCCCGCCGCAACACCCTCGTCTACATGGTCTATTCCGACCGCCCGATCGAAGGCTCGCCCAAGAACTCGACCTCGAGCGTCCCGATCATGCCCTGGGGCGCGAGCGCCGAGCCGCTGCCGAAATGCGGAGACTGGGTGAAGGGGTAAGGGAGAACTCGCTCTTCCCGGCGGGCGCTCATAGCCCGAGGGACCCGATCGCTTCCCTGATCTTGCGCCCGCTCGGCAGGAGGTTGGGCAGCGACAGGCCGAGGACGTGCACGCGGTCGTCTTCGGCCGCGGGAGCGGGCGGCGGGGCCGCGACCGGCGGGGTCTCGGGAGCGCGGGGTGCGCTTGCAACCTTCTCGGTGCGAGGCTTCGCCTTCGCACTCTTCGCGGGAGGCTTCGGACGCGCGGCGGCCTTAGACTGCGGAGCACTCGGCTGAACCCGCGGCTTGTCCGCTGCTGTGGCCGGCCCTGCGGATGGCAAAGCCGCGGCGGCGGACTGCAGCGCTGCCGTCGATACCACCGCGGCGGCAGCCGCAGCCGCCCTCTCCGGAGCTGCCTTCTCCGCGGCAGCGCGCGCCGGAGCCTGCGCGGGTTGGGGCGGAATCGGAGGCGCGGACGCGCTCGCCGGGGGCGGCGGTTCGGAGGCGGGAAGCGGGCGCCGGTCAGCGACGCGGGCGCCTTGCTCGGCCGCCGGCGTTCCTCGCAGATCCAGTCCCATGACGGCTTCCGGCTCCGGCGGCCTTGCGGCAAGGGCCGGCTCCGCGGGAAACGCGACGGGTTCGGCCCTGACCGGAGAGGGCGGCGCGCTCTCCGGCACAAGCGGCGGGGTTGCGGACGCGACCGGGGCTGCCTGCGCCGGCTTGCGCGGCGCGAGCTCGGGAACGCCGTTCTTGATCTCGGGCCAGTCCTCGATGCGCGTGAACGTCACCTTCGGGGCCGGTTCCTCCGGCAGCCGCGCCAGGAAGAACGCCCCCGCCGCGAAGGACGCCATGACGCCGACGGCCGCGACGCCGAGCAGGATCCTGCCCGCGACGCGCCTCTCGGGCGCGGGCAAGCGGATCTCCGACGGATGGAGGCTCGGCGTCATTTTCGAACGGGGTTCCCGGATCGCGCCTTACCGGGAGGCGACGAATCGGGCGGCAAGATGGCCGGCTCCCCCGGCCTGCGCCGCCCGCAGGTCAGTTCGCGCAGGCGATGAGGATCGGCCGCTCGCCCTCGGAGCGGGCGGCATGCGCCGGCACTGAGCCGGTGACGTCCTCCGCCGCCGCGCGGCCGAAGCGCGCGGACTTCGCGAAGCCCTGGGACTCACAGTAGGCGTCGGCGACGATGCGGCCGCACTCCGAGCCGCCCGTCGTGAGGCAGTCGGCGACGCCGTAGCCGTCCGCCGCCGGGATCAGGAAGGTGGCGTCCTTCTCCGACGCCCGGGGCGCGCCGCCCGGCAGTGCGACGAGAGAGCCCGCAGCCGTAGCGATGACCGCCGCGAAGGCAGCGGCCGCGATCGTGCGCGACATGGATGAACCCCGCTCGAGAAGACCCGTCCGATTCCCGAGTTTTCGGGGCGAGGCTTGAAGAATGCGTTAAGTTTCTCCCGCGGCGATCCGCGGGCTTACTCCGCCGCGACCCGCGCGGGCTCCCCTCCCTGGCGCGCGTCGGTTTCCTTGCGCGCCGCCTCGCGCGCGGCTTCGAGGCAGGCCTTGAGGGCTTCCCGGAGCGAGGTGACGTAGTAGTCGGCGCCGATCGCCTTGCGCAGGGTCTCGTCGGTGAGCACGGCGTCTTCCGACGGCCACAGGCCGACGAGGATCGGGGCGTCCTTCGCCTTCTGCCGCAGGCGCCGCAGGAGGTAGCGCAGGTGGGCCGGGTTGCCGCTGATCTCGAGGTACGAGATGCACACCATGGCGACGCCCTTCACGTCGAGGCCGATGATGTTCGAGCGCGACACCGCCTCGTGCGGCACGACGCGGGCGCCGAGCCCGTGCTTCTTGAGGAGCTGCGCCAGCATGGTGGCGGCGGCCTCGTCGAGGGGCCCGCGCCCGGCGATGCACATGACGGGCGCCTCGCCGCGCCAGATCTCGGGGAGGTCGGCGGGATCGGGCGCCGCGCTCTCGACCGGCGGGTCCTTCGGCAGGGCTTTCTCGGAGATGGAGGCGCCGGCGATGTCCTCCTTCGGCTCGGCCTTGTCCTTCGGCTCCTCGTCCGGGAAGGGCGCGAGGTCGTTGACGAGGCCCTTGATCGCATCCTTGATGCGCTCGATCTGCGGCGGCGTCAGCACGCCCCGGGTCGCGTCGTTCGCGGCGAGCTGGAGGCCGCGCAGCGCCACCTCGTCGTAGTAGGACGAGATCGAGCGCTCCTTGAGGAGCTGCTCGGCGTGCTCCAGCGCCTCGTCCGGATCGCCCGCGAGCATGCGTTGATAGAAGTTCTCGGCCGGCGTCAGGGCCGGCCGGTCGCCCAAGAGCACGTCGAGGAACTCGAGCCGCTCGACGTGGCGCCCGAGCACGACGAGGCAGAGCGTCAAGGGCATCGCGATGACGAGCCCGACCGGCCCCCACAGCCAGGTCCAGAAGATCGCCGACAGCACCACCGCGAAGGGCGAGAGGCCCGTGCTCTGGCCGTAGACCAGGGGCTCGACCACGTGGCCCATCATGGGCTCGGCGACGACGAAGAACGCGAGCGTCATGAGCGCCATCGACCAGCCCGGATCGACGGCGGCCGCGAGCGCCACCGGCAGCACGGCGGCAACGAACGAGCCGACGTACGGCACGAAGCGCATGATCGCGGCGAAGATGCCCCACAGCAGCGGGCTCGGCACGCCGATCGCCCACAGGGCGAGCGCCGTGACGACGCCGAACGAGCCGTTGAGGGCGAGCTGGGTGAGGTAATAGCGCGAGAGGCGCCGCGCCGCGTCGTCCATGGCGACGGTGGTGCGGTGGAGGTCTCTCGCGCCGAACAGGCGGATCATGCGGTCGCGCAGATCCTCCCGCTGCAAGAGGATGAAGATCACGACCACAAGGGTGATGAAGACGGTCGCGAGCGGGTGCAGGACCGGCAGGAGGAAGCGCCGGGCGATCTCGACGGGCGTGAGGTCGGGCTGGCGGACCTCGACCGGCAGGGGCTTCACGACCGGCGCCTGCGGCCCGGTCTCCGGCGACGGCACGGGCGGCGGGGCCGGGGTCTTGTCCTCGGTCGCCCGCTCGATCTCGCGGCCGAGGTGCCGGACGTAGTCCGAGGCGCGGCCGATGACGCCGCCTTTCAGTCCATCGACCTTGGCCCGGATGGTGGTCTCGTAGCGCGGCAGGTCCGCGCCGAGCTGGGCGACCTGGAGCCCGATCGTCGCCGCGAGCGCCGCGATGACGCCGAGCGCGAACAGCACCGCGATCGCGACCGACAGGACGCGCCCGAGGCGCCAGCGGCGCAGGAAATCCACGAACGGCGCCAGCACGAAGGCGAGGAGCACCGCGAGCACGATCGGCAGCAGCACGTCCTGGGCGACGTAGAGCGCCGCCGCGACCGCGGCCCCGACGGCGAGCGTCATCAGGCTCGCCGGCGTCGGCGTCTCGGCCGGCGGCACCTCGTTCGCGGGCGCGGACCGCTCGCTCAGGGCGTCTGCCATTCGGGATCTGTCTCCGGCCGGCCCGGCGGGCGGGAATGAAGCTTCGCATTGTCCCAACGTGCGAGGGCCGGAATCGATCCTGCCATGCGGCGGCGGGGATTGGCGCTCCGCCGGCCGCCGTCCTAGGGTGCGCCGCGATTCACGGTTCTCAAGGCTCCCCATGACCGGCACGCCGATCCCCGTCTTCGACGGTCACAACGACGCGCTTCTCAGGCTTTTCCGCCGCGGCGGCGAGGCCGAGCGCGTCTTCCTCGACGGCGAGGCGTCGGGGCACATCGATCTGCCGAAGGCCCGCAAGGGCGCTCTCGCGGGCGGGTTCTTCGCGGTCTTCTCGCCCTCGGACGACGCGGCCGGCGGCGGCTCGAAGGTCGAGGCCCTGATGGAGACGCCGCCCTACGACATCCCCCTGCCCGGCTACCTGGAGCTGACCTTCGCGCAGCGCGTCACGCTGCACATGGCGGCGCTCCTGTTCCGCATCGAGCGCGCCGCCGAGGGCGCCGTGCGGGTGTGCCGTGCCGCTGGCGAGATCGAGGCCGCGATGGCGGCGGGGTCGCTCGCGGCCGTGCTGCACGTCGAGGGCGCGGACGCGATCGACCCGGACTTCCACCTCCTCGACGTGCTCTACGCCGCGGGCCTGCGCTCGCTTGGCCTCGTGTGGAGCCGCCCGACGATCTACGGGCACGGGGTGCCGTTCCGCTTCCCCTCGTCGCCCGATACGGGGCCGGGCCTGACCGACCTCGGGCGCAAGCTCGTCCGCCACTGCAACGCCAAAAAGATCATGATCGACCTCTCGCACCTCAACGAGGCCGGGTTCTGGGACGTGGCGGGGCTCTCGGACGCGCCCCTCGTCGCGACCCACTCGAACGCGCACGCCCTCGTGCCGCACTCGCGCAACCTCACCGACCGCCAGCTCGCGGCAATCCGCGAGAGCGGCGGGATGGTCGGCGTCAACTTCGCGACGAGCTTCCTGCGCGCCGACGGGCGGCGCGACCCGGACACGCCGCTTGAGGACGTGATCCGCCACCTCGACCACCTCATCGCGCAGGTGGGCGAGGACGGCGTCGGCTTCGGCTCGGACTTCGACGGCGCGACGGTGCCGCGCGCCATCGGCGACGCCGCGGGCTTGCAAAGCCTCGTCGAGGCCATGCGCCGGCGCGGCTACGGCGAGGCGCTGATCCGAAAGCTCTGCCACGGCAACTGGATTCGCGTGCTGAAAGAGACCTGGGGCGAGCCGCGCACGGCCGCCCGCACCGGGCTTGCCGCCTGAATCCTCGAAGGAGCTTTAGATGATCGAACTCCACACCTGGTCGACCCCGAACGGCCGCAAGGTCTCCGTCATGCTCGAGGAGGTCGGCCTGCCCTACTCCGTGCATCCGGTGAACATTACCAAGGACGAGCAGTTCAGGCCCGAGTTCCTGGCGATCAGCCCGAACAACCGTATCCCGGCGATCGTCGATCCCGAGGGGCCTGGCGGCAAACGCCTCTCGCTCTTCGAGTCCGGCGCGATCCTGATCTATCTGGCTGAGAAGACCGGCAAGCTCATCCCGAAGGATCCGGCCGCCCGCTACACCGCCCTGCAATGGCTGATGTGGCAGATGGGCGGCCTCGGACCCATGCTCGGGCAGACGCACCACTTCCTGCGCGCCGCGAAGGAAGAGGTGCCCTACGCCATCAACCGCTACAAGACCGAGACCCGGCGCCTCTACGGCGTGCTCGACAAGCGCCTCGGCGAGGCCGAATACGTTGCCGGCGAGTACTCCATCGCCGACATCGCCTGCTATCCCTGGACCGCCCGGCACGAGTGGCACCAGGTCGACCTTGCCGACTTCCCGAACGTGCGGCGCTGGTACGACGCCATCGGCGCCCGCCCGGCGGTCGAGCGCGGCATGAAGGTGCCGGCATAATTCACCTCTCCCCCCGGGAGAGGTGAACATCCCGAGGCCTCTCATGGCATGGCTCACCCTCTTCTTCGCCGGGCTGTTCGAGATCGGCTGGGCGGTCGGGCTGAAGTACACGGCGGGCTTCACCCGCCTCGTGCCTTCGCTCCTCACCCTCGCCGCGATGGCGGTGAGCGTCGGCCTCCTCGCCCTGGCGATGAGGGATCTGCCCCTCGGCACGGCCTACGCGGTGTGGACCGGGATCGGCGCCATCGGAACGGTCGTCGCCGGGATCGTCCTGTTCCACGAGAGCGCGGACGCCCTGCGGCTCGCCTGCATCGGCCTCATCCTCGCCGGCATCGTCGGGCTGAAGCTCGTTGCGAGCGAGTGAATCCGCGCCCGCCCCTCACCCCGGCATGGCCGGCTCGCTCCACAGCAGACCCTTGTCCACGAGGCGGCGGTAGTCTGCAGGCGTATCGACGTCCCAGACGGCGCGGAGCTCGGCGAGCCGGAGCCCCGCCGCTGTCGCGCGCTCCCGCGTGAGCGACGCGACCCAAGGGGTGCTCCAGGGCATGTCCCGGAAGAGGACCGGCAGCCGGCGGCGGGCCGCAATGAGGCCGTAGCCGCCGTCCTCGGCCGGCGCGAGCGCCGCGTCGGCGCCGTCGGCCAACGCGCGGGCGGCATCGCGGAGGTCCTGCGGAGTGAGCGACGGGCAGTCGGCGCCGATGAGGACGAGGCCTTTGGGAGCCGCTGCCTCGAAGCAGGCCAGCATGCGCTTGCCGAGGTCGCCCGGGGCTTGTGCCGAGAGAGCGAGGTCGAAGCGCGCTGCCAATGCCGAGAAGGACTCGTGCGAGGCGTCGGGCGCGCACCAGAGGGTGACCTGCCCGATCCCGGCCTCGACGGCGGTGCGGACCGCCCGCTCGGTCAGCCGCCGCTGGAGGTTCGCGGCGCCGTCGGGGCCGAGCGTCGGGATGAGCCGCGTCTTGGCGAAGCCCGGCACCGGCGCCTTAGCCAGGACCGCGACCTCGACCGCGACCTCAGGCATTGCCGGGGCGGTAGCCGTAGGCCGCCGCGAGCCGGCGCGGGTCGACGCCGAGGAAGAAAGCCGCCCTGAGCCGCCACATGGTCAGGATCGTGCGCACGACCCCGCGCGTCTCCCAGCGCCGGCCGGAGGTCGAGACGGGGGCCTCGAGGCAGGCGGGGCGGGAGCGGCGCTTGAGGGCGCGTGAGAGCGCGATGTCCTCCATGAGCGGGATGTCGGGATAACCGCCGACCGCCCGGAAAGCGTCGCGGGTGACGAAGATTGCCTGGTCGCCGGTGGCGATGCCGGTGAGGCGCGAGCGCCGGTTCATCATGTGCGCGACGACTCGCAGAAGCGGATGGCTGCCCTCGATCCGCACGTCGAAGCGGCCCCATTCCCACCCGCCTGCAAGCGCCTCCGCGATGAGCCGGTCGGCCTCGGGCGGAAGGCGCGTGTCTGCGTGCAGGAACAGGAGCGCGTCGCCGCTCGCAGCCTCGGCGCCGGCGTTCATCTGGGACGCGCGCCCGCGAGGCGCCGCGAGCACCGTGTCGGCGAGCGGCCGGGCGAGCCCGGGCGTGCCGTCGCGGCTGCCCCCGTCAGCCACGATCACCTCCGCCCCGCGCTCCCGCAATGGGCGGAGCGTCGCGAGATGCGCCGCGATCCCGTCCGCCTCGTCGAGGGCCGGGACGACGACCGAGAGCCTCACTCGGCCGCCTCCTTGAGGGCGC
Organism: Beijerinckiaceae bacterium; assembly: GCA_036386395.1. Taxonomy (GTDB): domain Bacteria; phylum Pseudomonadota; class Alphaproteobacteria; order Rhizobiales; family Beijerinckiaceae; genus JAJKJG01. The sequence continues at coordinate 3,234 of DASVVU010000228.1, read as the reverse complement.
CGCCGCAGCTCGACCCCTGCCCGGCCGTGCAGCCGTAGCAGTGGCCGGCGACGCGGATCCGGCGGCCTTCGAGGCCGTCGTCGAGGAGATCGCGCAGGTGCGGCCGCCCTCCCCCGCCGAGCGGCAGCTTCAGCATCTGGTTGAAGTCGCAGTCGTGCAGGAAGCCCGCGTGGTCGACGCTGACGAGGCTGCGGCACATGACGCCCGGAAGGTTCTCGGGCCGGTGCGCCGCGCGGAGCAGCTCCATGTAGCCGTCGAATTCCTTCTTCGAGACGAGGGTCGAGCCGAAGCGCTGGATCGGCATGTTGGCGAGCACGAAAAGCTCGTTGAAGACGATGCCATATTCGTCCCAAAGCACGCGCCTGTAGTCGGCATCGAGCGCCTTCTGCGCCGGCGGGAGGCTCGGCCCCTGCGGGTTGAAGACGAGGTTGAGGGTAAGCCCGGTGCGCGGGTCGCCGTAGCCAAGGGCGTTGAGAGCCTTGAGACTCTGAATGCTGCGGTCGAATACGCCCTTGCCGCGCTGCCGGTCGACGTTGTCGGCGAGGTAACAGGGCATCGAGGCCACGACCTCGACCTGGTTGTCGGCCAGGAACGCTGCGGTGCCCTCCTGGCCGGGTTCGGACAGGATGGTGAGATTGCAGCGGTCCATGACCTTGACGGCAAGCTCCCGCGCCGCCGTCACGAGCCGGCGGAACCCCGGATGCAGCTCCGGCGCGCCGCCTGTGACGTCGAGGGTCGCGACGGCGCGCCGCTCCAGCACCTTAAGCACGAGGTCGACGGTCGCCCCATCCATCGCCTCGGTGCGGTTCGGGCCGGCGTTGACGTGGCAGTGCAGGCAGGACTGGTTGCAGCGATAGCCGAGGTTGACCTGGAGAGTCGTCAGCCGGCCGCGGCGGATCGCCGGGAACGAGATCGCCTCGAGCCGGGGCAGGGTGTCGTGCATGCGGGGTCTCCTCGGCGCGAAACTAACCCGCGGAGGAGGCGCCGGAAGTCACGTTCCCGTCAGGGTGAACACCTCTCCCGGAGGGAGAGGCGTTATTGCGGCATGGCGTGGAAGATGTAGTAGCCGGCGGCCTGCGCCGCCGCCTGGGCGGCGTCCGGGCGGAAGCCGCTCGGCACGCTCTCGGCCTCGCCGACCCGCCCGCGGAACTCCCACTCCCCCGCGACGAAGCCCGGCACCGGGCTGTCCTCCGGCACCGCGCAATAGAGATCCTCCTCCAGCTTGCGCCGGAACAGGTTGTAGCAGCGTAACGCTCTGTCCTTGTTCATGGCCCAGCCCTGTCAGTCATTTTTATCTTATTTCAGCGACTGAAGCACGGCTTTGCGACGCTTTCATTCACATGGGATGATCGAAGCTCGCCGCGGAGCGAAAAAATCCTGCCGCCGCGCGAGATTGTAGAACGGAACGTGATCGCGCCCGCGCATGACGGGCCCGCCGTCCCCTGACCACCCACAGGTTATCCACAGCTCGGGCGAGGGCGTTTGTCGAAGGTGCCGGAGAAAGCCATCCCCAGCATTGCCCACAGCCGCCGGCGCGATGACACCGGATGAGCTGCGTGCCGAAAACCCCGCAAGTCGGGGAGGGATTCCGGGTAGATCGTTTCGCCTCCGTTCATCTATCTTAAATCGTCGTAATGATCGGAACACCTGCCGCGGAGCCGGCATTCTCGGGCATCGCAAGACACCATGAGGACATTGCCATGGCTCTCTCATTCTCGAAGACGAAGAAGGCCGTCCTGAGCGGCGTCGCGGCGCTGACGCTCGGCGGCGCGATGCTCGCCTCGACGGCGCCGGCGGAAGCCCAGTGGCGCGGCGGCTGGCATCGCGGCGGCGGTTGGCACGGCGCCGCCTGGCGCGGCGGCTGGGGCTATCGCCCGGCCTACTGGGGCGGCTGGGGCTATCGCCGCCACCACTGGGGCGGCGGCGCGGTGGCGGCCGGCCTCGTCGGCGGCTTGGCGCTCGGGGCGCTCGCGGCTCGGCCGTACTATTACGGCTACGGCTACCCCTACGGCGCCTACTACGCCCCCGTGGCCTACGGCGGCGACTGCTGGGTCGAGCGGCGCGTCCGCATCAATCGCTGGGGCGAGCGCGTCGTGCGCCGCATCCAGGTTTGCGGATAAGCAGCTCCGGCCGTCTCTCAAGACAGCCGCCGTCCCGGACGGCGGCTGTCTTGCATTGAAGCTTGGCAGGTCGAACCGTGTCGCGGGTCACTGCACCCGCAACGCCGGAACAGTCTTCGGAGTGTTGAGGTCGAAGGTGCGGTTGCGGAGCGGGTCGCGGGGGGTGCCTTCGGAGGAGTCGAAGGCGCGGCCGCGCTGGCCCGCGGCCGCCGCAGTCTGCGGCGCCGGCGTAGAGCCTGCCGCGGCGCCGGTCCCAGCGGCCTGCGCGGGCGCGCTCGGCACCGCCGCCGGCGCATCGCCGCGAGTCTGGGGTGCGGCGGTCTCGCCGGGGGCCGGCGGCGGCTCGGCGCGGTCGACGACGGGGGCGTCGGCAGCGCGGGCCTTCTCGAGGGCGCGCCAGCGCTGCACGTTCTTCTGGTGCTGGTCGAGGGTCTCGGCGAAGGCGTGGCCGCCCGAGCCGTCCGCGACGAAGTAGAGGTCTTTGGTCCGGGACGGGTTCGCGACCGCCTCGAGGGCCGCGCGGCCGGGGTTCGCGATCGGTCCCGGCGGCAGGCCCTCGATGGCGTAGGTGTTGTAGGGCGTCGGCTTGTCGATCTCGGAGCGCAGGATGCCGCGCCCGAGCGTGCCCTTGCCGCCGACGAGGCCGTAGACGATCGTCGGGTCCGACTGCAGCTTCATGCGCTTCGAAAGCCGGTTGATGAACACCCCGGCGACCCGGGTGCGCTCGTCGGCGCGGCCCGTCTCCTTCTCGACGATGGAGGCGAGGATCACGAGCTCCTGCGGCGTCTTGATCGGAAGATCCGGCGAGCGGCGGGCCCAGATCTGGTTCAGCGCCTCGCGCTGCGCCCGCTGCATGCGGTTGACCGCCTGCTGGCGGGTCTCGCCGCGCTCGAACTTGTAGGTGTCGGGGAGCAGCGTGCCCTCCCGCGGCATCTCGGTGACGTCGCCGGTGAGGATGTCGTTGTCGCGGATGCGCTGGACGATCTGCTCGCTCGTCAGCCCCTCGGGGACCGTCAGGGCGTGCAGGATCGCCTTGCCGGAGATGAGGGTGTCGATCGCCTCGTCGATCGAGGTGCGAGCCCGGAACAGGAACTCGCCGGCCTTGAGCGGCCCA
>DASVVU010000227.1:0-10671 GCA_036386395.1 Beijerinckiaceae bacterium | reverse complement strand
GTCTGAAGTCCGTGGCTATGGGCTACCAGGCGATCAGGAATGGCGACAGCAAGATCGTCGTCGCCGGTGGCCAGGAGAGCATGAGCCAAGCCCCGCACGTGGCATACTTGCGCAGCGGCGCCAAGATGGGCGACTTCAAGCTCGTCGACACCATGCTGAAGGACGGCCTGATGGACGCCTTCAACGGCTACCACATGGGCAACACGGCCGAGAACGTGGCGTCGAAGTGGCAGCTCACCCGCGAGGACCAGGACCGGTTCGCCGTCGCCTCGCAGAACAAGGCCGAGGCGGCCCAGAAGGCCGGCCGGTTCAAGGACGAGATCGCTCCCTTCACCATCTCGACCCGCAAGGGCGACGTCGTCGTCGATCAGGACGAGTACATCCGCGCCGGCACCACCCTCGACGCTGTCCAGAAGCTCAGGCCCGCCTTCTCGAAGGACGGCTCGGTGACGGCCGGCAACGCCTCGGGCATCAACGACGGCGCCGCCGCGGTGGTGCTGATGACGGCCGAGGAAGCCGAGAAGCGCGGCCTCACGCCGCTCGCCCGCATCGCCTCCTGGGCGACCGCCGGCGTCGACCCGGCGATCATGGGCACGGGCCCGATCCCGGCCTCGCGCAAGGCCCTCGACCGTGCCGGCTGGAAGGTCCAGGACCTCGACCTCGTCGAGGCGAACGAGGCCTTCGCGGCCCAGGCGCTCGCGGTCAACAAGGACATGGGCTGGAACCCTGAGATCGTGAACGTCAACGGCGGCGCGATCGCCATCGGCCACCCGATCGGCGCCTCCGGCGCCCGCGTGCTCGTCACGCTCCTCCACGAGATGGGCCGCCGCGACGCCAGGAAGGGCCTCGCGACGCTCTGCATCGGCGGCGGCATGGGCATCGCGATGTGCGTGGAGCGGTAGGACGCGGCAGTCGGCAGTAGGCAGTAGGCAGTCGTGGGAAGGCATCGCATTTAGGCAGTCGTCCGACTGCCTACTGCCGATTGCCGACTGCCGACTGCCGAAGAACCTGAACAAGAGTCACGGAGGAAACCATGGCACGCGTCGCACTCGTCACCGGCGGCTCACGCGGCATCGGGGCCGCGATCTCGAGGGCCTTGAAGACGCAAGGGTACACGGTCGCGGCGAGCTACGCCGGCAACGACGAGGCGGCGAGCAAGTTCAAGGGCGAGACCGGCATCCCGGTCTACAAATGGGACGTCGGCGACTTCGACGCCTGCGCCGCCGGGGTGAAGCAGGTCGAGGGCGAGGTCGGCCCGATCGACATCCTCGTCAACAACGCCGGCATCACCCGCGACGGCTTCTTCCACCGCATGACCAAGGAGCAGTGGTCGGCGGTGATCCGCACGAACCTCGACTCGCTGTTCAACATGACGCGCCCGGTGATCGAGGGGATGCGGGCGCGCTCGTGGGGCCGCATCGTCGTGATCTCGTCGATCAACGGCCAGAAGGGGCAGATGGGGCAGGTGAACTACTCGGCGGCGAAGGCTGGCGACATTGGCTTCGTCAAGGCGCTTGCCCAGGAGAATGCCAACAAGGGCATCACGGTCAACGCCATCTGCCCGGGCTACATCGGCACCGAGATGGTGCAGGCGATCGACCCCGAGGTGCTCAAGGCCAAGATCCTGCCGCTGATCCCGGTCGGCCGCCTCGGCACCCCCGAGGAGATCGGCCGCGCCGTCGTCTTCCTCGCCTCCGAGGACGGCGGCTTCATCACCGGCTCGACCCTGTCGATCAACGGCGGCCAGTACATGATGTGAGGCAATCGGTTATCGGCCGGTCGTCCAGAGCCGGCTGACGACCGACCAGATCGTGTCCCTATGAACGCCGCCCGCAGGTGAGAAAAACGAGCCCTACTCGCAAACGACCCGCACCGTGAATTCTTTCGCACGATCGGCGACCACCGCGGGCTCCATGACCGTGCTCTTTTGCCCGTCCGCGGGGGCTATTCCGTTGCTCTCAAGGAAGTTGACGGCCACCGCCGTCTTGATCGCGAAGTTCACGTTCTGCGGAAGGTCGTTCCGCTCCATCGCGACCTTGAGGGCGTCCAATTTGGACACGACCACGCCGATCACGTTGCCGTACTGATCCATCAGGGGGCCTCCGCTGTTGCCCGGCTGGACGGGAGCGGAAATCTGGAACATCCGCGAGTCGTCCCCCAGGCCGGCGGCGGCCGTCACGTTCCCCACGGTGAAGTTTCCGCCCGTCGCCAGCAACCCGGCAAACGGGAAGCCGTACACGAATGCGCTGTCGCCGATCCGGGCCCGCGTGGAAAACGTCGCCACGCCGCTCGGGCTCGAGTCGGTGCGAAGCGCGGCCAGGTCGTTCTTGGCGTCCGCGGCGACGACGAAGGCTTTCCTGGAGCCGCCCCCCGGCGAGGAAACCCTGATGTCCGAACAGCCTTCGATGACGTGGTGGTTCGTCAGCACGTGCCCGGTCGAGGAGACGAAGAAGCCCGTGCCGGAGCTTGAACCCTTCGGCTGGCGGCCGGCCTCGCGAGACCGCGGCGACTCGGGGGCGGATCTCGACGCGACGTAGGTCTTCTGACACTCGAGGACGGTCTCGAGCGCGGCGGCGGAGCCGGCCATGGAGAGCCGTGCCACCCGCTCGGAGCCGAGGAGGAACTGCACGCTTCCGGCTCCGGCCAGATCGACGACGAACTTCTCCTTCAGGTTTTTCGCGAAAACCCCTTTTTCCGCCTCGCGGGCGACCCCGGTGAAAGTGCCGCGCCAGTTCCCCTGGCCGACGGCCCGCACCTGCAGCTCGTAGCGCTGGCCCGGCTGGATGGACTTCCACTTCGGGCTCGTGAGTGCGAGGTAGGCTTCCGTTCCGGAGCCTCCCCCGAACCCGATCCAGAGCGTCGTCTCGTCGAGATAGGTTGCTCTTGCGAGGCAGCCACCGAGCTTCTCGCTGAACCCGATCACCCAGCCTCGCACCTTGCCGAACGACTTGTCGATCTCAAGGGCCGTCTCGGCCGACGCCGAGGGGCATGCTCCAAGAAGAATTGGCAACGCGGCCAGGACAGCGGCTCGGGGCATCGGCACCTTGAGAGCTCCTACTGGCGAATGCTGACCGGGGTCGCACCGACCGGCTTCGCGTTGGCGAACGGGTCGGACGACCGGGCTGCCGCGCGTGTCGTCATTCCGCGACGGTTGGCCGTCGAGACGACCGGACGCCGGACCGGCGCGCGGCGCCTGACGGCGTGGCGCGGAGCCCGAACGACGGGGCCCCGAACGACCCGCGGCTGCGCATGAGCCTGGGCCATGGCTCCCGCGACAATGGCACCGAGGACGAAGCCTGCGACGGCTCCACCCCAGCGACGATCTGCCCTGGCTTCGCTCGTGCTTACGGCGACGGCAAACGTCGCGGCGGTGATGGCTATGGCGAATGCGCGTATCATCTTGCCCCCCAAGTGGATGCCGCACAGATAAGCTTAGCATTCCGGCGTGCGTTGAAAAGTGGGGAGCGCGGCCGATGTTTAACTTCCGCCGGGCATGACGCCTGACGACGGCTCCAGCTTGACAGCCCGCGGGCGGGGCGCGATCCGGCGCGCATGTCCTCCCGCACCGCGACTCTCACCGGCCTCGGCGCCATCGCCCTGTGGTCGCTGCTTGCGCTGTTCACGGCGGCGACTGGGCAGGTGCCGCCGTTCGGGCTTGCCGCGATGACGTTCGCCGTCGCAGGCGCGCTCGGCCTTATCGTAGCCGCCGCGCGGGGGCGGCTCGCCTATGCCCGTCCGACTGCGGCGGGGCTCGCGCTCGGGCTCTACGGCCTGTTCGGCGACACGGCGCTCTACTTCGCGGCGCTGAAGTTCGCGCCGCCCGCCGAGGCGAACCTCGTGCATTATCTGTGGCCGCTCCTGATCGTGCTGTTCTCAGGAGCCCTGCCCGGCGGGCGCCTTGCGCCGCGCCATCTCGCCGGGGCCGTCATGGGCCTTGCCGCGACGGCGCTCCTCGTCGGCGGGCGCTTCGGGGGCGGGGGCGCGAACGCCGCCCTCGGCTTCCTCTTCGCGGCCCTCGGCGCCTTCGTCTGGGCGAGCTATTCGGTCGCCTCGCGCCGCCTCGCCTCGGTCCCGACCGAGACCGTCGCCGTGACCTGCCTCGCGGCGAGCCTTTTGGCGGCGCTGTGCCACCTCGCCTTCGAGACGACGATCTGGCCGGCGACAAGCGGCGAATGGCTCGCGACGCTGGGCCTCGGCTTAGGCCCGATCGGGGCGGCGTTCTTCCTGTGGGACGTCGGCATGAAGCGGGGCGACGTGCCGCTCTTGGGGGTCGCTTCCTACGCCGCACCCGTGCTCTCGACCCTGATCCTCGTCGCGGCCGGCTACGCCGAGCCGACGCTCGGCTTAGGCGCAGCCTGCGCCCTCATCGTCGCGGGCGCCCTCATCGCGACCGTCGGGCCGGCGGCTTCGCGGGCGCCATCCGGTGCGTGTAGCGGTAGGCGTCGGTGAAGCCGAGGGAGCGGTAAAGCGCGCGGGCGACCTCGTTCTCCTCGCGGACCTGGAGGTAGGCCTTAGCCGCGCCCTGCTCGCGGCCCCAGGCCATGAGCTCGGTCGTGACGGTCCGGGCAAGACCGAGCCCGCGCAATTCCGGCGCCACCACCACGTCGTAGAGGCCGACGAAGCCGCGCTCGGCGACGGCGAAGCCCCAGGCGACCGGCTCGTCGTCGAGGTCGAGGGTCGCGAAGGCGTGCGGCAGGCGGATGCGCGAGACGATCTCGATGAGGAGCCGGTCGTCGGCCTTGTCGCCGCCGTAGGCGCTCGCCGCGCCCCGCACCCAGCGCGGGTCGACCTTGGTGTCGATCCTGAGCGCGTGCTCGGCCGCGATCTCCTCGGGCGCCTGCCCGTCGAGATCCGCCACCATGCCGAAGGTCGGCTCGGCCTCCTCGAAGCCGCGCGCGGCGAGCCGCGCGTCGACGTCGTCAGCTTGGAGGCCGGTGAGGCGGAAGCAGGGCCTGATGTTCTGGGCCTCGAACTGGCCGAGGATGTGATCGATCAAGGCGTCGTCGAGGGTCACGCCCGGCATCATCGGGGAGGCCGAGTTCGCGCGCTTCGAGTAGCCGTTGGCGAAGCGCAGGAGCCAGCCGCCCGCGATCTGCACCTCGACCGACGGCCAGGCGTTGACGAGCCGCGTCTCGAGGGACTGGACGAGGGTGAACTGGGTCATGCCGGGATTCCCGAGGCCGCCGGGCGCCAGCCGGGCGGCGCCATCTCGAAGCCTGCAAAATCGAAGCCGGGCGCGACCGTGCAGCCGACGAGGGTCCAGGCGCCGAGGCTTTCGGCCGCCTGCCACGCCCCTGCCGGGACGACGACCTGCGGGCGCTCGCCGCGGGCGAGGTCCGGGCCGAGGCGGAAGCCTAAGGTCTCGCGCCCGTCCGGCGACAGGGTAAGGGCGAGGGCTGAGCCGGCGTAGAAGTGCCACACCTCCGCGGCGTCGACCCGGTGCCAAGCCGACGCCTCGCCCGCGCCGAGGAGGTAGTAGATCGCCGTCGAGGCGGCGCGCCCATCCACGGCGCGTGGGTCCCTGAAGGTCTCGCGGAAATGGCCGCCCTCGGGGTGGGGCCTGAGATCGAGCAGCCGGACCACGTCGGCGGCGCTGAGCGAGTCGAGCGGCACGGTCAGAACCGGTTCTTCCACTCGCGCAGGGCCTGGAAAACCCGTCCGGGGTCCGCCCCCTCCATGTTCACGGCGTGGGCGACCGCGGGCTCGCCGGCGCGCAGGAACGGGTTCGTCGCCTTTTCCTCCCCGATAGTGGAAGGGATGAGGAAGCGGCCCTCGCCCGCCGCCCGCTCGGCCTCGGCCATGCGCTCCTTCAGCGCCGCGTTGTCGGGCTCGACCGCGAAGGCGAACTTGCCGTTGGCGATGACGTAGTCGTGGCCGCTGTAGACCCGCGCCTCGTCGGGGAGCGCGGCGAGACGCGAGAGCGAGCTCCACATCTCGGCGTGGGTCGACTCCATCACGCGGCCGCAGCCCAGCGTGAAGAGGGTGTCGCCGGCAAACAGCGCGCGGTCGGCCGCGAACCAGTAGGCGATGTGGTCGCGGCAGTGGCCGGGCGTCTCCCAGACGTGGGCGGCAAGCTCGCCGACCCGCACGGTGTCGCCCTCGCGGACGTAAGTATCGACCACGGGGACCTCTCCGCGGGCCTTCTCGGGCGCCACCACCCGGCAGCCGAAGCGGCGCTTCAGGCCCTCGATCCCCTGCACGTGGTCGGCGTGGCGATGGGTGACGATGATCTCGGACAGCGCCCAGCCGGCCTCGTCGAGTGCCTCGAGGATCGGCGCCTCCTCGGGGGCGTCGACGGCGGCGCAGGCCCCGGTCGCAGGGTCGTGCACGAGGGCCCCGATGTTGTCGGACAGGCAGCGGAAGACGCGGATCTCGGCGGGCATCGGGAACTCCTGTGGACGAGCGCCCTGCTACCACGCCGCGGCGCCGCCCGGAACCGCCCCGCCCTTGCCTCGAACGGGCGCTAAACGCCATTGTGGCGCCGGAGAGTAGCCATGAGCGTCGACGTCGTCGATCTGCGCGCCTTCTACGCGAGCCCGCTCGGGCACGTGGCGCGCCGCCTCGTCGGGCGCGCCCTCGAGCGGTTCTGGGGCCCGGTGCAGGGCCTGCGCGTGCTCGGCCTCGGCTACGCGACGCCGTACCTCGCGCCGGTGCGGGCCGCCGCCGAGCGCACGCTCGCCTTCATGCCGGCGAGCCAGGGGGTGGTGAACTGGCCCCCGACGGGCCTCTCGGCCTCGGCCCTCGTCGACCCCATGACGATGCCGCTCCCCGATGCCTCAATCGACCGCGTGCTCCTCGTCCACGCCATTGAGGCGGTCGAGAGCCCGACCGAGCTCCTCTACGAAGTCTGGCGCATCCTGACGCCCGGCGGGCGCATCATCGTCGTCGCCCCGAACCGCCGCGGCCTGTGGGCCCGCATGGACACGACGCCCTTCGGCCACGGCCAGCCCTACAGCCGCTCCCAGCTCAACCGGCTCATGCGCGAGACCCTGTTCTCGCCCGAGGGCTGGGCCGAGACCCTCTACGTGCCGCCGCTGCCGGGCTGGTTCCTCCTGCGCACGGCGGTCGCCTGGGAGCGGATCGGGATCGGCCTGTCGCTCCCCTTCGCCGGCCTGCACGTGGTCGAGGCGGTAAAGCAGCTCTACCGTCCCGTCGCCGTGCGCCAGGCCCGCCGCGTCCCGCGCGCCGAGCCGGTCCTGGTGCCGGCACCGGCGGGGCCGTGAGGCTCCTACTGCGGCCCGCTGTCTTGGCTCAATGGTCGCGAAGACTTGCCATCTGGAGGACTGGATCCGCGAGCACGAGCCGCACAAGCTCGGCTTGCCGGTAGTCCCGGTCTTTGCTGCGCCCACACCCTAATATAGTCGAGTCCGCCACTTCCGGGTTGGTCGAGCGCCAGTTTGGCTAAGCGGGCCGCAGGTGTAAGCAACGATTTGCGCCCGATAGCCAGCCTCGTACCAAGCGGCTTCGAAATGCTGGCCTCCGCCGCGCGAAAAAGGATCACCCCCGCGACCGCCGACTTGAACCAATCATCCCCATAGATCGCACGTCGAGACTCGTCGCTCCACTCCTTCGAGATCCGCTCCGCGAACGCAACAAACGCCTTCTCCGCTCCTTTGCAAGCCACATCGGGTTCGAGATTGAAACAGCATTCGATTTTGGCAAGATCGGTTTTCGTGATCACCTGCCGTCTGGGATTGATGAGGAGAAATTGGTTGCGTCTCGCTCCGGTTAGCCCTGCTTGGTCGTTCAGGTGCTGGCCCCGCGCACGTTCATAATAACCCAGTGCGTTTGTACCTGCGAGCCGGCCACGGCAGGTGCGAGTATGCGCCGTGAAGCCTTCTCTATGCGCCGATGAAAGGCGTGGTTGGCAAAGAAATCACCCGGACGCACGCCGTTCTGTGTCCCGCACAGGGAAGGAAACTACGCTTCGGATGTTACAAGTCCCGGAACTGAAACGCGCGATGGGCTTCCCGGAGCATTTCCGGCCTGACCGCGGTTCTCGCCGAGACCGAATCCGGCTGCTCGGGAACGCGGTGTGTCCCCCGGTGATGAAGGCCGCAATTGAGGCGCTTACCGCCGGCGAAGAACGAACTTCCGGGCTCGTTCCACAACGCGAGGTGGCTTGATTTTAAGCGCTTCGTTATCTCGACACAGTGCGAACACGCAGAAAGGCTCCGCCGGCGGCACTGAGAGGGTTCGACATATCCGCGATCGTCGGCGTCGCGCGCGGAACATAGCGGTTCTGAAACACCACCCGTTCTGCGAACTAGTCTCAATGCTCGGCCCTTGACGCCGCCGGAAAAAGGCATTGCCGGCTCGGAGAACAGGCGCATTTCGAGGCGCACTGGGCGTATGCGGCTTCTGGCAGAGGAGCCAGTAAGACCTAATGAGGGCGGCTAAGTCACGCCAGCGTCGGCAGACTTGGACCAATGCGCAAAGGGACGCATCTTCCTCAAGAGTGTTTGGTGGAGCCAGGCGGAATCGAACCGCCGACCTCTTGAATGCCATTCAAGCGCTCTCCCAACTGAGCTATGGCCCCACTTGAAGCCGCGGCGTTGGGACGGGCCGCGGAAGGATCGAGCCGTCCCGAGGGCGGCGCGCTTCTCATAGTCGGGGAAGAGGGCCGACTCAAGCCTCTATCCCGTCAAGGCTCACGCCTCCTCGTCGTCCTCGATGTCGCCGTCGATGAGGCCGGTGACGTCGTCCTCGCCCTCTTCCTCCTCGAGGAAGGTGTCGTCCTCGGCCGCGGGCTCCTCGGCGATGTCGATGTCGTCGTCGACCGCGACGTCCTTGCCGCCTTCCGCGGCCTCCACGTCCTCGAGGGAGACCATCTCGGGTCCGCCCGCCGCCTCGAGCTCGGGCTCCTCCTCGGCGACGGCCGGCTTGGCCCGGGCCGCGACCGGCGGCGCGACCCGGGTCACGGCGCTCGCCTGCATCGGCGTGCCGCACTTCGGGCACACGGCCGGGTCCCTGTTGAGGTCGTAGAACTTGGCGCCGCAGTTCATGCACTGGCGCTTCAAGCCGAGTTCCGGTTTCGCCACGGGAGTGACTGCCTTGTCTTCCAGTAAAATGGGGAGCGCACCCGTTAGTCGCGGGCCGCGGCCCTGTCAAATAGGAAAGACCATCCGGTTTTCAACCGTTGAAATCTCTTAGACCGCCCGGGATGACGGACGGTCGAGGGCCATGCTAACGACCCGCGGCCAAGCCGGCCTTACTCGGGAAGTACCCTTGTCTCACGCGCATTCGCAAGCTTCGCCGGTGGCGTCCGGGCCGGGCGGTCCCCTCAAGGGATGCCTGCGCGTCCCCGGCGACAAATCGATCTCGCACCGCGCCCTGATCTTCGGCCTTCTCGCCATCGGCGAGACCCGGATCGAGGGGCTTCTGGAAGGCGACGACGTGCTGCGCACCGCCGCGGCAGCCCGAGCCTTGGGCGCAACCGTCGACCGCGAGGGGGCGGGGCGCTGGCGGGTGCGGGGCGTCGGGGTCGGCGGGCTCGTCGAGCCCGAAGGGGTCCTCGACTTCGGCAACGCCGGGACGGGCTCGCGCCTGATGATTGGCGTCGCCGGCAGCCATCCCATCACGGCGACCTTCGACGGCGACGCATCGCTCCGCAAGCGCCCCATGCGCCGCATCCTCGACCCCCTGGTGCGCATGGGCACGAGCGTCGTCGCCGAGGCCGAAGGCGGGCGCGTGCCCGTCACCCTTCGCGGCCCGCGCGAGACCGTGCCGATCGTCTACGAGACGCCGGCGGCCTCGGCCCAGATCAAGTCCGCGGTGCTGCTCGCCGCCCTCAACTCCCCCGGCCGCACGACCGTGATCGAGCGCGAGGCGACCCGCGACCACACCGAGCGCATGCTGCGCCACTTCGGCGCGACGGTCACCGTCGAGCCCGAGGGCGAGGCCGGCCGGCGGATCACGGTGCAGGGCCAGCCGACCCTGCGCGGCAGCGAGGTCATGGTCCCGTCCGACCCGTCCTCGGCGGCCTTCCCATTGATGGCCGCGCTGATCGTGCCGGACTCCGAGATCGTGCTCGAAGGCGTGATGACGAACCCGCTGCGCACTGGCCTCATGACCACCCTTCTGGAGATGGGCGCCGAGATCCAGCCATTGCACGAGCGCGACGAGGGCGGCGAGACCGTCGCCGATCTGCGCGTGCGGGCAGGCCGCCTTAATGGAGTCGACGTGCCGGCCCATCGCGCCCCCTCGATGATCGACGAGTACCCGGTCCTCGCCGTCGCGGCCGCCTTCGCCGAAGGGACGACGCGGATGCGCGGCCTGCACGAGCTGAGGGTCAAGGAATCGGACCGTCTCGCCGCCGTCGCGGCGGGCCTGACCGCCGCCGGCGTTCCGAACCGCATCGAGGGCGACGACCTCGTCGTCGAAGGCCTTGCCGGCAAGGTGCCGGGCGGCGGCACCGTCGCGACCCACCTCGACCACCGCATCGCCATGGCGTTCCTGGTCCTGGGGCTTGCCGCCCGCGACGGCATGACGGTCGACGACGGCGCCATGATCGCCACGAGCTTCCCGACCTTCATACCCCTCATGCGGGAGCTTGGGGCCGGGATCCGGGACATCTGAATGGTCATCGCGATCGACGGGCCGGCGGCGTCCGGCAAGGGGACGCTCGCGCGCAGGCTCGCGGCCCATTACGGGCTGCCGCACCTCGACACC
>DASVVU010000226.1:0-20635 GCA_036386395.1 Beijerinckiaceae bacterium | reverse complement strand
GCGACTGTTCGGGTTCGATGGAACGGCGGGCGCAGACCCCAGCTCACCCACGGGCTCGATCACCCCAAGGGTTGTCGGTCCCGCGCCCGCCACCGCATCAGCGAGCATAGCCGATGAAGCGATTCGGAGCTTACAAGGGGTCGGTCGTCTGGGGCGGAGCCGGCACGGAGGCACGGGCTCGCTTTTTGAGGAGAGGGCGGCCACCCCTTCCCTCTCCTGTTCGGAAGAGGGGTTCGCGTGAGCCGCGCCAATGAAATCTTGAAAATAATCCTTGACATCGTTCCTGTTATGTGCTCATCTGCCCGCGTCCCGTCCCACCCGAGGGGCACGCTCATGAGGCGTCGTGACGTGGGGGCGGGGCCGGCGCCTGCGGGCGGGGTTCGCAGCCCCGCTCCCGGGGGTCCGAAGGCCAATTCGGCGGTGTCGCTCCGGCGAGGCCGCCGTCTGATCCGCCCGTCCCGCACTACGACGGGGCTGCCCTCGAGGCTTAAGCGATCGCGGCCGGACCGGCGACGAGGACCGGCGGGTGCCGCAAGCCCCGCCGGGACGAAATCCCGGACACCGCCCGCGAACCTGCCGCGAAGCGCGGAGGCCTTCGGAACCTCAAAATCGCCGACGTGCCGGAGAGATCCGGCCGCGGGGAGCAGGAGCGGGACCTTCGCGGGGCCGCTCTCCAGGGTCCGTCAGGGGAAGGGCCCGCCGCGAACCGCGGGGACGCCGAAGGGCTCCCCTCACAAATTTGAGTCGTTCGGCGTCCCACGCCCCTCGACCTCATCCGGCGATCGCCACCTCAACCGACGGCATCCCGCCGCGCGGCGGAACAGCCGCGCCCGCGCGGCGGAGCCGTGCCAACACAGGAGAAGCCATGCGCCCCGTCCATCGTCCAGCCCCGGCCGCGAAGCTCCGGCGGACGCCGTCCCGGAACGCCCGCGCGGTTGCGGCGATCCTCCGCAATCCTACCGGGTTGCGGCCTCTCCGCCGCCTCCCTATACATGCGGCGAAGACCGGCGTGAGCCACGCGTTCCGAGCCCCCATGACCGACCAGACCCCGATCGATCCGACCGGCGCGGCCCCGCTTGCGGCGCTCGCACTGCCGCCGCGCCGCGGCTGCCCGCTGTCGGACCTGCGCGACAAGCTGCGCCGGGTGGGCCTGCGCCCGACCCGCCAGCGCATCTCGCTCGGCTGGCTTCTGTTCGGCAAGGGCGACCGGCACGTCACCGCCGAGGTGCTGTTCGACGAGGCGACGCGCTCCCGCATCCCGGTCTCGCTCGCGACCGTCTACAACACCCTGCACCAGTTCACGGAAGCCGGGCTCCTGCGCCAGCTCGCCGTCGACGGCTCGAAGGCCTACTTCGACACCAATCCGAGCGAGCACCACCACTTCTTCATCGAGGGCGAGGACGCCCTCGTCGACGTGCCCGGCGAGGCGATCGCCGTCGGCGCGCTGCCCGAGCCGCCGGAAGGGCTCGAGATCGCCGGCGTCGAGGTGATCGTGCGCCTGCGCCGCAAGGCTTGAGCCCCTCCGGACGGGGCCGCCCCTAGCCCCCGGCCCGCCGCGCCGCTATATGCGGCCGAGCTTGAAAACCGCCCAGAGGGACCGATGACGACCTTCGACGACCGCAAGGACGCCTTCGAGAAGAAGTTCGCCCACGACGAGGAGCTGCGCTTCAAGGCCATGGCCCGGCGCAACAAGCTCCTCGGCCTGTGGGCGGCCGAGAAGCTCGGCAAGTCCGGCGCCGACGCTGAATCCTATGCCAAGAGCGTCGTC
Organism: Beijerinckiaceae bacterium; assembly: GCA_036386395.1. Classification (GTDB taxonomy): domain Bacteria; phylum Pseudomonadota; class Alphaproteobacteria; order Rhizobiales; family Beijerinckiaceae; genus JAJKJG01. The sequence goes on along the minus strand of DASVVU010000226.1, from coordinate 18,867 downwards.
ATGGCCGACTTCCAGGAGGCCGGCGACGACGACGTGCTGCGCAAGGTCAAGGCCGACCTCGAGGCCGGCGGGGTCACGATGGGCGAAGGCGAGCTGCGCGGCCGCATGACGGAGCTCCTGGCCCGCGCCGTCGAGGACGTGCAGGCCGGGCGCTGAGGGTTCGACAAGCACGAAACCGGGGGGAGCTCATGTCGTCGGTCACCGCGCTCGGGGAGCGCCTGAAGGAGAAGTCGCCGGTCATCACGGCCTGGCTCGGCATCCCGGAGCCGTGGATCGCCGGCGTCATGGCGCGCGAGCCCTACGACGCCGTCACCCTCGACATGCAGCACGGCACCTACGACCTCGCGGCCGTGGCGCGGGCGATCCCGCTGATCGCGGCGGCCGGGAAGCCGGCGCTCGCGCGCATCCCCGTGGGCGAGTTCCAGACCGCCTCGAAGATCCTCGACGCCGGCGCCTCCGGCATCGTCGCCCCGATGATCAACACCGTCGAGGACGCCCGGCGCTTCGCCGGCTTCATGAAGTTCCCGCCGGTCGGCGAGCGCAGCTGGGGGCCGCTCGGCGCCCTCATCCTGTCCGGCCTCGCGCCGGGCGATTACCTCAGCCAAGCGAACGGCTTCTCGGTCGGCTTCGCCATGATCGAGACCCGGGAGGCCCTCGCGAACCTCGACGACATCCTCGCGGTGCCCGGCCTCGACGGCATCTTCATGGGGCCGTCCGACCTCTCCATCACCCTCTCGAAGGGGGCGACCCTCGACGTCCAGGGCGCCGAAGTGGAAAAAGCCCTCGACCATGCGCTGGCCCGGGCGAAGGCCGCCGGCAAGCTCGCCGGCGCCTACGCCGCGACGGGCGAGCGGGCGGCGGAGTTCGTGAAGCGCGGCTTCTCCTACATCGCGCTCGGCAGCGACACGACGGCGCTCCGCGCCGGGGCCCAGGCGGCCCTCAAGGCGGCGCGGGGGTAAGCTTCAGCCCTTCGGGTACGGCAGCCCGAAGGCGCGGACGAGGAACAGCCCGCCGTGGCGCAGGCCCTCGCCGTCGATGCCGTGAGCGACGCCGGCCGAGAGGTGCCACTGCGACGGCACCTCGGCGGCGGCAAGCGCCTCGGCGGAGAGGAACAGCGCCTCCAGCGGGATGACGTCGTCCCGGTCGCCGTGGACGAGGAGGATCGGCGGCTTCGAGCGCACGTGCCCTTTCAGGCTGTCGCCGCCCTTGCCCTCCTCCATGACCAGCATCCCGGAATAGCCGACGACCGCGGCGACCGCCTGCGGACGCCTGAGCGCCAGGTGCAGCGCCATCATGGTCCCCTGGCTGAAGCCGACGAGGGCGAGCTTCTGGGGCGGCAGGCCGTGGCGCTGAAGCTCCGCGTCGATCCAGGCGTCGAGGCCGGGGCCGGCGTGGTTGACCCCGCGCCAGCGCTCGTGCGGGTCGCGGAAGGTGAGCGCGAACCACTGCCGCCCCATGGGCTGGCCGGGAATGAGCTCCGGCGCGTTCGGGGCGACGAAGGCCGCGTCCGGCAGCCAGCGCTGCCACTGCCGCCCGATCTCGATGAGGTCGTTCCCGTCCGCCCCGTAGCCGTGCAGGAACACGACGAGCTGCTTTACCGTGCCGGACTTCGGCGGAAGGCGGGGGCCGGTGAGGGAAGGTGGCATTTTCTTTCACACCTCGTCGTCCTCGGGCGCGCGAAGCGCGACCCGAGGACCTCGGGACGATGGAGCGCCTCTTCCCGAACGGGATCGCCGGGTCAACCCCCGGATCAAGTCCGGGGACGACGATGACGATCATGCCGGCGCGCCCTCCCGCGCCTTGGCGATGCGATAGTAGGCCCACAACACCTTGGCGGCGACGCCGCGCCACGGGCGCCAGCGCTCGGCAAGCGTCAAAAAATCCTTCTCCTTCGGGCGTGCGTCGAGGCCGTAGGCGATCCGCGCCGCCTCCTGGAGCGCGAGGTCGCCGGCCGGGAAGGCGTCCGGGTGCCCGAGGCAGAACAGGAGGTAGATGTCGGCCGTCCAGGGGCCGATGCCCTTCACCGCCGTGAGGAGCCCGTGCGCCTCGTCCGCTGGAAGGTCGGCGAGGCGGCCGATCGGCAGCGCTCCGTCATCGACCGCGGCCGCGATGGCCCGCAGCGTTCGGATCTTCGGGGCCGAGAGGCCCGGTGCGCGCAGGTCGTCGTCGCTCGCCGCCGCGATGTCGTGCGGAGCAAGTCCCGGGAAGCGCGCCTCGAACCGCGCCCAGATCGCGCCGGCGCTCGCGGTCGAGATCTGCTGCGAGACGATGATGCGGGCAAGGCCCTCGAAGCCGGGCTCGCGCTTGCGAAGCGAAGGCGCCGCGCCTTCGGCGATGAGGCGCCGCATCGTCGGGTCCCTCCGGGCGAGCGCCCGCGCGCCCTTCGCGAGGGCTGCTTCCGAGTCGAGGATCGTGGTCACGCTGGCCGACTGCGCCCCACTTCGCTAGAGCCCGAGGAGAGCCGAATCGCCGAAGAGCGCCCGTGACGCAACCCGTTTTCCGCTTCGCCCCGAGCCCGAACGGGCGGCTCCACCTCGGCCACGCCTATTCGGCGCTCCTCAACGCCGACTTGGCAGCGCGCTTCCACGGCCGCTTTCTCCTGCGCATCGAGAACATCGACCTGACCCGCTGCCGGCCGGAGCTCGAGGCCGGCATCTACGAGGACCTCGCCTGGCTCGGGCTCCCTTGGGAAGAGCCGGTTCGGCGCCAGTCCGAGCACTTTCCGGAGTACCGTGCGGCGCTCGCGGCCTTGCAGGGGAGGGGGCTCGTGTATCCCTGCTTCTGCTCGCGCCGGGACATCGCGGCCGCCGTGGCGCGGCGGGAAGCCGAGACCGGCCGGCCCTGGCCGCGCGACCCCGACGGGGCGCCGCTCTATCCGGACACCTGCCGCAGCCTGTCCGCGGCCGCGGTCGAAACCCGCATGGCGGCGGGCGAGCTTCACGCTTGGCGGCTCGACATGAGCCGCGCGCGTGCGGCCGCGCCGCCGCGGCCTGCCTTCACGCGCTTCGTCCCGGACGGAGCCGAGGAGGTCGTCGCGGCGCATCCCGGGCGCTGGGGCGACCCGGTGATCGCCCGCAAGGAGATTCCGACGAGCTATCACCTCTCGGTCGTGCACGACGACGCCGTGCAGGGCGTCACCCACGTGGTGCGCGGCCAGGACCTCGAGGCCGCGACCGACCTGCACGTCCTGTTGCAGCATCTCCTGGGATTGCCGACGCCGCGCTACCACCACCATCCGCTGATTCGGGACGAGGCCGGGGACAAGCTCTCGAAGAGCCTCCTCTCCGAATCCCTCGCCGACCTGCGGGCGCGGGGCGTCACGGCGGCGGAGCTCAGGCGCGGCTTGGGGTTCTAGCGCTTGGCCGCAAGCCGCTCCACGAGGCGGTCGAGGAAGACCCTTTGGCCGGGCAGGAGCTTGTCGCGCGCTTCCTCCAGGAGGAACCACCCGGCCCGGTCGACCTCGGGATAGGTCCGGCGGCGCCCGCTCCGCGGCGGCCACTCGATCTCGAAGGTGTTGCTGCGGATGGCCGCCGCGTCGAGGTCGCCCTCGGCCGCGAAGGCGACGACGCGCTTGCGGCTCGGCTGCACGGCCTCGCCGAGGGGCTCGAGATTGCCCCTCAGGGCAATCCCCAGCTCCTCCTCGAACTCCCGCCGGGCGGCGGCCTCCAGGTCCTCGCCGTCCGGGTATTCGCCCTTCGGGATCGACCAGGCGCCGGCGTCCTTCCTGGCCCAGAACGGCCCGCCGGGGTGGACGAGGAGCACCTTCAAGGCGCCGCCCTCGCGCTTGTAGAGGAGGACGCCCGCGCTCTTCGCCGCCATCACGCGATCGTCACGCCGCCGTCCGCCACGATTACCTGCCCTGTGATGAAGCTCGCGGCGGGCGATGCGAGGAAGGCCGCGATGCCGCCGATCTCGTGCGGCTCGCCGATGCGGCGCAGCGGCGTTGCGGCGTTGCGGCGCGCGACGGCCTTCTCGTCCTCCCACAGCGCCCGCGCGAAGTCGGTCTTGACGAGCCCCGGCGCGATGCAGTTGACGCGCACGTTCCTGGGCCCCCACTCGACCGCGAGGTTGCGGCAAAGGGCGAAGTCCGCCGCCTTCGAGATGCCGTAGGCGCCGATCATCTCGGTGCCGCGGATGCCGGCGATGGACGACACGATGATCACGGCCCCGCCGCCCCGCGCCGCCATGCCGGGGATCGCGAGGCTGCAGAGCCACAGGTTGCTCTTGACGTTCGCGCCCATGATCTTGTCGAAGGCCTCGTCCGTGATGTCGCCCAAGGGGCCGTAGTAGGGGTTCACGGCGGCGTTGCAGACGAGGACGTCGATCGGCCCGAGCTTCTCTTCCGCGCCCCGGATCAGCGCCTCGACCTCGCCCCGGCGCGAGATGTTGCAGGGGATCACCACCGCCTCGCCGCCCGCCTCCCGGATGCCGGCCGCGACCGGCTCGCAGGCCTCGGCCTTGCGGCTCGAGATCACCACCCGGGCGCCCATCCGGGCCATGGTCTCGGCGATCGAGCGCCCGATGCCGCGGCTCGAACCGGTCACGACGGCGACCTTGCCGGTCAGGTCGAAGGGGGTGCTCATGCGGCGTCCTCTCTTGTGATAAGGCGGGGGTGGTTTAGCCTAGCGCTTCAAAGCCAAGAACAAGAGAGGCGGAGGAAACATGGGAAGCGTCAATCCGAGCGTGGATCTGCGCCACGAGGGCGAGATCGCCGTCGTCACCATCGACAATCCGCCCGTGAACGCGCTGAAGCACGAGGTGCGGGCGGGGCTGATCGAGGCCTTCCAGCGGGTCAAGAACGACGCCGGCGTGAAGGCGGCGGTGCTGGCCTGCGCCGGGCGCACCTTCTCGGCCGGCGCCGACATCTCGGAGTTCGGCAAGCCCCGCCGCTCGCCGGGGCTGATCGAGGCGATCGAGACGATCGAGTCGGTCGGCAAGCCGGTAGTGGCGGCGCTGCACGGCACGCCGCTCGGCGGCGGCTTCGAATTGGCGCTCGGCTGCCACTACCGGGTCGCGGCGCCGGGCACGCGCGTCGGCCTGCCCGAGATCAAGCTCGGTCTCCTCCCCGGCGCCGGCGGCACGCAGCGCCTGCCGCGGCTCATCGGTCCCGAGCGGGCGCTGCAGCTCATCGTCTCGGGCAACCCGACACCCGTCGAGGAGCTGGCGCAGGACGGCGTCGTCGACGCCATCGTGCAGGGCGACGTGACCGAGGCGGCCATCGCCTTCGCCCGCAAGGTTCTCGCCGAGAACCGCCCGCTCACCCGCGTCCGCGACCGCGAGGACCGGCTGACCGCCGCCCGCGCCGACCCGTCGGGCTTCACCCGCGCGGCGGACGCCACGGCGAAGCGGGCGCGAGGCTTGCGCGCCGTTGCGGCCTGCGTCGAGTCCGTGCGCAACAGCTTCGAGAAGCCGTTCGACGAGGCCCAGGCGCGGGAGCTCGCCCTGTTCATGGAGCTGCTCACGAGCGAGGAATCGCGGGCCCAGCGCCACATCTTCTTCGCCGAGCGCGAGGCCCAGAAGGTGCCGGACATGCCGGCCGGCGTGAAGCCGCGGGAGGTGCGCAAGGGCGGCGTCATCGGTGCCGGCACCATGGGCGGCGGCATCGCCATGAACTTCGCCAACGCCGGCATCCCCGTGACGATCGTCGAGACCGCGCAGGAGGCCCTCGACCGCGGCCTCGCCACGATCCGGAAGAACTACGCCAACACGGTCTCCCGCGGCGGTCTCACCCAGGAGGAGGCGGACCGCCGCATCGGCCTCATCACCGGCACGACCGACTTCGGCGCCCTCAAGGATGCCGACTTCGTCATCGAGGCGGTGTTCGAGGAGATGGACCTGAAGAAGCGCATCTTCGCCGACCTCGACCGGGTCGCGAAGCCCGGCGCCGTGCTCGCCACCAACACCTCGACCCTCGACGTGAACGTGATCGCCGCCGCGACGAAGCGGCCGCAGGACGTGCTCGGCACGCACTTCTTCAGCCCGGCGAACGTCATGCGGCTCCTGGAGATCGTGCGCGGCAAAGAGACCGCGTTCGACGCGCTCGCGACCGCCATTTCGCTCGGGCGGCGGATGGGCAAGGTGCCGGTGGTGGTCGGCGTCTGTTACGGCTTCGTCGGCAACCGCATGCTGCACCTGCGCTCGGTTGAGGCCGAGCGCCTGATCCTCGAAGGCGCCCTGCCGCAGGAGGTCGACGCGGCACTGACCGAGTTCGGCTTCCCCATGGGCCCCTTCGCCATGAGCGACCTTGCCGGCATCGACGTCGGCTGGCGCATCCGCAAAGGCCGCGGCGAGCGCGCCGAGGTGTCCGACACCCTCGCCGAGATGGGCCGCTTCGGCCAGAAGACGGGCTCGGGCTACTTCCGCTACGAGGGCGGCTCGCGGACCCCCATCCCCGATCCGGAGGTGGAGAACATCATCGCCGCCGCCTCGAAGCGGCTCGGCATCGCGCGCCGCGCCATCGACAGGAAGGAGATCGTGGAGCGCCTGATCTTCCCGATGATCAACGAGGGCGCCCGCATCCTGGAGGAGGGCATCGCGTATCGGGCGAGCGACATCGACGTGGTCTGGGTCTACGGCTACGGCTGGCCGGTGTGGCGCGGCGGACCGATGTTCCACGCCGACCGGGCCGGCCTGCCGTACCTCTATGAGCGCCTTGCGTTCTATGCGGCGCGCTCCGGCGACAAGGCGCTCGAGCCCGCACCGCTGCTGGCGCGCCTTGCCCGCGAGGGCCGCGGCTTCGGCAACGAGGCGAGCGAGGACAAGGCGGCGTGAACGCAGAACGCCCCTTCGCCTGGGAAAGGAGCTATCCCCCGGGCGTCTCGTGGGACGCGCCGATCGAGGTCTCGACGGTGTCGGCGCTCCTCGACCAAGGGCTCGCGCGCTCGGCCGACGCGCCGGCCTTCGACTTCCGCGACCGCACGATTCTCTACCGCAACTTCGTCGCCCGCGTGGACCGTCTCGCGGCCGCGTTTATCGCCCGCGGCATCGGGCCGGGTGTTGCCGTCGGGCTGCATCTTCCGAACACGCCCTGGCACCCCGTCGCCTTCTTCGCCTGCATGAAGGCGGGCGCGCGTGCCGTGCACATGAGCGCGCTCGAGGCCGAGCGGGAGCTCGCCCACAAGCTCAAGGACTCGGGTGCCCGCGTCCTCGTCGCGACAAACTGGGCGGGTCTTTTGCCGAAGGCCTTGAAGCTCAAGGAGAGCGGCCTCGTCGACCTCCTCGTCGTTGGGGACGATGCCGAATGGGGGCCGGGGGCGTTCCCCCTCGCCCCCGTGCCGCAGGGCGAAGGCATCGTCGCGGCCGCCGACCTCATTGGCAACGCCAAGGGCACCGTCTTCCCAAAAGTCTCCGTCGAGGACGTGGCGCTCCTGCAGTACACCGGCGGCACCACCGGCGTGCCCAAGGGTGCGATGCTGACCCACGCGAACCTCACCGCCGCGGTGTCGAGTTACGACGCCTGGTACCTTGGCCAGGGCCGCGAGATCCAGGGCAGCCGCAACATCCTCGTGCTGCCGCTGTTCCACATCTACGCCCTCACGACGATCCTCCTGCGCCAGGTCAAGCACGGCAACGAGATGCTGCTGCGCGAAAGGTTCGACCCGGAAGCTATCCTGCGCGACATCGAGGAGAAGCGCGCGACGGCCTTCGCCGGCGTGCCGACCATGTGGATCGCGCTTGCGAACCTCCCCGGCATCGAGAAGCGGGACCTGTCCTCGCTCACCTTCTGCGGCTCGGGCGGGGCCTCGCTGCCGGTCGAGGTCGGCGCCCGCTTCGAGCGCCTCACGGGCCACCGCCTCGGCGGCGGCTGGGGCATGACGGAGACCGCGCCCGCCGGCACGAACCTTCCCCTCGACGGACCGGGCAAGCCCGGCTCCATGGGCCTGCCGCTGCCGGGGATCGAGATGGGCATCCGCTCCCTCGACGATCCGCGGCAAGCGCTCGGGCCGAATGAGAAGGGCGAGATCGCGATCCGGGCCCGCAACGTCATGAAGGGCTACTGGAACCGCCCGCAGGAGACGGCGGCGGCCTTTGTCGACGGCTGGTTCCTCACCGGCGACATCGGGCACATGGACGAGGACGGCTGGTTCTTCCTCGTCGACCGCAAGAAGGACATGATCATCTCCGGCGGCTTCAACGTCTATCCGCGGGTAATCGAGGAGGCGGTCTACGAGCACCCCGACGTCGAGGAGGCAGTGGTGGTCGGCGTGCCCGACCCCTACCGCGGCGAGGCCGCCAAGGCCTTCGTCAAGCTGCGCGCGGGCGCTGTGCCGCTGACCCTCGAGGCGTTGCGCGCCTTCCTCGCCGACAAGATCGGCCGGCACGAGATGCCGGCCGCCCTCGAGATCCGCGACGCCCTCCCCCGCACCGCCGTCGGCAAGCTCTCGAAGAAGGAGCTCGTCGAGGAGGAGCGCGAGAAGGCGCGGATGCAGGAGGCGTCGTGACGACCATCGCTGCTTGCACAACTCTCCTCATCCTGAGGTGCGAGCGCGAAGCGCGAGCCTCGAAGGACGCACCACGACGACGCAGCGTCGCTGGCGTGCGTGCTTCGAGGCTCGCCTTCGGCTCGCACCTCAGCATGAGGACGTTTGGTAGCGCGGAGAGCTGGTTGTGAGCGCGTTCGTCTACATTTTGCTTTGTGCAGACGGCAGCTACTACGTCGGCTCGGCGCGTGGAGATTACCTGGACAAGCGTTTGAGCGAGCACCAGACGGGCGCGCTGGGCGGATACACGAGCACGCGTAGGCCGGTGACGCTCGTGTTCCATGAGCATTTCGACAGGATCACGGACGCGATCGCGGCCGAGCGGCGGATCAAAGGCTGGAGCAGAGCAAAGAAAGAGGCTCTGATAAACGGCGATTGGTCTCTCGTTCAGTGGCTTGCGAAGAGACCGGGGGCGCGGCGCGAAGCGGCGTCTAACCCTCAAGCGAAACCTGCTGCACCGGACCCGAAAAAAATCCCCGAAAACGAGCCAAGCACGCCGTAAGGAGCCGCCCATGGACCTCCGCTTCACCCCCGAGGAGAACGCCTTCCGCGAGGAAGTCCGCGACTTCTTCCGCACCGCGCTCCCGGCGCGCATCCGCGACAAGCTCGTGCAAGGCCACCATGCCTCGAAGGACGAGCTCGTCGAGTGGACGCGCATCCTCAACGCCAAGGGCTGGGCCGTGCCGCACTGGCCGGTCGAGTGGGGCGGCACGGGCTGGGACCCGGTGCGGCAGTACATCTTCCAGGACGAGATGCAGCAGGCGCCGGCGCCCTCGCCGCTGCCCTTCGGGGTCAGCATGGTCGGCCCGGTGATCATCGCCTTCGGCTCGGAGGCGCAGAAGCGCCGCTTCCTGCCGCGCATCGCGAACCTCGACGACTGGTGGTGCCAGGGCTTCTCGGAGCCCGGCTCCGGCTCCGATCTCGCCTCGCTGAAGACGAGCGCCAAGCGCGACGGCGACACTTACGTCGTCAACGGCCAGAAGACCTGGACGACGCTCGGCCAGTACGCCGACTGGATCTTCTGCCTCGTCCGCACGGACCCGGCGGCGAAGAAGCAGGAGGGCATCTCCTTCCTCCTCATCGACATGAAGTCGCCGGGGATCACGGTCAGGCCCATCCAGACCATCGACGGCGGCCACGAGGTCAACGAGGTGTTCTTCGACGACGTGCGCGTGCCGGTCGAGAACCTCGTCGGGCAGGAGAACAAGGGCTGGGACTACGCCAAGTTTCTTCTGGGCAACGAGCGCGTCGGCATCGCCCGGGTCGGCGTCTCGAAGGAGCGCATCCGGCGCATCAAAGAGCTCGCGTCCCTCGAGCGCGTCGGCGACGTGCCGCTGATCCGGACGCCGCGCTTCCGCGAGAAGCTCGCCGCGGTCGAGATCGAGCTCAAGGCCCTCGAGATGACGCAGCTGCGCGTCGTCGCGGCCGAGCGGCACCGGGAGAAGGGCAAGCCCGACCCTGCCTCCTCGATCCTCAAGATCAAGGGCTCCGAAATCCAGCAGGCCACGACCGAGCTCCTGATGGAGGTGGTCGGCCCGTACGCGATGCCCTACCAGGAGGAGCCCGAGCATGGGGTCAACGAGCCGCCCGTCGGCCCCGACTGGGCCGGCCCCGTCGCGCCGACGTACTTCAACTGGCGCAAGATCTCGATCTACGGCGGCTCGAACGAGATCCAGAAGAACATCATCGCCAAGGCGATACTGGGGTTGTGATGCCTTCTCCATCGTCATGCCCGGCTTTGGGCCGGGCATACACGACTACCTCCACGCCGGAGCGGGGCGAAGGCGTGGATGGCCGGGCCAAGCCCGGCCATGACGCAGTGTAGGGCAGGGCACTTATGGACTTCGATCTCACCGACGAACAGCGGCTCCTGAAAGAGAGCGTCGACCGGCTCGTGGCGGACCGCTACGACTTCGAGGCGCGCAGGCGCTACCAGCAGGAGCCTGACGGCTTCAGCCGCGCGCTGTGGGAGCAGTACGCCGAGCTAGGGCTCCTCGGCCTGCCCTTCGCGGAAGAGCACGGCGGCTTCGGCGGCGGCGCAGTCGAGACCATGATCGTCATGGAGGCCTTTGGGCGCGCGCTCGCCCTCGAACCCTACCTTGCGACGGTGATCCTCGGCGGCGGTTTTCTCCGACATGGCGCGAGCGATGATCAGCGCGCGGAGCTGATCCCTCGGATCGCCGCGGGCGAGCTGACGCTGGCCTTCGCCCACACCGAGCGCCAGTCGCGCTACGACCTCTTCGATGTCGCGACGACGGCGAAGCGCGACGGCTCGGGGTTCATCCTCGACGGCGAGAAGGGCGTCGTCGTCCACGGCGACTCGGCGCAGAAGCTCATCGTCACGGCCCGCACGGCGGGCTCCCGGCGCGACCGCGCCGGCATCGGCCTCTTCCTGGTCGATGCCGATGCGCCCGGTGTCGCGCGGCGCGGCTACCCGACCCAGGACGGGCAGCGCGCCGCAGAAGTGTCCTTCACCGGCGTGCGCGTCGGCCCCGACGCCGTCGTCGGCGATCCCGAGGACGGCCTGCCGCTGATCGAGCGCGTCGTCGACGAGGCGATGGCGGCGCTCGCCGCCGAGGCCGTCGGCTGCATGGCCGAGATGCACGCGCTGACGATCGAGTACCTCAAGACGCGAAAGCAGTTCGGCGTGCCGATCGGCTCGTTCCAGGTGCTCCAGCACCGGGGCGCCGACATGTTCGTGGCGCTGGAGCAGGCGCGCTCGATGGCGATGTTCGCCACCATGATGGCGCAGGACGAGAATGCCGCCGAGCGGAGGAAGGCGGTCGCGGCGGCGAAAGTCCAGATCGGCCGCTCGGGGCGCTTCATCGGCCAGCAGGCGATCCAGCTCCACGGCGGCGTCGGCATGACGATGGAGTTCAAGGTCGGCCACTACTTCAAGCGCGTCACCATGATCGACACCCTCTTCGGCGATGCCGACCACCACCTTGCCGCGGTGGCGGAAGCCGGCGGCTTGGTCACGTAAAGATAAGGAAGCCCCATGCTGTTTCCCCTCTCCCCCCGCGTCGAGGACCTGCGCCGCCGCGTCACGGCCTTCATGGAGGAGCACGTCTATCCGGCCGAGGACCTCTACGAGCGCCAGCTCGACGAGCTGCCGACGCGCTGGCACATCCCGCCCATCATCGAGGAGCTGAAGGCCAAGGCGAAGGCTGAAGGGTTGTGGAACCTGTTCCTGCCGAAGCACCACGACCCGGACGCGCTCACGAACGAGGAATACGCGCACCTGTGCGAGATCATGGGGCGCTCGCCGATCGGGCCCGAGTGCTTCAACTGCTCGGCCCCTGACACCGGCAACATGGAGACGATCATCCGCTACGGCACGGAGGCGCATAAGGAGACGTGGCTGAAGCCCCTGCTCGAAGGCGAGATCCGCTCCTGCTTCGCCATGACCGAGCCCGCCGTCGCCTCCTCCGACGCCACCAACATCCAGTCGGACATCCGCCGCGACGGCGACCATTACGTCATCAACGGGCGCAAGTGGTGGACCTCCGGCGCCATGGATCCGCGCTGCAAGATCGCGATCTTCATGGGCAAGACGGATCCCTCCGCCGAGAAGCACCGGCAGCAGTCCATGGTGCTCGTGCCCATGGACTCAGCCGGCGTGACCGTGATGCGCCATCTCTCGGTGTTCGGCTACGACGACGCGCCGCACGGCCACGCCGAGGTCGACTTCAAGGACGTGCGCGTGCCCGTCTCGAACATCCTCCTCGGCGAAGGCCGCGGCTTCGAGATCGCGCAGGGGCGCCTCGGGCCCGGGCGCATTCACCACTGCATGCGCTGCATCGGCCTCGCCGAGCGCGCGCTCGAGACCCTGTGCCGGCGCTCGCTCTCCCGCGTCGCCTTCGGCAAGCCCATCGCCGAGCAGGGCGTGACCCGGCACTGGATCGCCGAATCGCGCATGGACATCGACCAGGCGCGGCTCCTCACCCTTGAGGCGGCCCGCATGATGGACGAGGTCGGCAACAAGGCGGCCCGGGCCGAGATCGCCATGATCAAGGTCGTGGCCCCGAACGTGGCCCAAAGAGTCGTCGACCGCGCCATCGAGGTCTGCGGCGGGGGCGGCGTCTCCCAGGACTTCCACCTCGCCTACGCCTTCGCCCGCGCACGCGTCCTGCGCCTCGCCGACGGCCCGGACGAGGTCCACCGCGAGACGGTGGCCAAGATCGAGCTCGCCAAGCACGGCCCCGAGAAAGGCCGCAACGCGCCGATCCGTTGAAGAGCAGCCGCCTCTCCCGCTTGCGGGGAGAGGCCGAGTGGGCGTGGCAGCGCCGACCGGGTGAGGGCTACTCCGCCGCGACGCGCATCGCGCGCCACTGCGCCAGGAGGGCGCGGAGCGCCGCCGGCTTCACCGGCTTGTTCAGCACGTGGACGTTGCCGGCCGTCGCCGCCTCCCTGACCGCCGGCGAGCGGTCGGCAGTGACGAGCACGGCGGGGATGTCGAGGCCGAGCTCGCGGCGCAGCGCCGCGACGGCGGCAAGGCCGTCGCCCTCGTCGAGGTGGTAGTCGGCGACGATTACCTCGGGCGGGCGGCCCTCCATCGCAGCCAAGGCGGCGGCGAGCGAGGGGGCGGTGATGACCTCGCAGCCCCAGCCGCCGAGAAGCGCCCGCATGCCCTCGAGGATCGAGGGCTCGTTGTCGATGGCGAGCACCATGAGGCCGGCGAGCGGCGTCGCGGGCGCCCGCGGCTTCTCCATCTCGACGACGCTCGGTGCGCGCCCGGCGACGACCGGCACCTCGACCCGGAACGTCGAGCCGCGGCCGGGCTCCGAGGCGAGCGCGATCGGGTGATCGAGGACGCGGGCGATGCGCTCGACGATGGAGAGGCCGAGCCCTAAACCCCGCGCGACCTTGGCGCCCTGGTCGAGGCGCTGGAACTCGTGGAACACCACCTTCCGTTTCGAGATCGGGATGCCGAGGCCGGTATCGAGGACCTCGAGGCTGAGGCGCTCCCCGCGCCGCCGCGCCCCGACGAGCACCTGGCCTTTGGGCGTGTACTTGATGGCGTTCGAGATCAGGTTCTGCAGGAGCCGCCGCAGCAGGCGCCTATCGGAGCGCACGGTCAGCGCCGTCGGGACAAAGGTCAGGGTGAGGCCGCGCTCGCGGGCGATGGGGGCGAACTCGCGCTCGAGCTGGCGGAACATCTCGTCGACGCGGAAGCTCGTCCACTGCGGCTTCATGGCGCCGGTGTCGAGGCGCGAGATGTCGAGGAGGGCGGTCAGGATTTCTTCGACCGCGTCGAGCGATGCATCCACGTTCTCGGCGAGGCCTGAGTCTCCCGCGTCGCGGTCGCGCTCGACGAGCGAGGTAGCGTAGAGGCGCGCCGCGTTGAGAGGCTGAAGGATGTCGTGGCTCGCGGCGGCGAGGAAGCGGGTCTTCGAGACGTTCGCCTCGTCGGCCTCGGCCTTGGCGCGGGTGAGCGCCTCGTTGAGCCGAGTCAGCTCCTCGGTGCGCTCGCGGACGCGCTGCTCCAGGAACTCGTTCGCGCGCTCGCGGGCCTCCTCCGCCGCGACCGTCTCGGTCACGTCGGTGTAGGTGGTGACGAAGCCGCCGCCCGGCAGGCTGTTGGTGCGCACCTCGATGACGCGGCCTGTAGGGCTGAGGCGGATGCGCTGCGGCTCGGTGTCGTGGACGAAGCTGTGGATGCGCTGCGCCGCGAGGTCGTCGGCGGCGCCCGGCCCGTAGGAGCCGCGCTCGGCGTTGAGGCGGATGATCTCGTCGAGGCCGACGCCGATGCGCACGAACTCGGGCGGCAGCTCGTAGAGGTCGATGAAGGCGCGGTTCCAGGCGAGGAGCCGCAGGTCCCGGTCGAGCACGGTGATGCCCTGGCGGGCGTGGTCGAGGGCGTGCTGGAGGAGCTCGCGGCTGTACTGGATCGCGGCCGAGGCGTCGTCGAGGAGGCGCAGCGCGTCGCGGGTCGAGACGTTGCGGCGGCGCAGCAGCAGCGACAGGGCGAGCCGCGACGAGGCCGCGCCGATCGCCGAGGCGAGGAGGTGCTCGGCGTAGCGCAGGAGGTGGATGTCGGCCTCGGCGCGCCCGTCGAGGGCGGCACCGCGGCTCAAGGCGAAGCTCTCGAAAGAGCGGCTCGTGCGCTCCTCGCCGAGGTAGCGGGCGACGGTCGCCTTGAGGTCGTCGACGGTGACGCTCGCCCGGAACAGGCGGAAGCTCGGCGCGATCGGAGCGCCGTCCGCGCCGATGAAGGCGGTCGCCTGGAGGCGCTCCAGGGCGTTCGCGGGGCGCAGGAACGAGAATCCGACGTAGGCCAGGACGTTGAGGGCGAGGCTCCACAGCACCCCATGGGTGAGCTGCGGCATGTCGAGGCCGAGAAGGGCCGTCGGCCTGAGGAACGCCAGCCCGAACGGGCCATGCTTCACGAAGCCGGTCCAGAACGCCCCTTCGAGGGCGAGGCTCGGCAGGAGCAGGGTATAGCCCCAGACGGCGAAGCCGATGGCAAGACCGGCGCTCGCGCCGAGCGCCGTGCCGCGGGACCAGAACAGCCCGCCGAAGAAGGCCGGAGCCACCTGCGCCACCGCCGCAAACGAGAGGAGGCCGATGGCCGCGAGCGCCGCGTCGCCGGCGGCGCGGTAGTAGGCGTAGGCGAGGAGCGTCACGACGACGATGGCGATCCGGCGCACGCCGAGCACGAAGCCGCTCAGGTCCGAGGCCGGCACCGCCTTCTCGGCGTCGCCCGGGAAGCCGGCGCGGCGGCGCAGCACGATCGGCACCACGAGATGGTTCGAGATCATGATCGCGACCGCGACGGTCTCGACGATCACCATGGCGGTCGCGGCCGAGAGCCCGCCGAGGAAGGCGACGAGCGCCAGATGGCCGGCACCGTCCCTCAAGGGGAGGGCCAGGACCGTCATGTCCCGGTCGATCTCGCCCGGCGCGAAGATCGCGAGCCCCGCGAGCGCCAGCGGGATGACGAAGACGTTGATGAGCACGAGGTAGAGCGGGAACAGCCACGCGACCCGGCGCACGTCCTCGACGGCCCGGTTCTCGACGACGGCCATGTGGAACTGCCGCGGTAGGAGCAGCGCCGCGAAGGCGGCGAGCAGCGTGAGCGTCAGGAACGAGCCGGGCTCGGAGGTGCGGGCGAAGAACTCGAAGTCGCCGCGCCGCTCGGTCAAGCGGCTCGTGATCTCGTCGAGGCCGCCGAACATCCAGAAGGTCACGTAGGCGCCGACCGCCAGGAAAGCGGCGAGCTTGACGACCGACTCGAGGGCGACCGCCAGCATCAGCCCGTCCTGGTGCTCGGTCGCGTCCGTATGGCGGGTCCCGAAGGCGACCGCGAAGCCCGCGAGGACGAGGGCCACCACGAGGGCGAGATCGCCGAACATCGGCACCTTGCCGCCGATGGCGCCGCCCTCGGCGGCGGCCAGGAACACGTTGAGGGAGGCCGACACGGCCTTGAGCTGGAGCGCGATGTAGGGCACCGCGCCGACGACGGCGATCAGGCACACGAGGGCGGCGACGCGCTCGCTCTTGCCGTAGCGGGCCGCGACGAAGTCGGCGATCGAGGTGATGTTCTGGGCCTTGGCGATCCTCACCACCCGCTCGACCAACGGATGGCCGAGGCCGATCACCAGCACCGGCCCGATGTAGATGGTCAGAAAATCGAGGCCCGAGCGGCTGGCGAGGCCGACGGAGCCGAAGAAGGTCCAGGAGGTGCAGTAGACCGCGAGCGCGAGGGCGTAGACCGTGCCCCGCGCCCGCCCGCGCACGAGCCGGCTCCCCGAATGGTCGCCCCAGTGGGCGACCGCGAACAGGAAGCAGAGATAGACGAGGGCCGAAAGGACGACCGCCCACCCGCCGATCATGGAGCGCCTTGCCGCTGCATCGCCCGATGCTAGCGTAAGCGGCCGGACCGGGGGAGGGGGCCGGCCTCGTCAATCCGCGGCCAGGATGTCCGACAGCCGCTGGGCGTCGGCGGGGGCGGCGCTCTTCACGTCGTTGTCGAAGAAGCACCACACGTCGCGGCCCTCGCCGCGCCATTTGCGAATGTTGCGAGCCCAGGCTTGAAGAGTCTCGTCCGGGTAGTTGCCGTGGTAGCGCCCGGTCGGTCCGTGGCCGCGGATATAGACCCAGCCTGCGGTGACTTCCCAAGGTGCCGGCGCGGCGGCGTGGTCGGAGAGGCAGAGCGCCGCGTCGTGGTCGCGCAGGAGGTCGAGGATCGGCGCCTCGTACCAGCTCGGATGCCGGAACTCGAAACTGGTGCGGCGCTTGGGATTGAGCATCCCGAGGAAGGAGGCGAGCCGCTCCCGGTCCGCGGTCATGCGCGGCGGGAGCTGGAACAGGACCGGGCCCGCCTTGTGGCGCAGCACGGCTAAGCGCGTTTCCATGAGGGCAAGCGAGGTGTCGCAGCGCTCCGAGAGCCGCTTCCAGTGGGTGATGAATTTCGAGGCCTTCCAGGAGAAGCGAAAGTCTTCGGGAGTCTGGCCGAGCCAGCCCTGCACGGCTTCGAGGGTGGGCGTGCGGTAGAACGGGGCGTTGAGCTCGGTCGCGGAGAAGCGGGAGGCGTAGTAGCGCAGCGCATCCCTCTTCCGGGTCCCCTCCGGGAAGAACGGGCCGAACCAGGAGTCGTAGTGCCAGCCCGAGGTGCCGATGCGGACCTCGCCGATCCGGGCGGCCTTGCGGCGCTTCGGGGCGGGCTTCGCCGGCTTCGTTGTCCTCGAGGCCCCGACCCGTGCTAAAGACGGCCTCGCCTCGACGGAAGAGTCCCGGACCTGTCCCATGAACGCCGCCAACACGCTCGTGCGCCTCGCCGACCGACTCAACGCGCCCGAGCCGGATTCGGTCGACGTCAAGGCGCTCATGGCCGGAATGGGCCGAAACGCCCGCCGCGCCGCGCGCCGGCTGGCGCTTGCGAGCGCCGGGGAGAAGGACGCAGCCCTTCGCGCCATGGCGGCCGCGGTCCGCGCCGCCGCGCCGGCAATCCTTTCGGCCAACGCCGAGGACCTCGCCGAGGCGCGGGCCGCCGGCCAGACGGCCGCCTTCCTCGACCGCCTCGCTCTGAACGAGGCGCGGGTCGAGGCCATTGCGGCGGCGGTCGAGAGCATTGCCGCGCTGCCCGATCCGGTCGGGCGCGTGCTCGCGGTCTTCGAGCGCCCGAACGGCCTCGTCATCGAGCGCGTCGCGACGCCGCTCGGGGTCGTCGGCGTGATCTTCGAGAGCCGTCCGAACGTCACCGCGGACGCCGGCGCGCTCTGCCTCAAGGCCGGCAATGCCGCGATCCTCAGGACCGGCTCCGACGGCTTCCGCTCGGCGCAAAGCATTGCGGCCGCCATGGGCGAGGGGCTGGCGAGCGCCGGGCTGCCGGCGGATGCCATTCAACTCGTGCCGACCCGCGACCGGGCGGCGGTCGGGGCGATGCTCTCAGGGCTCGACGGAGCCCTCGACGTGATCGTGCCGCGGGGCGGCAAGAGCCTCGTCGCCCGGGTGCAGGCGGAGGCCCGCGTGCCGGTGTTCGCGCACCTTGAAGGCGTGTGCCACGTCTATGTCCACGCCGCCGCGGACCTGGAGATGGCCAAAGAAATCGTGCTCAACGCCAAGATGCGCCGCACCGGCGTCTGCGGCGCCGCCGAGACGCTTCTGGTCGACCGGGCCTGCGCCGGCACGCATCTCAAGCCGTTGGTCGCGATGCTCCTCGATGCCGGCTGCGCGGTGCGCGGCGACGAGGCCGTGCGCTCGGCCGATTCCCGCGTCACGGCGGCGACGGAAGAGGATTGGCGCGCCGAGTACCTCGACGCGGTCATCGCGGCCCGGGTCGTCGACGGGCTCGACGCCGCCATCGACCACGTCGAGACCCACGGCTCGCACCACACCGACGCCATCGTGACCGACGACCCGGCCGCGGCCGGACGCTTCCTGGCCGAGGTCGATTCGGCCATCGTCCTGCACAATGCCTCGACCCAGTTCGCCGATGGCGGCGAGTTCGGCTTCGGGGCCGAGATCGGCATCGCGACCGGCCGCATGCACGCCCGCGGCCCCGTCGGCGTCGAGCAGCTGACCTCCTTCAAGTATCGGGTCCGCGGTGCGGGACAGACGCGGCCGTGAGAGAGAGGCGCCGACCGGTCTCCCTCTTCCGGGAAGAGACCTCTGCGAAAGAGCACGGCATTGCGGCGACGGTCGGCGGGTTTGCCGGCATGGGCGTCTCCGAAAGAAGGGGATGGTCGGGGACGATCGGGGCGCACGGAATCCACCCCGGGCGCGTGCCCGAGGCGGACTCCGCCCTTGTGAAAAGGCGAGGAGGGGACGCCGAAGAAACTTGGACGGCCGGCCTGTGGCGTCCCCGCGGTTCTCTCGCCCCGGCCTCATCGGACGGGGCGCTTTTCGGCCGCCTCGACCACCGCTCTTCGGGACCCGCTGCGGG
>DASVVU010000225.1:0-3782 GCA_036386395.1 Beijerinckiaceae bacterium | reverse complement strand
GCAGTGGCAGCAGTTCCGCGCCCTCAAGTACCAGATCGAGGCGATGCGCCGGAAGCGCGAGCTTTCCGGCTACGTCATCACCGAGCTGCACGACTGCCACTGGGAGTCGAACGGGCTCCTCGACATGCGCCGCAACCCGCGTGTCTTCCACGAGCGGTTCCCCACCGTCAACGCCGACACGGTGATCGTGCCGAAGTGGGACCACCTCGCCTACTGGTCGGGCGACAGCGCCCGCTTCGGGATCGCCGTCGCGCACGGGGCCGGCGCCCCGGTCGAGGGCGCGACCCTCATCGTGCGGCTCGGGGACGACGAGCGCAGGCTCTCGCTGCCCCGGCTCGAGGCGCCGACGGTACTGGATCTCGGCGAGATCGAGCTGCGGGTCCCCATCATGGCGGAGGCGGGCCTTCGCCGCGTGCACCTGGAGCTGCGCCGCCCCGATGGGACGCTCGCGGCGCAGAACCACCTCGACATGGCCGTGCACCCGGCCCGCACCGGGGCGCCGCACCGGGAGGAGCGGGTGTGGTCGCCGAGCCGCGAGATCCTCGCCCGCATGCGGGCGCTGGGCTACGAGGCCGTCGCCCGCATGGAGGACTCGACCCTCGTGGTGTCGGCCGCCCACAACGAGGCGGTCGCCACGCACGTGCGCAACGGCGCGCGGCTCCTGCTCCTGCCCGAGGCCGAGGGCACGCTCTATCCTTTCTTTCCGCACTGGCAGAACGTGCAGGTCAAGGCCCGCGCCGGGACCCTGTGGGCGGGCGACTGGGCCTCGTCCTTCGCGTGGCTGCGCCGCTCCGGGCACTTCGACGGCTTGCCCGGCGGGCCGCTCCTCGACGAGACCTTCGACCGGGTCATCCCGGAGCACGTCATCGCCGGCTGCAACCTCCTCGACTTCCAGGCGCGGGTGTTCGGCGGCCTCGTGGTCGGCTGGATCCACAAGCCGGTGGCGCTCGGCGTCGAGCGCTCCTATGGAAAGGGCCGCATGGCGGCCTCGACCTTCCGCCTGTTCCGCGACGCCCCCTGGTCCGACCCGACCGCGACCGTCCTCCTCGACCGCATGGTCGGCCTCCTCGCCGAATCCCGCGCGGCGCGGCTCGAGGAAGCGGTGCGTAGGGCGGAGGCAGCGGCTTAAATCGCTCACCCACGCTTCTGACAAGTAGGAAGTTCGGCGCCGCTTCGCGGCACGTCTTGCGCTGGGTCCCGGGTCGCATTCCGCTTGCGCTCCATGCGCCCGGGAAAAGGGTCGAGTGTCGGCCTAGTTGAGGCGCAAACCTCTCCACCGCCCTTTCCCGGAAGCCTGGAGCGGAGCGAAGCGGAGTGGAAGGCTATCCGGGACCCAGCGCAAGACTCGCGAAGCGCCGCTTAACTCCACTCCCACAGACCCCTGCAAAGAGGAGCGCTACTCGGCCGCGACGATGCGGACCTGGCCGGTCCAGTCGACCTCGGCGTCGCGCAGGAAGCGGTCGAAGGCGGTGTCGAGGGGGGGCAGGAGGAGGCCGCGCTCGCTCGTCAGCGCCGTGTTCCTCTGGCGCGCGCCGGGCGCGTCGACCGAGGTGATCAATTCGGGATCGTAGCCGGCTTTCTCGGCAAGCGTCCGGGCGAAGTCGCGCCAGGAGGTCTCGCCCGGGCTCGCGAGATGCCAGACGCCCTCGGCGCCGTCGATCAGGAGGTCGAGGGTGACGTGGGCGAGGTCAGGCACGTAGGTCGGCGAGACGACGTCGTGGCCCGCTTCGAAGCGGCGGCCGGCCGCGAGGGCCTCCAGGACGGCGTAGGCGAAGTTGTAGCGGTCCCAGGGGCCGAAGAAGGCGCTCGTGCGCACGACGAGCGCGCGCTCGTGCGCGGCGAGCACCCGGCGCTCGGCTTCCGCCTTGGCGCGGCCGTAAGTCGTCGCCGGGTTGACCTGGTCGCTCTCGACGTAAGGGCCGCGCGCGCCGTCGAAGACGAGGTCGGACGAGAAGGTGACGAGCGGGATGCCGCGCTCCACGCAGGCGCAGGCGAGGGTCTCGGCCCCAAGCGCGTTCTCGCGGCGGCAGAGGCCGCTCTCGCGCTCGGCGTCGGCGACGCGGACGTAGCCGGCCCCGTTGACGACGGCCCAGGGCTTGTGGCGGGACAGCGCCGCCTTGACGCTTGCCGGATCGGCGACGTCGAGGTCCTGACGCGCGGTGAGCACGTGGTCGAGCCCGCGGACGTGGCACACCCGCGAGAAGGCGCGCCCGAGCGTCCCGGTCGCGCCGGTGATGAGGATGCGGCGGGGTGAGCCCACGACGCGGTAGGCCGGGGCCGGCTTCACGTGGCGGTAGAAGCGCGTCTCGCGGCGCCACCACCCCGGCCGGTCGAGCACCGGATGGTCGAAGCCGCCGGTCTCGGCCAGCGCCTTTGCCGCGGTCGCAAGTGCCGTCCGCCGGGGAGCCTGTCCGCGCACGTCGAAGATGCCGGGCTCGTAGATGCCAAGGCGCTCGGTGAGAAGCGTGTTCCAGTCGACGGTGCCGAACATCGACCAGACCGTGACGGCGCGCACGTCCGCGCCTTCCTCCCGGACCGCCGCGGCCGCGTCCCACACCTCCTTGAGCCAGCGCAGCTGCTCGTCGCGGGTGCAGCCGTGGTGGACCTCCGTGACGGCGACCGGCCGGCCGTAACGCTGCCACACCTCGCGCAGGCGCGCCGCCGGGCCGACCTCGCCCTCGGGCAGGTGCATGCGCACGGCCTCGGCGTCGGCGTAGCGGTGGCGGCCGTTGCCGCCCCAGTGGCGCTCCGGGTAGCGGCGGTAGCGCTGGTCGAGGAAGCGGTCGCTCGTGAGGTAATGGTTGATGCCGATGACGTCGGGGGCGGCGTCGGCGGGCTCGAAGAAGGCGATCTCCTCAGGGCTCACCTTCGCCCAGTGGACGAGGAAGCCCCAGAGCGGGTGCTCGGGCGTCACCCGCCCGCACAAAAGGTCGAAGGTGAGCCAGCGCCGCTCGTTGTCGTGCTCGGCCTGGTAGGCGAGCGCCGGCGTCGAGAAGGTTTTTCCCAAGTCCTCGGTCTGGACGAGGCCGGCGCCGGGGCGGACGTTACGGATCGCCCGCATGGCGAGGACCGTCGCGCGGCACTCGTTGACGACCGCCCTCAAGAAGGCGCCGTAGTCGCGTTCGTGCGGATACCAGTGGCCGTAGAGCGCGCTGAATCTCGCCGTTGTCAGCGGCTCGTTCACCGGCGTGTAGAGGTCGATCCAGGGGTAGCGCTCGGCGACGCGCGCCGCGTGCCGGGCGAGGCCTTCGGCGAAGCCCGGATCGAGGAGGTTCGTGTGGCGCGGCCCCGAGCCGTGGTGGCAAAGGGTTGCGATGACGCGGATGCCAAGGTCGCGCAGGCGGGCGAGGCGCTCGTCGTGCCAGCCCCAATCGGGCTCGCCCTCGCCATCCGGCGAAACCGTCTCCCACACGACGGGATAGCGCAGCGTCCGGATGCCGAGCGCCGCGATGCGGTCGAGGTCGTCGAGGCGGCCGTGATGGCCGGTCTCGCGGCTCTGGTCGCGATAGTCGTCGCCGATGCGGGCGACGGTGCACTCGATGCCGCCCCACAGCTCGAGCGGTTTGCGATCCGTACTCATGCTACATGGCTCACCGCTCAGGACGCGAGCGCCGCGGACGCCTTCACGACCTGGACCCCGGTCGTGTCGGCGCCGACCGGCAGGGCCTCATGGATCCGGCGGAAGGTGGCGAGCGCCTGCCCGACGATCTGGTCCATGTTGTAGTAGCGGTAGGTCGCGAGCCGGCCGACGAACCAGACGTTCGGCGTCGCAAGCGCGAGGC